>NZ_VFVM01000005.1:0-405430 GCF_006442845.1 Mesorhizobium sp. B2-4-2 | reverse complement strand
TGTCGGTAGCTAATCAAGTTGTCCGGTTTGGTAGCACATGATCTGTCCGCTTCTGTTTTGGCGTCGAAGCGGTTCACGCGGCTTGCCTGATGGGGCAAGTGTCTTCGATTGCGGCGCCGTCAGAGCTGTAGCGAGCAATGCGGCGCGGCCCGTGAAAGATCGCCAGGGTTCCATCCGGGTAGTGCCTGACCTTGACGGTGGCTTTGACGAAGTGATGCCGGATCGGGCTTTGCGGCAGCTGCAATCGCAGCCGCGCGAAGGCGACCGTGTTGTCGCGGGCAACGACGCGCTCCTCCTCGATGCACAGGATCTGGGCCAGTTGTTGCGGGTCTGCGGCGACAAAGGCGCTGTCCTCGACCGCGGCCGGCCTGGCGAAGCGGGCATTGTGAGCTGGTAGGTAGGTCTGTGCGATGAACCGGTTGGCGGCCTCGATGTCGGCAATTCCGGCCAGCGCCAGCTCTCTCGGCAGCCGATCCTGCAAGGTGGAGAACATCCGCTCCGAGCGGCCTCGCGCTTCAGGGGAATAGGCTGGAATATGTTCGATACCCAGCCGCTCGAGCGCCCGGCCGACCTGGGTCAGCCGGCTTTTGTCGACCGCCTCGCCGGCCTTCAGCGTCACGAAATAGTGGCTGCCGCGATCGCTGTAGAGGCTCGATGGCAATCCCTTGGCGACGAATGTCTCCAGAAGGCCCTGAAAGCTCGACGCCGTGCCTTCCTCCTCGATCAGGAAGGCCGAATAGATCGTGCTCGTCGCATCGTCCATCGTCACGATCAGGTCCAGCATCGGCTCACCCGCCAGCCATCGATGACGGCTGCCATCCTGATGCAGCATCATCCCCTCGCAAGGCTTCCTCTCCCGCTTGCGCCGGTGAGCACCGCGCCGCTTGGCCCGTTCCACAAGGCCCGCCGCGTGGAGCTGCGTCTTGATGAAGGTGTAGCCCCAGCTGAAATGGTGATCGCGCAGCAGGTGCTCGTGGAAATGCTTCACATTCCAGCCGAGGTAGCGATGACGGTAAAGCTCCAGCATCTCCTCAATCGCTTCCGCCGGCACCCGACGCGTCGAAAGCTTGCCCAAGCGCCGATCCAGCAACCCTGCTTCCCCAGCTTCTTCGTACCGGTCGCGGTAGCGTCGGAATTGCCGCTCCGACATGCCAAGCAACTCCCCTGCCTCCATCATCGAAAGATCGCCGCCATTCCAGCGGCTCAATACGTCCCGAAACTTTTGCATTCTCCGGTCCTGTAGCCATGCCGTCCGCTTCATCCCCAGCCTCCATCCGCTGGCGATAAAACCGGACAACTCACGTGCTACCTAATCCGGACAACTCATCTGCTTACGACAGGCGGGTGAGCCAAGAATTGACATGGCCGTTTAAATAGCTTACAAGACCTTTGTCGATATTTGTTGACTGACTTTTGTTATCCGCGCTTTGCAGCGCGCCTTTGACGAACTTCCCACATCAAAAATCGAGACAAACGACGTTGTGCATCCGCATGACGGCGAACGAGTATTTGCCATGGAAAGGGTTCGTCATGAGCACCGGCACAGTTAAATGGTTCAACGCCACCAAAGGTTTTGGTTTTATTCAGCCTGACGACGGCTCTGCCGACGTTTTCGTCCACATCTCGGCCGTAGAGCGCGCCGGCATGCGTGACATCGTCGAGGGCCAGAAGCTCGGCTACGAGATGGTCCGCGACAACAAGTCCGGCAAGATGTCGGCCGACCAGTTGAAGGCGGCCTGAAAAAGGATTCAGCCTTCCCGGTGACCACGGATGTACTGGCACTGGTGAATGGCGAATTCGGGCGCATGGCGGCGGAAACCTGAGTTTTCGCACGCTGCGTGCCGGAGCGTCCTGTGCATCCACTGGATGCGCGACGCTCTCATGGAAGGTCAGGCGGTGCCTGGCCTTTTTCACTTTGTGGGTCTCGCCGCCGAAAATGCGCTGCGCGTCGGCCTGAACGTGCTAAGGGACGCTCCAGCAAGTTGAATCCGCCGCCCCAATGCTTTTGTGCGTGGGTCCTGACTGAAGACCGGTCTTGCCCTATCGGCACGAGACTCCTGACAGGAGAAAGATTTTGACCGCCAATTCGAAAACAGCTGCTGATCAGGCAGTGCCCTTGTTCAGCAAGACGCAAACCCAGTCGATGTCGCTCAACCGCATCATTTCCGAACGCGATGCCCTCACCCAGGCGCGTGAAGCCAAGACCGCGCGTTTGCGCGAACTGCGCCTGGAAAAAGAGGCAGATGAAATGGCTGCGGCGGCCGCACAGGCGGCGTTGCCGAAACGGGCCGGAAGACGCTGATGGCGACGAAGCGTGTGCCGGCGACACCCATCGCCGCTGATGCGACCATCGCCGACATGGTCGAAACATTGGACAAGCCAGTCGAATATGTCCGGCGTGTGCTGGAAAAACTCGAACGCTGCAAGCGCGTCCATGGCGATGCACAGGTGCGCGTCGGCGTGCGGGGCCGCGCCGAGTGCCCGAACTATTTGATCGAATATGTCCGCCAAGACGCCAAGACCCGCGAGCCGGTGACCCATCAGGACGCCGCCTACAGCGGCAGCACGCATCGCGAACTGGCGCCGCATCACATCGCGGAGGCGAGGAACTGGTCGCCTGAGGAAATGAACATAACGGCGGTTTCGGCCCTGATCGGCCGTTTGCGCAGTCCGCGCGCACCATCGCGCTTCGCCGACGAGGACTGAGATGGCCATAAAATTCTCCGCCAAGGATCACCCGCCGGCGCCCGCCGCCGCTGCAAAGCCGGTCAAGCCGGCTGCCGCGCCGAAGGCGGATGCCGCTGCCGAGGCCGCGACCGACCTATTCAAGTCGCCGACCGAGGCGCCGTCGCGCAAGGCAGGCAAGAAGAAATAGCGCCTTGCCGCAAGACGCCGACCGCAATCTGCTGTGCAGGGACCGTTCTCGTTGGTGACCGCAGCAAGCCTTTCATCGCCCCAACGAGGCACCGTCCCGGCATTTGATTGCCAGAGCTGCGGCGCCTGTTGCTCCTACTCGGCCGAGTGGCCGCGCTTTTCCACCGAGGACGACGCGCAGCTCGACCGTATCCCGGACAAGTATGTCGCGGCCGATCTGTCGGGTATGCGTTGCGAGGGCCCGCGCTGTTCGGCTCTCTGTGGCGCAGTGGGCAAGGCAACCGCTTGCGGCATCTACGAGTTGCGCCCGGATGTCTGCCGCGCCTGCATGCCCGGCGACGAGGATTGCCTGATGGCGCGTCGGGCGCATGGGCTGCCTGTCCTCTGATCTGACGGCGCCGCGGCTTGTGCGCGGGGATTTCGCTGCTACGCTGCCCGCCGGGCAGCACAGCGGAGAACCAAATCGTGAGCATCGAATTCTTGTTGACGTCGCTGATCGTGGTGGCTTCGCCCGGCACCGGCGTCCTCTACACGCTGAGCGCCGGGCTTTCCCGCGGCGCCCGCGCCTCCATCGTCGCCGCTTTCGGCTGCACGCTCGGCATCATCCCGCATATGGCTGCCGCCATCACCGGCCTCGCCGCGCTCCTGCACACCAGCGCGGTCGCCTTCGAGACGCTGAAATATCTGGGCGTCGCCTACCTCCTTTACATGGCCTGGAACACGCTGAAGGAGAGGGGTGGTCTGAACGTCGAGGACAATGTCGCGCCGCGCTCCACCGGCAAGGTGATTGCGAGAGGCATCCTCGTCAATGTGCTCAACCCGAAGCTGTCGATCTTCTTCTTTGCCTTCCTGCCGCAGTTCGTCAGCACGACCGAGCCGCACGCGCTGTCGAAGATGCTGGAACTGAGCAGCGTCTTCATGCTTTTGACCTTCGTCATCTTCGTCGGCTATGGCATCTTCGCCGCCTCGATCCGCAGCCATGTCGCGTCGCGGCCGAGGGTGCTGACCTGGATGCGCCGCACGTTCGCCGGCGCTTTCGTCATGCTCGGCGCCAAGCTTGCGCTGGCGGACAGGTAGAATTCGTTCGCCTCGCCTTGGCACGAAATCGATGCCGAACAAAAGAAGGCGAGCCTTGGCCCGCCTTCTTTTGTTCTTCAACTCCGGACTAGCCGGCAATCATTTGTTCGCGCCGCCGAGCGCCTTCAATTTTTCGCAGAACGGGGCATACGGCTTGCTCATCGCCGCATCCTGACATTCCTTCATCATCATGGCTTGGTCGTCCTTGGACATTTTTGCCCAGGCGGTTTTCATCTCGGCGTCGGATTTCATCGTCTTCATGCTCGCATCGGTGAAGAACGGTTCCATCATCTTGGGCGAGTCGAGCGCTCCGGCAAGTGCCGTGCCGCTGAGAACGGTCAACGCGAGTGCTCCAAAGCAGGCGGTTCTGATGTTCATGACATTAGTCCTCCCTATGGTCTTTCTCGATCGTCGAATGGCGGTCGGACTCTATTCCTAGCACAAACCGATGTGTATTAGGAGTAACTCATATGGTGAGGCCGGCCTATCCCTTGACGTAGCCCATCGCCTCGACGATCCGCCCGCCCTCGACGCGCATCAGATTGACGCCGCGCAGCGAATTGCCGTCCGCCATCCAGTAGCGCCAGCGGATCGTCGCCCGCTCGCCGGCGACGAAGGTCTCCTCGATGTCGAAGCGCGTGCCGGGCTGGGTCGCGATCGCCGTCCATAGCCCGACGCAGGCCGCCTTGCCGGCATGGCGCGCACCGTCCGGTGCCGGCACGGTGTTTTCAATCACGCAGTCTTCGCCCACCAGCTCGGCGAGCGCCGACGGTTCGTGCAACTGGAACACATCGTTGAAGCGCCGCATGATCTCGGCTGTCCGCCGCGACTCTGGATGGCTGTCTATGATGCTGCTCATCTCGTGCTTCTCCTGATTTATTGTTGCGCGGCGGTACCCACGAGGGTCGCCTTGAGGTTGATCTGGGCCACGCCGGCCAGCGCGCGCGAAACGAGACAGCTCGCCTTGGCGGACTGGGCAAGGCGCTCGAACTGGTCTTCGGCGAGCCCCGCGACGTCCACCGCCGTTTCAAGGTCGATGCGGGTGATGGTCGGCCCGGCCTCCGTCGCTCCGAGGTGCACCCTGGCGATGGTGCGGATGTCCCGGGGAATATGACCTCCCTGGCCAAGGATGAAGGTCAGCGCCATCGAGAAGCAGCCGGCATGCGCGGCCGCAATCAGTTCTTCCGGGTTGGTGCCGGGGCCGTTCTCGAAACGCGACGGAAAGGAATAGGCGCCTTCGAACACACCACTGCCGAGCCGCAGCCGGCCTGAACCTTCCCTCAGCGTGCCTTGCCACTCGGCCGAAGCTTCACGAATTGTCATTGCTGTTCTCCCTTCTGGTTCGATCGATATGAAAGATCAGGCTCCGTCGATGACGACCTTCCCGAACACGTCGCCTTGCTGGAAATAGCGGTAGGCGTCGCGGGCCTCGGCGAAGGGGAAGACCTTGTCGATGACCGGTCTCAACCGGTGCGCCGAGACGGCGTTGAGCATCGTTTCGAGGTTTGCGCGGCTGCCGACGAACAGACGGCCGATTGTGACGAGGCTGCGCTGATAGACGGCGCCCGGGATCTGCACCGTTGCGCCCTTCGCATCCTGAATGGTGAGCAGCACGATGCGCCCGTAAAGCGCGCTGGCGATCAGCGACTGCGCGAACGTCGGCGGGCCGCCGGTTTCGACGGTAAGGTCGATACCGCCGGTCTCGCCACGCACCATCGCCCCCCATTCCGGCATGTCGGTCGAGGACACGACGAGGTCGGCCCCCATCGCCCGCAGCTTGCCGACCTTCTCGGCGCGAGAGGTGACGGCGACGACGCGGCAGCCGAGCAGCTTAGCGAACTGCAACGCGAACAGCGAGACGCCGCCCGAGCCTATGACTAGAACCCATTGGCCGGGCTTGGGAATCTCCGCCCCGGTCAGTGCGTTCCAGGCTGTCAGGCCGGCGCAGCTCAGCGTTGCCGCCTCGCGCCAGTCGAGATGCTCGGGAAGTCGCACCGCCCATTGCTCGTCAAGCACGGCGTACTCGCCGAGCATGCCATCCAGCGTGCAGCCGAGCTGGTCGATCATTCCGGCATTGATGCGGCCATCGATCCAGCGGGCGAAATAGCTGCCGGTGACACGGTCGCCGACGGCAAAGCGTGTGACATCATCGCCGATGGCGACGACCTCGCCGGCGCCGTCGCTGAGCGGAACGATCCCGCGGCGCGGTGTCAAGGGGTAGGTGCCATTGAGGATCATCGTATCGCGTCGGTTGAGCGAGGTGGCGCGCACCCGCACCACGATCTCCTGGGGCCTTGGCTCCGGTCGCACCTCTTCCCGCATCACCAGACATTCGGTTCCGCCCAAACCTTCAAGACGATAGCTGCGCATTTCGGCTTCCTTAATATATAGACCGATCTACATATTATATAGACCGGTTGTCATATTCATGGCAAGGCTTATAGTGACCCTCTCCTGACAGAGGTTGACATGGCCAACGATACGAGAGCCCGCATACTCGAAACGACCGGATTGCTGCTCAGGCGGCGCGGCTATCACGGCACTTCGCTCAATGATATACTGAGCGCCAGCGGCGCCCCGCGCGGCTCGCTCTATTTCCACTTTCCCGGTGGCAAGGATCAACTGGTCGTCGAAGTGACGCGCGCCAGCGTGGCCGAGGTGACTGAGAGGCTTGGTGCCGAGCTGGCGGCGGAAAGCGATCCGGCGGTCGCCGTTCACCACATCTACCAGTCGGTCGCTCGCATGCTGGAGGACAACGAATTCTCGCTCGGCTGCCCGATCGCGCCGGTCGTGCTCGATGCGCCGAACGACGTGCCGGACTTGGAGGAAATCTGCCGCTCCGCTTTCGAGCAGTGGATCGGCCTGCTGCGCCAGGCGTTTGTCAGGGCAGGGGTGGTCGAGCGCCGCGCACGGGCGCTGGCGCTGTTGGTCGAGTCCTCGCTGGAAGGCCTGATGGTGATTGCCCGCGCCACCCGCGATCGCTCATCGATCAACGTCGTGGCCGATGAGGTGGCTACCCTGATCGAGCAGGCAGTCCTCGCCGGCAAGGCGACGCGGCAAGCGGAGAGCACTGCTGTCTGACGCTGATTCCAACCGACTACGCTGAAGCAAGGCATGAATGTGCAAAGAAAAGGGCGGCATCGCTGCCGCCCTTTCCACATGCATAAAGCAGATGGCTGGATTAGAAGTCCATGCCGCCCATACCGCCCATGCCGCCGCCGCCCATGCCGCCAGGCATGCCGCCGCCAGCCGACTCCTTCTTCGGAGCCTCCGCGATCATGGCTTCGGTGGTGACCAGCAGGCCGGCGACCGAGGCCGCGTCCTGGAGAGCCGTACGCACGACCTTGACCGGATCGACGATACCCATGGCGATCATGTCGCCATATTCGCCGGTCTGGGCGTTGTAGCCGAAGGTCGCGCCCTTGTTCTCGAGGATCTTGCCAGCAACGATCGATGCTTCCGCACCGGCGTTGGCAGCGATCTGACGGGCCGGGGCCTGCAGTGCGCGGCGAACGATGTTGATGCCGGCGGCCTGGTCGGAGTTGACGCCGGTGGCCTTGAGGTTGCCCGAAGCGCGCAGCAGGGCCACGCCACCGCCGGCAACGATGCCTTCTTCTACGGCCGCGCGGGTCGCGTTGAGGGCGTCATCGACGCGGTCCTTCTTTTCCTTCACTTCCACTTCGGTCGCACCGCCGACGCGGATAACGGCAACACCGCCGGCGAGCTTGGCCAGACGCTCCTGCAGCTTCTCCTTGTCGTAGTCCGAGGTGGTCTCCTCGATCTGCTGCTTGATCTGGGCAACGCGGCCCTGGATCTCGGCCTTCTTGCCGGCGCCGTCGACGATGGTGGTGTTCTCCTTCGAGATCGACACCTTCTTGGCGCGGCCGAGCATGTTGAGGCCGACATTCTCGAGCTTGATGCCGAGGTCTTCGGAGATGACCTGGCCACCGGTGAGGATGGCGATGTCTTCCAGCATGGCCTTGCGGCGATCACCGAAGCCCGGAGCCTTGACGGCGGCGATCTTCAGGCCACCGCGCAGCTTGTTGACGACCAGCGTGGCCAGGGCCTCGCCTTCGACGTCTTCCGAGATGATGAGCAGCGGCTTCGAGGTCTGCACGACCGCTTCCAGGACCGGCAGCATGGCTTGCAGGTTGGAGAGCTTCTTCTCGTGGAGCAGGATGTAGGCGTCCTCGAGATCGGCAACCATCTTGTCGGGGTTGGTGACGAAGTAGGGCGAGAGATAGCCGCGGTCGAACTGCATGCCTTCGACGACTTCCAGCTCGGTCTCGGCGGTCTTGGCTTCCTCGACGGTGATGACGCCCTCGTTGCCGACCTTCTGCATCGCTTCCGCGATCATCTTGCCGACCGACTCGTCGCCATTGGCCGAGATGGTGCCGACCTGGGCGACTTCCTCGGAGGTCTTGATCTTCTTGGCGGCCTTGCCGAGAGCTGCGACCACTTCGGTCACGGCCAGGTCGATGCCGCGCTTCAGGTCCATCGGGTTCATGCCGGCGGCAACCGCCTTGTGGCCTTCCTGGACGATCGACTGCGCCAGAACGGTCGCGGTCGTGGTGCCGTCGCCGGCGATGTCGTTGGTCTTCGAAGCGACTTCGCGGACCATCTGCGCGCCCATGTTCTCGAACTTGTCCTCAAGTTCGATTTCCTTGGCGACGGTGACGCCGTCCTTGGTGATGCGCGGTGCGCCGAACGACTTGTCGATGACGACGTTGCGGCCCTTGGGGCCGAGCGTGACCTTCACCGCGTCGGCGAGGATGTTGACGCCGCGCAGCATGCGCTCACGGGCGTCGCGGGAGAATTTTACGTCTTTGGCAGCCATGTTCAACTCCTGGCAGGGGCTCGGATCGAGCCCGAAGATTCAAGATTCAGTTGATGGAAAGGCCGATATTCAGCCGATGATGCCCATAATGTCGGATTCCTTCATGATCAGAAGGTCTTCGCCATTGAGCTTGACTTCGGTGCCCGACCACTTGCCGAACAGGATGCGGTCGCCAGCCTTGACGTCCAGGGGCACGAGCTTGCCAGCTTCGTCGCGGGCGCCGGAGCCGACGGCGATGATCTCGCCTTCCTGCGGCTTTTCCTTCGCCGTGTCGGGGATGATGATCCCGCCGGCGGTCTTGGATTCGGATTCGACCCGGCGTACGACCACGCGGTCATGAAGCGGGCGGAACTTCGACTTTGCCATGTTTTCTTCCTCGATGAGAACGGTGAGAAACAGTTCCTCCGTCCGGCGAAGCCGGACAATCTACAAAGCCCGGCGGTACCGGACCTGTGGTTAGCACTCACCCAGGGCGAGTGCTAACGTGGCGGTGAAATAGGCTGCTGGCTGGCGAGAGTCAAGGCGCGCGCGAGCGGGCAGCGGCGCGAAATTTTGTTTTCCGCGAAAGCCCGCTCGCAGAACGTGCCAGTTGCCGCTGGCCTTTCATGCGAAATGCGCCGGTTCCTCCCGCAATCGACGGCAAAACAAGGCGCGGAGGGGTGCTCTGCCGCTATCGGTCAGAGATCCTGGCGCCCGATACTTCGATACGCAAGACGTGTCGATGTCACGGGAGAGGGGCGCGAAAGCCGCCGCCGAAAACTACAGAAACAATCTCAGCTGCGTATGGATGATGGACCTGTAGTCGTCGATCGTGCGGCGGCCTTCCTTCTCGTCCTGCGTCAGCGCTAGCCGCACGACGCCGCCGGCAAGCTGGAAGATCAGGAACACCACGCGCGCGAAGTCTTCGCGCCGGTCGGGCCGCAGCATCGGAGCGACGTGGTCGCAGAACATCTTGGCCTGGTGCCTTGTCTCAGCAATGTCGAGGTTCTGCAGCGCCTTGTCAGCCTGTATCGCGTTCTGCAGATCCTGGATGGCCGGGTTGTCGGCCACGCGCCGGTAATAGTCCTCGATCATGCGGTCCGCGGCAGCCGTCACGTCCTCAAGCCCACTTATTTCGGCGATGATCTCGCCGAAGCGTGCGCGGCTTTCCTCCGAGAAGCGCTCATAGAGCATCGCCAGGATCGCCGATTTGTTGGGGAAATAATGGTAGACGGTGGCGATCGGTCCGCCCGCCAGTGCGCCCACTTCCTTCATCGTCACCGCGTCGATGCCTTTTTCGCCGATCAGCCGCATGGTCGTCGAAAGGATCGCGTCGATGCGTTCGCGGCTCCGCTCCTGCTTGGGCCTGCGCCTCGGCGCCGTCGCCATCCGGCTTGCTTCTGCCATGCGCCCAATCTCTCGCGAGAGCTTCAAAATTCCCGGTTGACAAGAAACATGATCAAGTATCAGTTTCGTAATGCTGACAAATTGTCAGCTTTTTTATCGCACTGCAAGGACGTTGGGAGGCGCCTCGTGACTGCGACGCAAGCCGTACAAGCGGAAAATGGCGATTGGCTGGTCGGCAACCCGACCGGCGTCGAGCTCGGCTCCGCATTATGGATCGGCTCGGTCGGGCTGCTGATCCTCGGGCTTCAGCCCGTGCTGCTTGGCGCGCTCTACACCGAGGGCCATGTCAGCGGCGATGAACTGGCGCTGGTCGCCACGGCGGAGATGATCGCGATCGCCATCGGTTCAGCCGTGGTGGCGATGCTGCTTTCCGCGCGCAACATGCGCTGGAAAAGCGCCGTCCTTTTGATCCTGCTGGCCCTGGCGAATGTATGGACCGCCCATGCCGCAAGCGCCAATGCGCTGATCGCCGCCCGCGCCATCGCCGGGCTGGCTGAGGGCGGCCTGGTCGCGATCGCCACCGAACTGATCGCCCGTTCGCGCCGGGCGGAGCGCATCGGCGGCTATTTCGTGACGCTGCAGACCCTGGCGCAATGTGCGCTCGCTCTGCTTTTGGCACTCTATGTCATTCCCGAGGCGGGGTCGTCCGGCGGCTTCATCGTGCTTGCCGTCGTCTGCGTCGTCTCGCTGGCGGCCGCTTTCACCGTACCCGGTGACTACGCCGACCTGCCGAAAGAGGAGAACCTGGCCAATGTGCTGACGGTTCCGTCGATCACCGCGCTATTGTCGGTCTTCTGCTACTTCATGTTCTTCGGCGCGATCTGGGCCTTCCTGGAACCGCTCGGTGCGCAGTATGGGATTGATAGCTGGACCGTCGGTCTGATCGTCTCGGCCAGCCTGGCGACGCAGGTCCTGGGCGCGATGACGGCGACCGTGTTCGAGGCGCGCATCGATTACCGCATTGCCATTACGGCCATCGGTGCCGTCGCGCTGGTCTCCTCCCTTGTTCTTGCCAGCGCACCTGGCCTGACGACATTCTGGATCGCCGCCTTGGTCATGGGCTTCATCCTGTTGTTCATCGTACCCTATCAGATCCGGCTGGCGATCACGGCCGACGAGACGCGTACCGCCGTGCTGCTGGTGCCGGCTGCACAGCTCTTCGGCCTGGCGATCGGGCCGGTCGCGGCGTCGCTGCTCATCGACGGCAAGGATTTCCGGCCGGTGCCGGAATTCGCCGCGGCAAGCGCGTTTGCCAGCGTGGCCCTGCTTGGCCTGTTCGTGACCACTATGCGCCGTCGGCGCGCCTGACGGGACGGCTGCATGTCGACAATCACCGCGCGGAACTGGAGCAACTGGTCGGGCTTCGTGCGCGCCGAGCCGAAGCTGGTCGCCACTCCAACCGACGCCGGCGAGCTTGCCGATCTGGTGCGCACGGCACCTGGGCCGCTGCGCGTGGCGGGTGCTGGCCACTCCTTCACGCCGCTGGTGGCATCGCAAGGCTCGATCGTTTCCCTAGAGAAGATCGAGGGGCTGGTCTCGCACGATGTACAAAGCCATCGCGCGCGGGTGCGGGCAGGGACCCGGCTCGGCCCGCTGATGCACATGCTGCAGGGCATCGGCCAGGGGCTTCCCAACATGGGCGACATCGACCGCCAGGCGATCGGCGGCGCGCTGGGCACCGCCACCCATGGTTCCGGGCCGACGTTGGGTGCTTATCACACCCAGTTGGAGACGGTGCAGATCGTGGACGGACGGGGCGAGTTGCGCGAATTCGATCGGACCCGCGACCAGGACATGATCCAGGCGATGGGCGTTGCGCTCGGCTCCTTCGGCATCTTGACCGAAGTCACGCTGAACAACATCGCGACCTACCGGCTGCGCCGCCGCAAATGGGTGCTGCCGATCGCCGACATGCTGCGCGATTTCGAGACGATGATGGCCGCGCACCGGTCGGCCGAATTTTATTACATTCCGTTTTCCGGCTACGCGCAGTTCATCGCCAGCGACCTCAGCGACGCGAACCCGACCACCAGGCCCACCGGCGACGACGAGACCGGCCTGGCGACGCTACGCAAACTGAGCCGGGGGCTGCGCCGGCTCCCATGGCTGCGCCGCTCTTTGATCCGCGGCGCCGTGAAAAAGGTGCCGGCCGAGGATTATGTGCAAGACTGGCTCAACGTCTATGCCAGCGACCGCCAGACCAAGTTCAACGAGATGGAGTATCATCTGCCCTTCGAGGAGGGGCCGAAGGTGATCACGCAGATCATCGAGCTGACCGAGAAGCACTTTCCGGAAGTCTATTTTCCGATGGAGGTGCGCTCGGTGGCACCCGACATGTTCTGGCTTTCGCCCTTCTACAAGCGTCTGACCTGCTCGATCGCCATTCACCACGATGCCGCCAACGACCCTGAGCCCTTCATGCGGGCGGCCGAGCCGATCTTCCGCAGGCATGGCGGCCGGCCGCATTGGGGCAAGATGCACAGCCTGAAGGCGGCGGATCTCAAAAAGCTCTATCCGCGCTGGGATGATGCGATGGCCGGTCGGCGAGACATCGATCCCGAGAACCGTTTCGTCTCGCCCTACATGGCCGGCCTGTTCGGCATCGGCCAATGAGCGGCTATTTCACCACGCTGTCTGATGCGTTGAGGGCGGCCGGCGTCTTTCAGCCTTGTCTGGTGCTCGACCGCGACCGGCTGGACCGCAACATCGACCTGGTGAAGCAGAGACTGGCGCCCGGCCTTGCCGTGCGGCTGGTCGACAAGTCGCTTGCTTGCCTGCCGCTGCTTTCGCATATCGCCGAGGCGCTCGGCACCCATCGCTTCATGACGTTTCATCCGCCGATCACAAGGGCCGTGCTCGACGCTCTTCCCGATGCCGACATGCTTTACGGCAAGCCGATGCCGGTCGGCGCGGCAAGGCAAGCGATTTCAAGCGGCACCGCCGACTGGTCGCGCGTCTGCTGGCTGATCGACAGCGAAGAGAGACTGGCGGAATACGGCGCTCTGGCCGCCGAACTCGACGTCGGGTTGCGCATCGCTTTCGAGATCGATGTCGGGCTGCATCGGGGCGGGTTCGCCGAACCGCGTGCGCTGTCGAAGGCATTGAACGTGCTGCCCGCCCGGTTGCGCTGCGGAGGCGTCATGGCCTACGAGGCGCACGCGCCGCACATTCCCGGTCTGTTCGGCGGTCCCAAAAAGGCGCTGGCAGAGGCGTCGCAGCGGGCCGCGGCGTTCATCGCGGCTCTCGGCGAGGACCAGCGCCGAACACTGAACATCGGCGGCTCGAAGACCGCGTTGCTTCATCGTGGCGGCATGGCCAACGAAGTGTCGATCGGGTCGGCCTTCGTGCTGCCCGGGGATTTCGACACGCCCGGCCTCGACGGCTTCCAGCCCGCGGCCTTCATCGCCACGCCTATCCTCAAGGTGGTCGAGCCGATGCTGCCAGGCCCGCCGGCGGTCACCCGCCTGCTGCAGACGGTCGGCCGGTTTCCGCGCAAGGGTTGCTATCTCTATGGCGGCAAATGGATGGCCGAACCGGTGTTTCCCGAAGGCATGGAGACCAATGGCCTGCTTGGCCTTTCCTCGAACCAGCAATTCATGGGCCTGCCCGGCGATGCCACCACCAGGTCAGGCGACTACGCCTTCCTGCGCCCGACGCAGAGCGAGGCGGTGCTGCAGCAGTTCGGACCGATCGCGGTTTTTTCGGGCGGCAGCCTCGTGGACCGCTGGCCCGCGCTGCCGATGGGGTAGGCATGGTGCCTCGTTACGATGAGGCTAAACCAGACGCTTCGATGTAACAGACCGACCGTCAACCCAAAGCCACGATGCGCTGGCGGCCAGCAGCCGCATGCTTGGAACAGTCAGCGAGCCTATCCGCCTCCAGACGGGGTCATCGTTGACCGGCCTTCTCGGCGAGATATCGAGTAGCCAACGCGATTGAATTGGGGATCGGTGTCGATCCTCTATAGTTGGCAATTTGGCGCCTGGAGATTTCCAACTGGAGCGCCATCCCCTCAAGCGAGAATTTCAGCAGATCGTCCATGATATGGCGGAATTCCCGGTTCTCCATACCAATTGAGGGCAGGGTATCGATCCATTCGGCTGACAACTCGATTCCCCCGTCCCACTCGATTGCATTGCCGTCTTCGTTAACCCGCATGGTTCCAAACAGCTCGTCATCGTCGCGAAGCGGAATGAAGTGTCGATGGCTATTCAACACTGGATTCAGGTCAACCGTATTGGAGCGGCCGTCTCGCCAGGTGATGCGCACGCGGCGGCCATCAATCATGGTGACCAAGGCGATCCTGGGGAGCGGATTGCCGACTGTTACGATATCGTCAACCATTGAGGCGGGTCCATTCATTGCGCAACTCCTCTTCATGCGAGTTAGCCCAAGCGATTACGGCATCGAGGTCTTTGCGACGCATTTGGCCACGCAACACGTTCCATGAGCCAATCCTGATCAGGACTTCATACTCACCCTTCAACGCGTGAAAGTGAGGCGGGTTATGGTCATCCGCAAAGACCTGAATCTTGATGCCGTCGAGAACCTTCAAAGTGGGCATGTGGCTGTTCCATCGCGCCAAATTTAATGCAGAGGGTGCACTAAATCAAGCGAAAGTGCACTGGGTGCACCAAAGCGTCGCATTTCATCAGTTTGATCGATATTGCGCGTGACGTAAATCGACGACCCCGGCCCTGCGTTCTCGTCCGCGCGGCCGCCGTTGTAGCTACCGGATTGAGCTCGGACGGTCGCGCCGAACGGCCGGCCTTGGGTAGCGTTTCAGCGGTAGCGCGCCTGGTTCCAGCGGTGGCCAAGCAGCGACAGGATGATGATCAGCCCGTTGAAGAACTGCACATAGAAGCCGCTGAGGCCGGCAGCGACGACGCCGGTCTGGATGAACGCCACCGTCAGCGCGCCGATAGCGCCGCCAAACACGGTACCGATGCCGCCCCAGGTCGGCGTGCCGCCGACGAACACCGAAGCCAGCACCGGCAACAGATAGCCGTCGCCGGCGGTTGGCCACCAGGTGAAGTTGATCATCGTCGAGAAGGTGCCGCCGATCGCGGCCCCGATGCCGACGAAGACGAACACCTTGACCTTCACCCGCTTGACGTCGATGCCCATCTGCTGGGCGCTGTCGGGATTGTCGCCGACCACCTTCACCTGCGCGCCGAAGCGGTGGCGGTTGTAGAGCAGCGCGGCGAACACGACGAAGGCGAGCGCCCACAGGATCTGTACCGGAATCCCGTAAACCTGGCTGGAGAAGATCGTATAGGTCCAGCTTTGCCCGAGCGTCGGCAGCGCGGTCGACTTGCCTTCGTTGATGATCTGGATCAGCCCGCGCAGCAGGAAGTTCATGCCGAGCGTGGCGATCAGCGACGACAGGCTGCCATAGACGACCAGCACGCCGACCAGGAAGCCGAGCAGCATGCCGGTGGCGAGTGCTGCGACGATGCCGAGGAAGGGATCGTAGCCGGCCTGAACGACCAGCGCGAAAACCCAGGAGGCAAAACCCATCGTCGCCGGAAATGACAGGTCGATTTCGCCAGCGGTGACGACAAAGACCAGCGGCACGACCACGAACAGCGCGACCGGCAGCGTGGTCAGCACGGAGCTGTAAAGAAACCAGGTGGTGAACACCGTCGGATTGGCGATGGTGAAGGCGACCATCATCACCACGAAAACGCCGAGCGTGCCCAGCGCCGCGCGATTGTCGAGAACGAAGCCGCGCAGCAAATGATCCGACGGGTGCTTCCACGCCGCTTCGCCCATTTCGGTATGGGGCGAGGGAGCCTGGCGATTGGGCTCGGCGATGTTGCTCATGGCCTTGTGTCCTCCGCGCGCTGGGCTTCGCCCAAGCCGGGCAGTCCGCCGGGATGCGCGAGGTCTTCCATGAAATTGACGAGCGTGTCGGCCGACTTGATGTCGCGCTTGTCGGCCTGCAGCGCCACAGTGCCACGATCGAGCACGACGAAACGGTCGGCGATGTCGAAGACATGGTGGATGTTGTGGCCGATGAACAGGATCGAGCGCCCGCTCGCCCGCACCTGGCGCACGAAGTGGAAGACCTTGGCGGTTTCGGTCAGCGACAGAGCCGTTGTCGGCTCGTCGAGGATGATCAGGTCGGCCTGCTTGTAGATGGCGCGCGCGATCGCCACGCCCTGGCGCTCGCCGCCGGAAAGCTGGCCGACGACGGACTGCGGCGTGAACACTTTCGAAGTGAAGCCGATCTCGCGCATAAGCCGGCTCGCCTCCCTGATTTCGGTGCCGACTTTCAGCCAGCCGAGGAAGCCGGTGAGTTCGCGCCCCATGAAAATATTGCGCACGATGGTCTGCTGCACTGCCAGCGCACGGTCCTGGAAAACGGTCTCGATGCCGGCGTCGCGCGAGCGCGCGGCGTTCCAGCCGGTGACCGGCTTGCCGCGAACGAGGATCTCGCCACTGGTGGGCTTGACCGCGCCGGCAAGAATCTTAATCAGCGTCGACTTGCCGGCGCCATTGTCGCCGATCAGTCCGACCACCTCGCCGCGGTCGACGCTGAGATTGACCCCGCCAAGCGCATAGACCTGGCCGTAGGATTTCGTGATGTCGCGCAGTTCGATGATGCGTTCGGCCATCGGGTCCTCGCTTGCTTGTCGCATGCCGGCGCTCGCCGGCGGTCCCGCCGGCCGGGCCTGAGCCCCCGGCCGGCGGCTTGGGAGGTCAGCGCAGTGCCTGCTTGGCCAGTTCGGCGACGATCTTGTAATTCTCAGGCGTGACGAAGCCGGCGCCGGTATCGACATTCATCGGTGCCAGCCCCAGCACCACTTGCTGGCAGAGGCTGAGGATCGGCAGATAGCCCTGCATGAACGGCTGCTGGTCGGCGGTCAGTTGCACCCAGCCGCCCTTGAAGGCCTCGACGATCTGCGGGCTGGTGTCGAAGCCGAAATTGAAGATGTCGCCCGGCTTCCGGCCCGCCGCCGTCATATAGGTCTGGACGTTGCCGAGCATCTGTCCGCCGGGGTAGCCAACGGCCTTCACGCCGGGATTGTTGAGCAAGGCGGCGGTGATCACCGGGATCGCCAGATTCGGATCGGCCGCCCATTCGGTGGCGGAATTGATTTGAACGACATCGATGCCGGCCTCTTTCAAGGCGGAGACGGTCCCACGCTCGCGGGCGCCGCGGCTCTCGTTCTCGAACGGGCCGATCATGATTGCCTTGTCACCGGCCTTGAGCTTGGCCAGCTTGAAGGCTTCCGCGCCGAGCGCGCGGCCCTGCTGTTCCTGCTGGGCGCCGACATAGCCCCCGCCGAAGGCCGCCACCACCGTCGGCACCGGCACGTTCTGGTACATCATCTTGATGCCGTCCTTATGCGCTTGTTCGGCCAGCGGCATGATGGCGGCGTCGCCGGGGTGGCCCATCATGGCAATACCGTTGGGCTTGACGGCGACCGCCTCGCGCAGCTGCTGGACCATTTTTTCGATGTCCCAGCCTGAGAAGATGTAATCCACTTTCGGTCCGAGATCGGCCGCAGCCTGCTTGGCGCCATTGTAGACAATGGTGCCGAAAGCGTCGCCCTCGGCGCCGCCGACGAAGAAACGGATGTGGACGTCCTTGCACCATTGCGCGTCGAGCGCCTGTGCCGGCAAGGTGGAGATGGCGGCGGCGAGCGCCGTGGCGGTCGCCACCACGGTCGTGCGCAGAAGTGTCGTTCTCTTGGCGATGCTCATGCACGTTCCTCCCTTTTGTCCTCGCGAGCGAGGGTTTCGACATCTGCTTCGGCAATCCCGTCCGGCTCCTCCCGCCGGCCAATCCTCACGTCGGGTTCGGCAGGTAGCTCAGGCCTCCCCTGCATTGCTGGAGGTATTCCAGCGCGCGGACCTGGCCTGTCATTTCAAGATCGTCGCGATAGACCGGGTCGTGCCAACCTTCGATGTCGATGGCGCCCTTGTATCCGGCCAGCCGCAATTCGCTGATCACCCGCGTCCAGTCGCTGTCGCCGAAGCCGGGCGTGCGCATCTGCACGAAGGGCAGGCGGCCGAAGACGCCGTGCTCGCGTATGACATCCCAGCGCACCGTCGCGTCCTTGCCGTGGACATGGAAGATGCGATGCGCCCATTTGCGGATCTGCGGGATCGGGTCGATCAGATAGACCAACTGATGGCAGGGCTCCCATTCCAGACCCAGATTCTCATCCGGCAATTCGTTGAACATCAGTTCCCAGGCGTCCGGATTATGGGCGATGTTCCAGTCGCCGGCGGCCCAGTTGCCATCCATGGCGCAATTCTCGAAGGCGATGCGCACGCCCTTGTCGGCCGCGCGTTTGGCCAATTCGCCCCAGACTTCGCGGTAGCGCGGCAGGCTGTCGGTCAGCGGCTTGCCGCGGATGCGGCCGGTAAAACCGCTGACCAGATTGGTGCCGAACAGATGCGCGCTGTCGATCGCCGTTTCCCAGGCCTTGAGCACGCCGCGGTCGGTGTCGCCGCTCTCGAGCGGATTGCCGAACACGCCGATCGAGCTGACGCTGACATCGGCATCGCCGATCGCGTCGCGGATCTCGCCGGCGAGCCGCCCCAGGTCCTTGCCGCCCAGCGTCTGCCAGAAGAAGGGCTGGACGCTCTCGAAACCGAGCGGCAGGATCTGCCTGACATAGGCGGCCGGGTCTTCGAGATTGGCCCGCACCATGGTGCCGATCCTGATGTCGAGAAGCGGGTCCGCCATGGTCATCCTTCCTGCCTGGGGATTTCGACCCGGCGCCCGGTCTCGGCGCTTTCGATCGCCGCGAAAACCATGGCCAGGCTCTTGATGTTGTCGGCGCCGCGCGTCTCCGGCTCGGTGCCGGTTTCCACGGCGCGGACGAAATCTTCCATGACGCCGAGATGCCCGCCGATGCGGTCGGCAGGGTCGAGCGGCGGCACCGCTACCGGCACGACCTTGTCGAGCAGGCCTTCGCGTTCCGGCAGCACGGCTTCGGCCTTCAACTCGTCATGACCATCCCAGGTCAGGCTGCCGCGTTCGCCGACGATGCGCCAACTGCCTTCCCAACTGGTGCGGAAACCGTCGGCGCACCAACTGCCGCGATAGGTGAACATCTTGCCCTGGCCGAGCTCGAAGGTGGCGCTTGCCGACGATCCCTGCCGGTACCAGGAATTGGCCGGCTCCCATTCCCGGCAATACACTTCGGTCGGCTCGCCATCGACCATGTAGCGGGCGGCGTCGAATGTATGGATCGCCATGTCGAGCAGCAGCACATGGCGCATGCCTTCGCGGAAACCGCCGAAATGCGGCGCAATGAAAAAATCGGCATGGATGCTGGTCGCAGCGCCGATGGCGCCGGAGCCGAGAAAGCGCCGGATGCGCCGGACGTTGGCGACGTAGCGGCGGTTCTGCACCACGGCATGGATGCGCCGGGCGCGCCGCGCATCGTCGATGATGGCGCGCGCATTGTCCGGGCTGTCGGCCAGCGGCTTTTCCGTCAACAGATGACAGCCATGGGCAAAGGCCGAATTCGCCACGGCGCGACGGGCGGCAGGCACGACCACGTCGAACACCGCATCGGGTCTGGTCTGGGAGAGAACGACGTCGAGATCGGTCCCGATCGCGACCCCGGCGAGGTCGTATTCGCGTGCCCGCTGGCGCGCCCTGTCGGCGTCGAGGTCGACGAGACCGACGATCTTGACGGCAGGGGATTGGCTGATGGCCTCGAGCCAGGTTTTGCTCATGGCTCCGCACCCGACCAGGACGACGTGCATCATCCAGCGCTCCTCCGGCCAACCCCTCCTGGCTGGCACCCACGGCAGTCCGTAAATGACTTCCGTAAACGTTTACGATGACACACCCGATGGCATATATTGTCAATCGGATTTGTACCGTCGGCTCTGAAACGCCTTGGCCGCACGACCGGCTGGTGCTAGCCAGAAGCAGGAGGGGGAGGTCTTGGCGTCCAGCATTCACGATCTTGCGCGACACCTGAACATTTCGATCGGTACAGTCTCGCGCGCGCTTAACGGGCGCGCCGACGTGAACGCCGAGACACGCCAGCGCGTGCTCGAGGCGGCCCGGAAGCTCAATTATTCACCGAACCACTCGGGCAGGAACCTACGCCGCGGCACCACCCATGCCGTGGCTTTCATGCTGCAGCCGCATCCGGGCGACCAGCAGTATGGCGAGCCGTTCTTCATTCCGTTCCTCACCGGACTGCAAGCGACATTGGCCGAGTGCGGGCTGGACCTGATCATCGTCATGGGCGCGCCGGCGGATTATCAGCAGGAGCGGCTGCGCCGCGTCGTCGAGACGCGTCGTGCCGATGCCGTCGTACTGGCCTGGACGCGGCGCGAGGACGATCGCATCGACTATCTGAGCAAGGCCGGCTTTCCCTTCGCGACGCTCGGCCGAAGCCGGTCCGGCGACGACAGCTATCCCTCTCTGGATCTGGATTTCGAGAAGGCGGGCGCCGATGCGGTCGACCGGCTGGTTGCGCGTGGCCACCGCCGCATCGCCGCCATCCGGCCGTCGCTTGACCTGAATTTCGGTTATCTGTTTCTGGAGGGTTATTGCAAGGCGCTGCGGCGGCACGGCATCGAAGTCGATCCCGGCCTGATTGTGGACGGTTTTATCAACGAAGCCGGTGGCTACGCGGTGACACCGCAAGTCATGCGGTCGAAGGATCCGCCGACCGCGATTATCTTCAACAACGACTCGATGGCGCTCGGCGGCTGCAAAGCGCTCGCCGAAATGGGGATCAAGCCCGGGCAGGATGTCGCGGTGATCGTCATCGTCGACACGCCGCTCTGCCGTTATTTCTCGCCGGCGCTGACCGGCTTTCGTCCGAGCCTTGACCCGATGGGGCGGCGGCTCGGCGAAATCCTGCTCGCCTCGCTCCCGGCTTTCGCCGGCGCGAAAGGGCCAGAGATCATTCGCGAGGTCTGGCCGCTGGAACTGGTGGCGCGCGATAGTGATTGACCACAAGTTTGTATCGTTATAACAGAACATGCATCGACCTTGCCTCGACGGTGCCTGCATCCTAGGCTGCGACTCGTGATGGTCCCCGCGCCGCAAGGCGAGGGGTGAAAAGGGAACATGGTGAGGCCCGATTTTCGGGTCGAAGCCATGGCTGCCCCCGCAACTGTAAGCGGCGAGCAAAATCCGAGAAGCCACTGGCCGGCAAGGCTGGGAAGGCAGGATGGCGCAACGACCCGCGAGCCAGGAGACCTGCCATCTGCATGGGTTGACCGGACGGGGTGTGCCGGGAGGAGACGCGGGGTTCGGTCTTGTCGACCGGTTCAAGCCAGCTTCCTTCCGTCGCCATTTTTGAAAGTGACGGAAGTTGGACGGCTCCATCGATCGCATTCACTGCATTCCCATGCATCGCATCATCGTGTGCACGCTTTGCCGCGATATCGCCACCGAGGTGAATTCAGGCCAGCGTCCGGCAGGATTGGCAAGCAAGACGCTGGCCCGTATTCCGGCAGGCCCTGCAAGGAATTGCCCATGACCGCGCCGCTTCTCGAGGCCCGCGACCTGGCCGCGGCGGCGGATGGCCTGCATCTGGTGCATCCGGTCAGCCTTTCGGTGGCGGCGGGCGACCGTCTCGCCATCATCGGTCCCAACGGCGCCGGCAAGACGACATTGCTGCGCATGCTGTCGGGCATGCTGCGGCCGAGTTCGGGCGAAGTGAAGCTCACCGGGCGCCTGCTGGACAGGATTTCGACCGCCGAGCGGGCGCTGCACATCGCCGTCGTCGGCCAGACCGATCAACCGGATCCACGGCTGGCGGTGATCGATTATGTCGAGCTCGGCCGGGTTCCGCATACCGGCCGCAGGCACAGGAGCGAGGAACGCGACATTGTCGTCGAGGCGCTGCGCCGGACCGGGCTGTTGCCGCTGCTTGGCCGCACCATCGGCTCGCTGTCGGGCGGCGAGCGCCAGCGCGCCCAGCTTGCCCGCGCCATCGCACAGGAGCCGAAGATCCTGTTCCTCGACGAGCCGACCAACCATCTCGACCCGCGGGCGCGCAGCGAGTTGCTCGAACTGGTTGCAGGCCTCGGCATGACCGTGATCGCGGTGCTGCACGATCTGGCGCTGGTGACGCCTTTCGCCACCAGGGTCGCGGTGATGAGCCATGGCCGGTTGCATGTGCTGGCGCCGCCACGCGAAGCACTCACTCAGCAGCTGATCCGCGAGATCTTCGGTGTCGACGTCTTTAGGTTGCGCCACCCGACGGAGGACCGCGAGCTGACGGTGTTCGAGGTTCCGAACCGTGCCGCGCCATCTTCGTGAGCGCAGATCCAATTCCCGTGCAACGAAGGAGCAACATCCGTGAAACGCCTTGCCGTGTCTCTTGCCTTCTCCCTGCTGGCCTCTACGGCCTTCGCCTTTCCGGTGACGGTCGACAGCTGCGGCAAGTCGCTGACCTTCGACGCGCCTCCAAAGCGCGCTGTCATTCACGATCTCAACATGGCCGAGATGGCCTTCGCCCTGAAGCTGCAGCCGTCGATCGTCGGCCTGACCGGCATCACCGGATGGTACAAGGTCGGCCCCGAATTCAAGGCCGAGCAAGGCTCGATCCCGGAACTGGCGCCCAAATATCCGACGCTGGAAAACCTGGTCGCTGTCGAGCCCGACTTCTTCTTCGCCGGTTGGTACTACGGCATGAAGCCGGGCGGCGAGGTGACGCCCGATACGCTGGCGCAACACGGCATCAAGACCCTGGTGCTGACGGAAAGCTGCGTCCATCTCGACAAGAACCGCCCCGCCGCTTCGATGGATCTGCTCTATGGCGATGTCGAGAAGCTGGGCAAGATCTTCGGCAAGGAGGCCGAAGCGGATAAGCTCGTCTCCGGCTGGAAGGCGCAGCTCGCCGAAATCACGGCCAAGGTCGGCGCCCGCAGGGGAACGCGCGTGTTCCTCTATGATTCCGGCGAGGACAAGCCGTTCACATCAGGCAAGTTCGCCATTCCCAACGCCATGATTTCCGCGGCCGGCGGCGACAACATCATGGCCGACATGGACACCAGCTGGGGCAACACGGATTGGGAGACGGTGGCCTCGCGCAATCCGCAATTCCTCATCCTGCTCGACTATCAGGATGGCGGCGGCTACCGGAAGCTGCTCGATTTCCTGAAAGCGCATCCGGCAATGAAGGAGACGGACGCGGTCAGGAACGAACGCTTCGTGGCGCTTCGCTATGCCGAACTGACACCCGGGCCGGCCAATATCGACGCGATCGGCAAGATTGCCAGGGCGATGCATCCGGAAGCGTTTTAACCGGGAACATGACTTTGCGGCACAAGGCATTCCTATTGGCCATGACGGCGGCGGCGTTGGCAATCGCCGCGTTCGCGCTGCTGTCGATCGCCTATGGCTCGACGATGATTCCGTTGGGCGACGTCGTTGCAGCACTTGGCCATGCGATCGGATTGAAGGGGCATGACGTGTCCGGCCCGGTCGGCAGGATCGTCGTCGACCTCAGATTGCCGCGCATAATCCTGGCCATCTGTGTCGGCGGCGGCCTGGGCGTGGTCGGCGCGCTGTTACAGACGGTGACGCGCAACGATCTTGCCGATCCGTTCCTGTTCGGCCTCTCGTCGGGAGCCGCCGCCGGCGCTGTCTCCGTCATCACCGTCTTCGGCGACAGTTTCGGGATCTGGACGCTACCGATCGCTGCGTTCACCGGCGGTATTCTGGCGGCTTGCGTTGTGCTTTTGCTGGTTGCGCGGGTGAGGGGACAAGGCCCCGAACGGCTGATCCTCGCCGGACTTGCGGTCTCCTTCATGTTCACCGCATTGACCAATTACCTGGTCTTTGCCGGTGACCAGCGCGCCGCCCATTCGGTGCTGTTCTGGACGATGGGCGGGCTCGGCCTTGCGCGGTGGGACAATATCTGGCTGGGTGTGCTTGGGGCCGGCACGATTGCGGCGTACGGGCTGTGGAATCATCGCCGGCTGGACGCTTTCCTGGCCGGCGAAAATGCCGCCGAAAGTCTTGGCGTGCCGGTGGCGCGAATGCGACGGACGACGTTTCTGGTCGCCGCTTTTTCGACCGCGATCCTGGTTTCGGTCGCTGGCGTCATCGGCTTCGTCGGCCTCATGATCCCGCATCTGTCGCGGCCGCTGGCCGGCGCGCTGCATCTGCGCCTGATCGTAAGTTGCGCGCTGTTCGGGGCGGTGCTGTTGCTGGCAAGCGACCTTCTGGCGCGCACATTGCTGCCGCCGCAGGAACTGCCGATCGGCATCATCACCAGCTCGCTCGGCGCCTTCTTCGTTGTCACCATGCTGATCCGCAACCGCTTGTAATGGGTGTCGCGGCGGCCGAAATCATCGGACGCAGCCATGATTGTGCTGCACGGCTGCCATGCACGTTTGCCGGCTTCTGGAACAATGCCGGACTTGAATGATAAGCACGCTTATTATATATGCCACTCATGGTTTCCGAAGGCGTAGACAGATTGGGATTTTTGATCCACGACGTGCAGCGGCTGATGCGAAAGCGCTTCGAAGCGCGCGCCAGCGGCCTTGGCCTGTCCTCGGCGCAATGGCGCCTGATGGTTCGCGTCGCCAAGGAAGCGGGCGTTTCGCAGGCGCGGCTTGCCGAACTGCTTGAAATCGAGCCGATCAGCGTCTCGCGGCTGGTTGACCGGATGGAGGAGGGCGGCTGGATCGAGCGCCGCTCCGACGCCGCCGACCGCCGCGTGCGCATGATCTTCCCAACTCCCAAGGCAAGTGCCGCGTATGCGGAGGTCAAGAGCCTCGCCGGCGAAGTCTATGAGGAGTCGCTGACCGGCGTTTCGCCGGACGATCGCCGCGTCCTGATCAGGGCATTGGATGCGATGGCACAGAATCTCGCGGATGGCGATTCACCGTCCTGCGACAAGGTCAAGAATACGGAAGGCGCAGCAGCATGAACGCGGTAGCCAAGGTCGACGAAAACGCCGCCAAAGTGGAAATGGAAGCGCCGCAGCAGCCGGCCGCGGCCCCTGTTACAATGACACCTCCGGCAGAGCCGGCGCCGGTGCCAAAGAAGAAGCGCCGTCTCGGCCGCTTCTTGTTGATGTTCGCACTGCCGGCGGCGTTGGTCATTGGTGGCGGCTATGTCTGGGTCACTGGAGGGCGCTACCAGGAGACGGAGAACGCCAACCTGCAGCAGGCCAAGGTATCGATCGCCTCGGACACGGCGGGCCGCATCGTTCAGGTTGCGATCTCGGACAATCAGAGGGTGAAGCAAGGCGATCTTCTCTTCGCCATTGACCCCGAGCCTTACCGGATCGCACTTGCGCAGGCCGACGCGGCGGTGGCCGCCGCGCGGCTCAACGTCGAACAGCTGCGCGCCGCCTACAGCCAGGCCATGGCGCAGGAGAAATCCGCCAGCAGCGAAGTTGCCTATGCCCAGTCGCAATACGACCGTGCCGCCGATCTCGCCCAGAAAGGTATCAACGCCAAGTCTTCGCTCGATGAGGCCAGGAACGATCTCGATAAGGCAAAGCAGCAGCTTGCCGTCGCCGAACAGGGTATCGTCAGCGCCAAGGCGGCGCTTGGCGGCAATCCCGATATCGAGACCGACAAACATCCGACCGTGATGTCGGCGCTCGCCGCGCGCGACAAGGCTGCCTACGACCTAGCGCAGACCACCGTGAAGGCGCCCGCCGATGGCGTCGTCTACCAGGCTGCTTCCTTCAAGGTCGGCCAGTATGTCGGCTCCGGCACGCCGCTGTTTTCGCTGGTCGAGACCGGCGATACCTGGATCGACGCCAATTTCAAGGAAACACAGCTGACCAATATGAAGCCGGGCCAGAAGGCAGAAATCGTGGTCGACACCTATCCGGGCAGGACCTTCGAAGCGACCGTCAAGGCTATCGGCGCCGGCACCGGAGCGGACTTCTCGCTTCTGCCCGCCCAGAACGCTACCGGCAACTGGGTCAAGGTCACCCAGCGCATTCCGGTCCGCCTGGAGCTGAGCGATCCCGACGCCAAGATGATGCTGCGCACAGGCATGAGCGCGGCCGTCACCGTCGACACGGGCGTGGCGCGCGGCTTGCCTGGCATTTTCGGCCACGCCACGGCCGGCGAGCCCGCGAAGTAAATCAGCGGAAGCCCGCGTGGATCATGCGGGTGGACGCACAGAGCAGGGGATTGGTCTGATGGGAGGAGTGGAAGGGTCAGCCTTCGGGGCAAACCGCATCGCGGCTTGATCGAAAGCTGAAATCTTCGACACGGACCCGTCGGTCCTCATGTTTCCGGGCGGCAGGCATCCGCTCAATCGAGACTTTCGGTCGATGTAACCCCCACATCGATAATCGCGTCCCACCGCGATGAGGGTCTCTCAACGGAAGGCTTTGCCGCCCGGAAACCCTGTGTACACGTTTTTGTTACCGGCTGGAAGTTCCGCATCATGAGCACGCCAGAACCTTTCAAAGAAGTGCCGCATCGTGGCCTGATCACGGTTGCGCTCATGCTGGCGACGATCATGCAGGCGCTCGACACCACGATCGCCAACGTCGCGCTACCGACCATGACCGGCGATCTCGGCGCCTCGCCCGACAACATCAACTGGGTGCTGACCTCCTACATCGTGGCGGCGGCGATCATGACGCCGGTCACCGGCTGGCTTGCGGACCGTTTCGGCCGCAAGGAACTGTTCCTGACGGCGGTGGTCGGCTTCACCATCTTCTCGATGCTGTGCGGCCTGGCCTGGAGCCTTGAAACCATTGTGTTGTTCCGGCTCATGCAAGGCGTGTTCGGCGCCGCGATCGTGCCCCTGTCGCAGACCTTCCTGCTCGACATCAACCCGAAGGAACGCCACGGCCAGGCAATGGCCATCTGGGGCGCCGGCATCATGCTGGGGCCGATTCTGGGTCCCACGCTTGGTGGCTGGCTGACCGAGAATTTCAGCTGGCGCTGGGTGTTCTTTATCAACCTGCCGGTCGGCATCGTCGCCTTCCTCGGCATGGCCGCTTATCTGCCGGCCATTGCGCGGCGGGTGCGAAGCTTCGATTTCTTCGGCTTCGCCATGATATCGCTCGGCGTCGGCGCTCTGCAGCTGCTGCTCGATCGTGGTGGCGAGGTCGACTGGTTCTCGTCGGTCGAGATCTGGATCGAGCTTGGCCTTTCGATAACCGGCTTCTGGGTGTTCATCATCCACACGATGACGGCAGAGCATCCCTTCATCGACCCCAAGATCTTCCTCGACCGCAATTTCGTGACCGGGCTGGCGTTCATCTTCGTCATGGGCGTGCTCATCCTGGCGAGCATGTCGCTGCTGCCGCCGATGCTGTCGACCATCTTCGGCTATCCGACCATCACCATCGGCATCGTGATCGGGCCGCGCGGCGTGGGGACGATGATCTCGATGCTCGTCGTCGGCCGGCTCATGAGCAAGGTCGACGCCAGGATCCTCGTCGTCATCGGCTTCCTCCTGACCGCGCAGTCGCTCTACACGATGGCCGGCTTCTCGCCCCAGATGGACAACTGGCTGATCATCACTTCCGGCATCATCCAGGGCCTGGGAATGGGAATGGTATTCGTGCCGCTGTCGACGGTGGCCTTCGCCACGCTTGACGTGCGCTTCCGCACCGATGCCACGGCTTTGTTCAGCCTTGTGCGCAACCTCGGCTCGTCCATCGGCGTATCGGTCGTGACGGTGCTCATGGTGCGCAATACACAGATAAATCACGCCGAGCTTTCCACCTTTATCAATCCGTTCAACCCCAATCTGTGGGCGGTTTCGCCGGCGGCGGCCGGCGGCGACCAGATGGCATTGTCCCAGGTCGACAGGATGGTGAACATCCAGGCGATGATGATCTCCTACGTCAACGACTTCAAAATCCTGATGATAATGACGCTGGCCGCCATTCCGTTCGTGATCCTGCTGCGCAAGCCGAAGACGGCGCCGGCTGGCGGCGCGCCGGCGGCACATATGGATTGATATTCGCCGACGGCTGTCCGGTGCCGGCGATGCCGCTGCCGGCGATGGCTTTGCTACCTTCCGAGCACCAGGGCCCAGTAGCGGAGGCCGGGGTCGCGGCCGTCGCGGACATAGGCAAGCCCGAAACGACTGAAGTCCGGGTCGAGTATGTTGCGCCGGTGGCCGGTCGAATGCATCCAGATATCGAACAGTTTCTGCTGGTCGAAGCGGCCTTCGGCGATGTTCTCGGCCGCAGCGCCGTGCACGCCATTGTCCTTCATGCGCGAGGCGAAATCCTTGCCCCAGCCGGTGGTGTGGCTCATGCGCGTCCGCGACGCCATGTAGCCGGCCTGCTGCAACGCCGCCTGTTCGAGCTGGGTGTCCGCGGTCAGCGGACTCCGCCCGGCCGCGGCGCGCAAGTTGGCCAGGGTGGCCGTGGCGGAGGAAGAGACACCTGCGCCCTCACCGGTGGGCACGGAAACGGTGCTGCAAGCAGCAAGCCCGGCAATGGCCGCAAGGCCGATCAGCAAGGAGCGCCTTGTCCGGCGCGGTTCTGGAGGGAGGTCGATGACAATGCTCATTCCTGCCTGCATAGTCGCGATCATGGCTTTTGACGGGCAAGCCGAAGAAACTGGCGAGGAAATTGATGCCTTGGCCTTCGCTGATCGCACCGCGTAGTCTTCAAGCGTTGCGTTTGGCCATCCAGCTCCGAATGGCCCATCGTCCGGGAAATCCGATGCCGAAGATCGCGCGGCTTCTGCCGGGCAGCGATGACAATCCCGTGATGGCCTGTCCGGAACCATCGATTTGGCGACAGCCCCTGGCAAATCGGGTATGCTGTTACATCTACTAGTGGCAGCTACGGGCGGCCATCACGGTGGTGACCGCCCCCGACAACGGGAGGAAGCTTATGGCCAGCTTTCATGTCATGGCGGACGCGCGTGGTATGCATGTGCAGCCCACGGTGCGCCACATCACCACATCGGACCTCTGGGATGCGCTGCGGCTCGGTGCCGAGGATTTCTGGGCAAAACCGTCTCACTACGTTTTCCTGTGCCTGATCTATCCCATCGTCGGCCTGATCCTGACGCAGTGGACGTCTGGCTCCAACGCCATTCAGCTCGTCTATCCCTTGATGTCGGGTTTCGCCCTTGTCGGCCCTTTCGCCGCGCTCGGCCTCTACGAGATCAGCCGCCGGCGCGAGCTCGGCATGAACACCAACTGGCGACATGCCCTCGATGTCCGCCACTCGCCCGCGGTGCCTTCGATCGCGGTCATCGGCATCATGCTGTTCGTGCTGTTCCTGTTGTGGCTGTTCACCGCGCAGTCGATTTACACCAGCCTGTTCGGCGACCAGCCGCCGGCTTCGATCGGCGCCTTTGTCGGCGACGTGCTGACGACCAGCAAGGGCTGGACGTTGATCCTTCTCGGCAACGCCGCCGGCTTCGTTTTCGCCGTGATCGTGTTGGCCACCACTGTCGTCGCCTTCCCGCTGCTGCTCGACCGTGACGTCGGCGCCGTTTCGGCCATAGAAACCTCGGCCCGGGCGGTGATGGCAAATCCGCTGCAGATGGCTCTTTGGGGCCTGACGGTCGCGGTGCTGCTGGTGATCGGTTCGATCCCGCTGTTTGCCGGGCTCGCGGTCGTTATGCCTATCCTTGGCCATGCCACCTGGCACCTCTACCGCAAGGTGGTGGAACCGGAGCGGACCCAGCAGACAAGGCGGCCGATGTAGACCAACGCCGGGACCGCCGCCCTCAGCGCTGTGCGTCGGTCGCCATCTTCAGCGCCAGCGCCGTCAGCACCCCTCCCATCATCCAGCGCTGGATGACCAGCCACAAAGGCCGCCCGGCGAGAAACGCGGCGATCGAGCCGGCCGTCACCGCGATGATGGCATTCACGGTCAGGCTGATCGAAATCTGCGTCGCGCCGAGCACAAGAAGCTGAGACAGGACATGGCCTTTGCCAATGCTGATGAATTGCGGCAGCAGCGACAAATAGAGCACCGCCACCTTCGGATTGAGCAGATTGGTCATCAGGCCCATGGCGAACAGCTTGCGCGGCCCGTCTTTCGGCAGGTCGCGCACCTGGAATGGCGAGCGTCCGCCCGGCTTCACGGCCTGCCAGGCCAGCCACAGGAGATAGAGCACGCCGGCAAAGCGCAGCGCGTCATAGGCGAAGGGTACGGCCAGCAGCAGCGCCGTGATTCCGAATGCCGCCGACAGCACATAGAAGAGAAAACCTACGGCGACCCCGCCAAGCGAGATCAGGCCGGCCTTCGGCCCTTGCGACAGGGAGCGCGAGATCAGGTAGATCATGTTTGGACCCGGCGTCAGCACCATGCCCAGGCAGACCAGCGCGAAGGCGAGGTGGTTGGCGGTATCGGGCATTGTTCGTCCCCAGGCGTGCCGCGATGGATGCGATCCAGCGTGCGGCATTATGTGCCTGTTGCGGCAGGCGCCCACAAGGGCTTGGCGGCGTCAGGCGTTGCGCCAGAGTCCGGTTAACCGACCACGCGCAGGTTCGACAATTCGTTGCCGATTTCCTTGAAATCGTTGGACAGGCTGGCGCCCGTCGCATTCCAGAACAGCTTGGCGGGTTTGCTCGGGTCCGCCGGGTCCTTGCGGAAGCGCGAGACCGACGAGCATGATTTCAGCGCATCGATGGCGTTCTTGTCGGTGGTCTTGGTCGTGGACAGGTCGAGAGCCACTGTCATCACCATGATGTTGGCCGCCTTGGCGTTGTTGCAAAGCGTCGTCATCTGCTCGTTGAGCGCGCTGGTGTAATTGCCGTTCGAATAGTCGAACTGGCCGATGGCGCTCGATGTACCCATGAACAGGCGCCCGACCGAGGTGCCGGCATAGCCGGGCTTGAGATAGCCGTAGGACGCGTAGGTCGACTTCGAATCGGCGGGGTCGGAATAGCTGAGCGAAGACGGCGTGTAATAGGTGTTGGCGCCGTCGGTCAGCACGATCACCACCTTGTCGTTGCCTTTTTCTGTTTCCGGGCGCCCCTGCGTGAACGGCTCGCCGCTCGAGACCACCCGCCAGCCCCAGCCCATGCCCTCGGGAACATTGGTGCCGCCATCCGGCTGCATCAGGTCGATCGCGGCTTTGATCGTGGCGAGCCCATCGGCGACGCTGACGTCGGTCAGCGGCGTGATCGGGTTGGTGGTGCAACTGTAGTTCGGGCCGTTGCCTGCGGGCAATACCGGTGCATCGATCGGCCGCGGCTGGAAATACTTGGTCATGTTGCGCAGCCGGGCTTGGCCGCTGCTGCTCGAAGGATCGTCGTTCCACCAGCTGTTGATGGCGCCGTAGGTCTTTGGTGCGGCTTCGTTGGGATCCTGGGTGATCTTCCAGTGATTGCCGGGTTCATCCGGGGCGAACATCGGCACGAACATCGTCGCCGGATCGCCCACGCCTATCCCGGTGTTGGCCGAGCCGCCGGACGGCGGGGCGTCGTTGACATTGTAGGGGTAGGGCCGGGCTTCGACACAGCCTTGCCAGCTGGCGAACGGACCGTAGGAATCGACATAGTCGTATGCGTCGTAACTGCGCTTGCAGGTATTGTTCCAGTTGTATTCAGCACAAACAACGTGCTTGCTGTTTTTAACACGCTCATGGCTGGTGACGACCTTCATGTCGCGGTAGAGCGAAAACCGGGTCAGCATCTGGCCTTCCTCGTCGCCCCAGCCGGTGCCGCGTTTGTACCAGATGCCGTTGGTCTGCTGGGCGTATTTGTTGGCGGCGTTCAGCGTCGACCAGTCGAAATTCTCGTTCGACACCGGTGACAGGCCCTCGGTGTCCATCCAGGACGCATTGCCATTGCCAGGACCGACATTGACCGAGGCGGCAAAGGGTACGAGGCCGAACTGCACCGGCTTGTCGACCTGCTTGATCATCGCGGCCTGTTGGGCAAGCGTGTCGACCAACTGCTTCGCCGCGGTCTTGAGGAGATCGATGCGCTTCTGCCCCGAGCCGGTTCCGGGCGTGACCATCGATCCGGAATTGTCGAGCACCAGCGCTACTTCGAGCGTGTTCTTCAGCCGCACCTCCGAGCACGCGGTGAAGCCGATATTGGTGGCGCCGGTGCCGCCGAGCAGTATCTTCGCCGTCGGCAGGAAGTAAGGATTATAGGTCAAGGTGCCGCAAAGCTTCATTGTTCCGCCGCCAGCGGCGTTGCTGGGCAAAGTGAGGTTGAGCGTCGTGTTGGCGGGATCGACATCGTTCAGATTGGCATTGAAGAAGTCGAGCGCATAGGCCCTCAGCTGGTCGTCGGTGGCGCCTTCCGTCACGCGGCGCGCCGTGGCGAAGTTGGCGGCGTCGAGCGCGTTCAACACCGTCTGCTTTTCGCGGTTCATTTCCGTGAAGTCGACCGCGAGCGCCAGCCCGCCCATCAGCGGGACCATCGCGAAGGCCGTCACGAGAGCATAGTTGCCGCGCCTGTCGCGGCGGAATTGATGCCAGATTTCACGCATGTCTTGCAGCGGCCCCCGCCGGCGGATTCTCGTTCGATGCCAGCTTTCCACAAAACGCTGAAGGACGGGTTTGGGAAACCGCTCGATTGCTTGGTTCGCGCTTCACCAAGCACTAACCAATCTGGAGCGGCCCCCCGGTGCCTCCAAAAAACGACACCCCGCCGGATGCAGGGCGTCGACGTGGAATTCGTCGGATCAGCTGACGATGCGCAGGTTGGACAGCTCGTTGCCGATCGCCTTGAAATCGTCGGACAGCGTTGCGCCCGTCGAATTCCAGAACAGCTTCATCGGCTTGCTCGGATCGGTCTTGTCCTTGCTGAAGCGGGAATCCGAAGAACAGGCCTTCAGCGCATCCATCTGCGTTTTCTCCGCTGTCTTGGTGGCGTCCAGATCAAGCGCGATGGTCATGACCATGACCCCGGCGGCCTTGGCGTTGTTACACAGGGCGGTGAAATGCTCGTTCATCGCTTTGGTGTAGTTGGCGTTGGAATAATCGTCCTTCGCGACATTGGCGCTGGTCCCCAAGAACATGCGGCCATAGCTGTAGCCGTTGCTGTAGGGGACGACGTAACCGAGAGCCGAATAGATCGCCTTGCTGCCAGCCAGGTCGTTACCGCCAGAACTCCAATTGGTTCCAGAGTAGGTCTGCGCCGTCACCGAGGTCGGCGTGTAGTAGGTGTTGGCGCCGTCGGTCAGCACGATCAGTACCTTGTCGTTGCCTCTTTCCGTTTCGGGCCGGCCCTCGGTGAAGGGTGCCGTGCTGGAAAGGGTCCGCCAGCCCCAGGCCATGCCTTCCGGCACGTTGGTGGCGCCGTCGTCGGCCATGGCATCGATGGCGTTTTTGATCAAAGTTGCGCCGGCTGTCGTGGAAACATCGGTTAGTGGCGTGATTGCCGTCGTGCTGCAGCTTGTATTCGGCCCGGCGTCCATGCCGTAGGCCGGCGTGACCTTGTTCACCCAGTCGAAATATTTTGGCATGTAGCGCTGGCGTGCGGCGTCGGACGCGCCTGAACTCACTGGGGCGTCGACATCCCAATTGTTATTGGCTGGCCTTGAAGAGCTATCGACGCGGTCGGTTTCGTCGGCCGCGAACATCGGCACGAAAAGCGTTGCAGGCAGTGTTGTCGATGCAGCTGTGTCCTGGATATTGTATGGATATGGGCGCGACTCGACGCAGCCACCCCAACTCGCGACCGGCGCATAGGTGAAGGTCGCGTTCGATGCACAAGTACCGTCCCCATTCTTGAGACTGCACGCTGAAATGCGTTTCATCTGTTTGTAGATCGAGAACCGGGTCAGCGGCTGGTCTTTCTGGCTCGCGTCCCAGCCGGTGCCTTTCGCGTACCAGATGCCGGCAATCTTCTGCGCGTATTTGGTGGACGAAAAGGACGAACTCATGGTCGTCCAGTCGAAATTCTCATGATGGATAGGCGATATGCCGGTCGTGTCCATCCACGCCGCCGAAGCGTTGCCCGCACCGACATTCACCGAGGCGGCAAAGGGAACGAGGCTGAACTGGACCGGCTTGGTGACCTGTCTCATCTGCTGGGCCTGGCCGGCCAACTGGTCGACCAACTGCTTGGCGGCGCTCTTGAGAAGGTCGAACCGCACCTTGTTCGAGCCTTTGCCGAGCTCCTTCATTGAACCGGAATTATCAAGCACCAGCGACACTTCCAGCGTGTTCTTCAGGCGCACTTCGGAGCAGGTGCTGAAGCCGATATCGGTGCTGCCGGCGCTGCCGCCCAGCAGTAGTTTAGCCGTCGGCTCGAAATAGGGCTTGTAGACCAAGGTCGCGCAGAGCTTCAGCGTCCCGCCGCCTGTGTTGTTGTTGGGCAGCGTCACGGCCAGCGTGGTGTTGGCCGGATCGATATGCGCGAGATTGGCTTCGAAGAAATTCTTGGCATAGGCCACGGCGTCGGCGTCGCTGGCGCCGGCAACGATCTGCTGGGCCGTGGCGAAGCCGGCCGCGTCCAAGGCGTTCAAGGCGTTTTGCCTTTGGCCCACCATTTCCGTATAGTCGACGGCGATCGCCACGGCGCCCATCAGCGGCACCATGGCGAGCACGGTCATCAGCGCATAATTGCCACGCCGGTCGCGTCCGAATCTTCGGATCATTGTCACACCTGCCCCGCCAAATCGATAGTCAGTGGGGACGGTGTCATAAATCGTTAAATTTCAGGTTTCTGGAATATATCCAAGGTCAGCCTGCACTTTCAAAGCTCGTTAACCAACCAGTGAACGGTGGTGGATGCCGGTACAGGCGGGCGAAAGCTGGTGACAGGCTGGGCCGGTTCGGATAATTCCAACCGGCTGCGGCGAACCGTCGGCTGCGGCACCGCAACGATCATGACTGAAGGATACGGCATGGCGGCCTCGCCTGACATCATCGGTTCGCTCGAAGACGTGTCGAAGAACTATTCGGCCATTCTCTGCGATGTCTGGGGCGTGGTGCACAATGGCGAAAGGCATTTTCCCGCGGCTGCGTCGGCGCTGGCGGCTGCCCGTACGGCCGGCATTCCCGTCGTCCTGATCACCAATTCGCCGCGCCGCAGCGCCGACGTCGTGGCCCAGATGAACGTCATCGGCGTTCCCCCATCGGCCTACGACCGCGTGGTCACCTCGGGCGACGTGACCCGCGACCTAATCGTGGAAGGCCCGCGAAAGATCTTCCATGTCGGCGCCGAGCGAGACTTGACCCTCTATGACGGGCTCGACGTCGATCTCGTCGAGGAGTTCGAGGCATCCGGCGTCGTCTGCACCGGCCTGTTCGATGACGAAGTGGAGAAGCCCGAAGATTATGCGGAGCTGCTGCGGCGGTTGCGCGCCAGGAACTTGCCTTTCATCTGCGCCAACCCGGATATCATGGTCGAGCGCGGCGAACGCATCATCTGGTGCGCCGGCGCCCTGGCACGCGACTACGCGCAGCTCGGCGGCCGCACGCTGATAGCCGGAAAGCCATATGCGCCGGTCTATGATGTGGCGATGAAGGAGGTGGCGGAGATCCTTGGCCGGCCGGTCGAGCGCCGCCAGGTGTTGGCCATCGGCGACGGCATGCTGACCGATATCAAGGGCGCCGCCGACAACGGTTTCGACGTTCTCTATGTCTCAGGCGGCATTCATGCCCGCGACTATGGCGATGCATCGCAACCGGATCCCGCAAGGCTCGCCGCGTTTCTTGACAGGCACGGCTATCATCCAGTGGCCGTCATTCCCAGGCTGCGGTAGATGGCGATGGACGCTTTCCAGCACCTTTCGGCAACCGCTCCGCTGCCCGCCGATTTGCGCGGCGGCGTTGTCGCGATCGGCAATTTCGACGGTGTCCATCGCGGTCATCAGGCGGTGCTCGAACGGGCATTGGCGGAGGCGCGGCGGCGTGGCGTGCCGGCGCTGGTGCTGACTTTCGAACCGCACCCGCGAAAGATATTCAGGCCCGAGATACCGCTGTTCGTGCTGACGCCGCCGCCGATGAAGGCGCGGCTCCTGTCGCTGCTGGGCTTTGCCGCGCTCGTCGAACAGCCTTTCACGCGCGACTTCGCCTCGCTATCGGCGGAAGCCTTCGTGACCGACGTGCTTGAGAGAACGCTTGGCATCACCCATGCCGTGACCGGCTTCGATTTCCATTTCGGCAAGGACCGCCAGGGCGGGCCGGCCTATCTGATGGCGGCTGGCGAGCGCCATGGCTTCGGCGTCACGCTGGTCGATGCATTTCGGGACGAGAGCGCCGAGGTGGTTTCATCGAGCCGCATCCGCGCCTTGCTTTGCGATGGTGAGGTGGCGGAGGCCGCCGGCCTGCTCGGCTATCGCTTCACGGTGGAGAGCGAAGTCGTGGGCGGCCAGAAACTGGGGCGAACGCTCGGCTTTCCGACCGCGAACATGAGGCTTCCCGCCGAGGCCACCCTTAGGGAAGGCATCTATGCCGTTCGCTTTCGCCGCCCCGACGGAAGGCTGCATGACGGGGTTGCCAGCTTTGGCCGCCGTCCGACCGTCGACGATGATGGCGCGCCGCTTCTGGAAACCTTCGTCTTCGATTTTTCCGGTGACTTCTATGGCGAGATCTGCCAGGTGTCGTTCTTCGGTTACCTGCGCAGCGAGGTCAAGTTCGACGGGCTTGATGCGCTGGTCGCGCAGATGAAGCGCGACGAGGCCGAGGCGAGAGCACTGCTGGCCGGCGTCAAGCCGCTTTCGCAACTCGACGCGGCCATGGCTTTTTGAAGCATGGTCCCGAAAAGTGGAGTGCGGTTTTCGGGCAAGATCATGCTTTAACAAAATGAGCATGATCCCGAAAAGTGGCGCCCGGTTTTCGGGTTAGATCATGCTCGAATCAGACGTTACTTTTTCAGCGCCAGACCGACGGCGATGAAGGTCCAACCCTGGAAGATCAGGTCGATTGCCAGGAACAGGCCGAGCACCCATACGCTGTTGACCGGCCAGCCCATAGCTATGATCAACCCGGCGATCACGCTGATGGCGCCGGCCGCGACGATCCAGCCCCAGCCGCGCTCAGGCCGGTGGCTGTAGCCGACCCAGGCGCGCAGCACGCCGGAAGCGACAAGCGCGACGGCCAGCAAGAAGGTCAGCACCGCCGAGGCCAGCAGCGGGTTGTCGAAGGCGAAAAAGCCCGCGACCGCGTAGAGCAATCCGCTGAGCAGCCAGTAGAAGAAGCGGCCCCACGTCTTGACCCCGAAGGCATGCATGATCTCGATAATGCCGGCCACCAGCATCAGCCACCCCACGACATAGACGGAAGCCACCGTGGCGATGAAGAGGTTGCCAAAGGCAATGCCGCCGAGGATCAGCAGCAACACGCCCAGACCAACAAACCACCCCCACTTTCCTCGCGTCTGTCCGATCGCGTTCTTCAGTGCATCGCCGTGCAGGGTCATGTCGCCATCTCCATCGAGGACCGCCAGCAGGGGATGAAGTTACCCTTGGTGCCGACCCGCGTCCAGCCGACGGCGGCCGGATGGTGCAAGCAATGCGAGCCGGACGTCTCGACCTTAAATCAAATTTTACCAAAGCCTCTTCAAAGCTGTGACCGAAAGACAATCGTATCGTGTTAATGGGGTAGCCATGAGTCCGGTCGGGAAAATTTCTGCAGCCTTGGCTACCGTCATGCTGGCTACCTCGGGTGCGGCCGATGCCGGCGAGGGCGCCTTCGGCTGGCTGTCCGGCGATTGGTATCTGACGGTCGGCGCCACCGGCATGGTGGCGCCCAATTTCGAGGGCGGCAAGAAGTACCTGCTCAGCGCCTCGCCGATCATCTCCTTGGGCAAGGCTGGCCCGGCGGCCCGCTTCACCTCACGCAACGACAACATTTCGCTGGCGCTGGTCGATGACGGCGGCGTTCGCGCCGGCCTGACCGGCAAGTTCCTGTTCTCGCGCGACGATGGCGATGCCGACGAGTTGAAGGGCCTCGATCCGGTCCGCTGGGGCGGCGAGGTGGGCGGCTTCTTCGAATTCTATCCGACGGACTGGATACGTGCGCGTGCCGAGCTGCGGCACGGCATCCGCGCCCATAACGGCTTCGTCGCCGACATCGCCGCCGACGCCTTCTACGATGTGACGCCAACCGTCAGGATCTCTGGCGGGCCGCGCGTCTCGTTCGCCTCCGCCAAATATTTCGACGCCTATTACGGCGTCGACGCGCAGGAAGCCGTGGCCTCGGGGTTGAACCAGTATAATCCCGGCGGCGGCCTGAAATCGGTCGGCCTTGGCGGTGCGGTGACGTGGAAGGTGACCGACCCAATGACCGCCAGCCTGTTCGGGGAATATTCACGCCTCGAAGGCCCGGCCGCCGATTCCAGCCTGGTCAAGGAGCGCGGCGACCGCAACCAGTTCATGATCGGCGTATCGACGACCTATCGCTTCGATTTCAAGATGTAGCCGGTATCGGCCTTATTCCAGCAATCGCGTATCGATCTGATGACTTGTGGTGCCGACGATGGCGATGCCTTCGCGTTCCAGCAAGGCGGGATTGAGAATATAGTTTCTGGCGAAGGGAACGATCACGCAAGGAACTTCCATGACTGGATGGCTGGCGGCACTGACAAAATCGCTGCCAATCTCGCGTGTCTTGGCCGGATTGTCTTTCCAGCCCTCGGGCAAATCGGGGACGGCAATGGAGACGCCGTCAGGCACTTCGATTTCCAGGAGCTGGAACGTGGGCGGCAAATCTTCCACGTCGACATGAACGAGAATTTCAAGAAGCGCCGTGGCGGGATGATCCGCGCAGTACACAATGGCGGTGCCCTTGATGTTCCAACGGCCGGAGCTGAGCATGCCGCCCCGGCCGGACAGGTCGGCGAAGTTGGAGATACGCCATAGACGCATCGTCAGGCGAAAATGCCATAATCGATGCGATGCAGTTCCTCTTCCACCAGGGAAGCACCGGTTTCTGACTGCAGGAGCGTGATAGGCGCTTCGTTGAGCACCCGGCTGCGTTTGCGCAACCAACGTTGCGCTTTTTCGTGGTCGCCGAAAACACGATCCGCCATTGTGGAAATGCGCTCGATGCGCATGACGCGATCGGACTCGGCAATACTCAGTTTCTCATTGCGTTCTTTCCTGCGCGCCAAAGTGCGCCGCGATCCTACGATCTTGTAAATTTCGTCATTGCTGAACCCACGGTGGCGGAGTTCTTCCACCTTGGTGAAGCTGACCAGGAATTGCCCCGTTGCGGCATCCCGGACCAAGCCATCCTGCGCACGCTCGACCTTCTCCTTACGGGCGGCCCGTCTGGCAGCCGGCACGTGGACCTTGCGATGCGGATTGGACATGACGCGCCTCCGGTGCCATTTGCCCAAACATATATGCGCAATTGGCACAAGCGGCAAGGCGAGTGCCTTGGAGTTCGGGCTTTCCAAGCTGGCCCACCTCGTTTAAAAGCGCGGCCATGACAGTGGTCTCGCGTTCCGTCGCGATTACGATACGAATTACCAGCCCGGTGTTCCGGACGGCCTGAGAGCTGTCGGAGCCGCCGGGAATCTTGCGCGCGACCCCTCGCGCTTTTTCCAGATCATGATAGTTCAGGCCCGAGCTCCCTTGCCGCCGGGCAATCCACAATGGCAGACCAATGACCGATACAGCTGAAACGATCGACTATTCCAAGACGCTTTACCTGCCGCAGACGGACTTCCCGATGCGTGCCGGTTTGCCCGAGAAGGAGCCGGTGCTGGTCCAACGCTGGCAGGAGATGGATCTCTACCGCAAGTTGCGCGAGGCCTCCGCCGGTCGCCCGAAATACGTGCTGCATGACGGCCCGCCTTATGCCAACGGCAACATCCATATCGGCCATGCGCTGAACAAGATCCTCAAGGACGTCATCAACCGCTCCTTCCAGATGCGCGGCCGCGACGCCAATTACGTGCCCGGCTGGGACTGCCACGGCCTGCCGATCGAATGGAAGATCGAGGAGCAGTACCGCGCCAAGGGCAAGAACAAGGATGAGGTGCCGGTCAACGAGTTCCGCAAGGAATGCCGGGATTTCGCCGCTCACTGGATCGGCGTTCAGGGGGCGGAATTCCAGCGCCTTGGCGTCATCGGCGACTTCAAGAACCCGTATACGACCATGGCCTTCCACGCCGAGGCGCGTATCGCCGGCGAACTGTTGAAATTCGCCATGTCGGGCCAGCTCTATCGCGGCTCCAAGCCGGTGATGTGGAGTGTCGTCGAGCGCACCGCGCTCGCCGAGGCCGAGATCGAATACCAGGACTACGAGTCGGATACGATCTGGGCGAAGTTCCCGGTCGCCAGTCTGGTACGCCCCGTGGCTGACGGAGAGGCCGCACTGACCGAGGGCGCTCTCGATCTGCTGCAGGCCCATGTCGTCATCTGGACGACGACGCCTTGGACGATCCCCGGCAACCGTGCCGTCAACTATTCGCCGCGCATCGACTACGGTCTCTACGAGGTCACGGCAGCCGAGAACGCCTTCGGCCCGCAGCCGGGCGAAAAGCTGATCTTTGCCGATACGCTGGCCGAAGAGGCTTCGGTCAAGGCCAAAGTCACCTTGAATCGTCTTCGCAGCGTGTCGGCGCAAGAGCTTGGAAGTCTTACACTTTCGCATCCCTTCAAGGGTCTTGGCGGCGGTTACGAGTTTCCGGTGCCCATGCTTGCCGGCGACCATGTCACCGATGATGCGGGCACCGGGTTCGTTCACACGGCGCCGGGCCATGGTCGCGAGGATTTCGACGCCTGGATGGAGGCGGCCCCGGACCTGCGCGCGCGCGGCGTCGACACCGCGATCCCGTTCACCGTCGACGATGCCGGCTTTTTCACCAAGGACGCGCCGGGCTTCGGTCCGGATCGTGAGGGTGGCGCGGCGCGCGTCCTTGACGACAACGGCAAGAAGGGCAATGCCAACCAAGCGGTCATCGATGAGCTGATCAAGCGCAACGCGTTGTTCGCGCGCGGTCGGCTGAAACACTCCTATCCGCATTCCTGGCGGTCGAAGAAACCGGTCATCTTCCGCAATACGCCGCAATGGTTCGTCTACATGGACAAGGACCTCGGCGACGGCACGACGCTGCGCAGCCGTGCGCTGAAGGCGATCGACGACACCCGTTTCGTGCCAGGGGCGGGGCAGAACCGCATTCGCGCCATGATCGAGGAACGGCCCGACTGGGTGCTGTCGCGCCAGCGCGCCTGGGGCGTGCCGATCGCGGTCTTCGCCGACGCCGACGGCAATGTGCTCCAGGACGAGGCGGTCAACCAGCGCATCATGGACGCTTTCGAGAAAGAAGGCGCCGATGCCTGGTTCGACGCCGGTGCCAAGGAACGTTTCCTCGGCAATCACGATGCCTCCAGATGGAAGCAGGTCACGGATATCCTCGACGTCTGGTTTGATTCAGGCTCGACTCACGTGTTCACGCTGGAGGATCGTCCCGATCTCAAATGGCCGGCCGACGTTTATCTCGAAGGCTCCGACCAGCATCGCGGCTGGTTCCACTCCTCACTGCTCGAAAGCTGCGGCACCAGGGGCAGGGCGCCTTACAACACCGTCGTCACCCATGGTTTCACCATGGACGAGGACGGCCGCAAGATGTCGAAGTCACTCGGCAACACCGTCGTCCCGCAGGACGTGATCAAGCAGTCCGGCGCGGACATCCTGCGCCTGTGGGTGGTGACGACCGACTATTGGGAAGACCAGCGCCTCGGCAAGAACGTGCTGCAAACCAACATCGACGCCTACCGCAAGCTGCGCAACACCATCCGCTGGATGCTGGGCACGCTCGCCCACGACGATGGCGAGGAGGTGCCGCTGGAAGGGATGCCGGAGCTGGAACGGCTGATGCTGCATCGCCTCGCCGAACTCGATGAGGTGGTGCGCCAGGGCTACGATGCCTTCGAGTTCAAGCGCATCACCCGTGCGCTCCTCGATTTCATGGTGGTCGAGCTGTCGGCCTTCTATTTCGATATCCGCAAGGACGCGCTCTACTGCGATGCGCCGTCGAGCGCGAAGCGCAAGGCCTCGGTGCAGGTGGTGCGCCACCTTTTCGACTGTCTGGTGAGATGGCTGGCGCCGATGCTGCCCTTCACCATGGAAGAGGCCTGGCTCGACCGCCACCCCGATGCCGTCTCGGTGCATCTCGACCAGTTCCCGGCGATCCCGGAAAACTGGAAGAACGAGGCGCTGGCGGAAAAATGGCGTAAGGTGCGGCAGGTGCGCCGCGTCGTCACCGGTGCGCTGGAAATCGCGCGTGCCCAGAAGGTGATCGGCTCGTCGCTGGAAGCGGTTCCCGTCGTCACCATCGACGATGCGGCGCTCGAGGCGGCGATATCGGATGTCGACATGGCCGAAATGGCGATCACCAGCGATCTCATCATCGCCCATGGCGAGGTGCAACAAGGCGCCTTCACGCTCGAAGACGTCAAGGGCGTCGCCGTGGTGATCGAAAAAGCCGAGGATCGCGGCCTGGTCAAATGCGCGCGGTCGTGGCGTTACACCGCCGATGTCGGGCAGGATCCTGCCTTTCCCGATGTCTCGGCGCGCGACGCCGCCGTGCTGCATGAGCTTAAGGCGCTCGGTCGGCTTTGAAGGCCAGGCATATCGGTGCACAAATGCCACGCCGGTCGGTGCAAATCCGTCCGCGCGTTGCCCTTAACGAGTGGTTGAGGTAAACACGCGAAACTCCGGAAGACAAATTGTCGCCGGATTTTCGTCGCAAGTGCTTGGACACGGGGACCGGACCTTGGGGCCGGCGGCGATCGAGAGGCTGTCTAGAGTGGGACTTTTTGGCATGACCGAGAGATTTAACGCGCGCCTCGCGCTGTTGGCGCCGCTTGTCGCATCGGGGCTCGCTCTGTCCGGATGTGTCGGTTCTCCGACCTACGGCACCGACAAGACCGCCGGCGAACAATTGGCCGGCGATCTCACGGGCGCTTTTTCGTTCGCGCCGAAGCGGAAGGAACACATCGATTACAAGCCGCGTCCGACCCTGGTGAAGCCGGCGCCTGGTCAGAAGGAAGCGCTGCCGGCGCCACAGGATAGCATCGAGACCGCAAGCGCCGAATGGCCAGAATCGCCCGAGCAGCGCCGTGCCCGCCTGCGCGCCGACGCCACCGCACACCAGGATGATCCGTCCTACCAGTCGCAGATCGTCGACGACGTGCAGACGGATCCGGCCTCGGTGAAGAAGGCGATGGAAGAATCCGGCTCGAGTCACCCGCCGCGTTGGACGCCTGCCGATTCCGACAAGGGCCGCGCCGCCGATATCCAGCGCCGCCTTGCCGAAAGCAAGCAGGGCGATCCGAATACCCGCAAATATCTGAGCGAACCGCCCCTTGCCTATCGCGTCGCATCCGGCACGGCGCCGCAAAACGAACTCGGCGAAGACGAGTACAAAAAGGAACGCCGCCTGAAGAGAGAGGCGGAAGGCAAGAAGGGCGGCTGGTTCGACTGGCTGCCGTCCCTGTAAAAAGCGGGGCGCATTTGCTTTGCTGACGGGTATCGCACCCCGTTCAATCGCGGCGTTCCCGAAAGAAATCCTTCAGCAGCAGGGCCGATTCGGCCTCCGCGATGCCCGCATAGATGTCAGGCGTGTGATGGCAGGTCGGCGAAGCGAAGAAGCGCACGCCGTTGACCACCGCGCCGCCCTTTTCGTCCGCGGCGCCAAAGTAGAGCCGGCGCAACCTGGCGAAGGAGATGGCGCCGGCGCACATGGCGCAAGGCTCCAGCGTCACATAGAGATCGTGTCCGGAGAGCCGCTCGCTCGACAGCCTTCGGCAGGCTTCGCGGATGGCCAGCATCTCGGCATGGGCCGTCGGATCGGCAAGCTCCCGGGTGCGGTTGCCGGCACTGGCAATGACCGTGCCGGCGCTGGCGATGACGGCGCCGACCGGCACTTCGCCGCGCGAGGCTGCCGCTTGCGCCTCCTCCAGCGCCAGCGCCATGAAATCGGGCCGCTTCACGCGGGTTTCCATTCCGATTATCTCCTCGCCACTCGACGGTGATCCTGTTATTGAGCGCATAACCTCGAAAATCGGGTACGGTTTTCGGAAATGATCATGCGCCAAATCAAAAATGCTACAGCGTTCGTTGCGCGCCCGAAAGGATGCGCCACGCTGTAGCAGCGCAAACGGACAAAGGCCACATGGACGACAACGACAAGAAATCTCCGCGCCAGAAGGGTCCGGGCAAAAGCGGTCCGAAACCGGCGGGCGCGCGTGGGCGCGATGCCGGCAAAGGCGGCAAGCCGGCCTTCGGCGCCAAGAAACCGTTTGCCAAGCGTGGCGACGGCGGCAAGCCCTTCGAAAAACGCGAAGGGCCGCGCAAGCCCTACGCGCCGCGTGGCGAGCGTCCAATGACCGCCGATGGCGAACGGCCCCAGAAGCGTGAGTATAAGCCGCGCGAAGGCGGCGAAGGCGGGCGCTCGGAGCGGCCCTTCAACAAGGGTCCGCGTCCGCAAGGCAAGCCTTATGAAAACCGCGAAGGCCCGCGCAAGCCGTATGCACCGCGCGGCGAGCGGCCAATGGCGGCTGAAGGTGCGACGGGTGAAAGACGCTTCGATCGTCCTAAGCGTGATTTTGCCGATCGGCCCAAGCCCGACTTCTCTGACCGTCCGAAGCGCGATTTCGCAGACCGTCCGAAGCGCGATTTCGCTGCCGACCGGCCGCAAGGCGGTTTCAAGTCCCGTCCGCGTCCTGCGGAGGCGCCCGAGGAAGCCGGCGAGCGGATCGCCAAGCGGCTGGCTCGCGCCGGGCTTGCCTCGCGCCGTGACGCCGAGGAGTTGATCGCGGCCGGCCGCGTCAAGGTCAACGGCCGGGTTCTGTCTTCGCCGGCTTTCAATGTGATGCCGGGCGACATCATCCATCTCGACGGCATGGAGATCCCGCCGATCGAGCGCACTCGGCTGTTCCTGTTCCACAAGCCTGCCGGTGTCGTGACCACCAACCGCGACCCCGAGGGCCGCAAGACCGTCTTCGACGTGCTGCCGGCTGAATTGCCCCGGCTGATGACCATCGGCCGCCTCGACATCAACACCGAAGGCCTGCTGCTGCTGACCAATGATGGCGGCCTGTCTCGCGTGCTCGAACTGCCGGCCACCGGCTGGCTGCGCCGTTACCGGGTGCGCGTCCATGGCAAGGTCGAGGAAAGTGCGCTTGCGGGTTTGCGCGAAGGCATTGCCGTGGACGGCGTCTTCTATGGCGCCATCGAGGCGAGCCTCGATCGCGAGCAAGGCTCGAACGCCTGGCTGACGATCGGCTTGCGCGAGGGCAAAAACCGCGAGGTCAAGAACATTCTCGGCGCGCTCGGCCTCGACGTGACGCGGCTGATCCGCATCTCCTACGGCCCGTTCCAGCTCGACGAACTCCCCGAAGGCCATGTGCTGGAGATCAAGGGCAAGGTGTTGCGCGATCAGCTCGGCGAACGCCTGATAGAGGAATCCGGCGCCAATTTCGATGCGGAGATAACAAAGCCGTTTTCCAACCTGCCGGTGCGGCGGGTCGAGCCGCGGCGTGAGGAGGCCGAGCGGCCGAGATTTTCGCGCGAGGGTGACCACCGGCCGATCGGCGAGGGCGGCCTGATCAAGAACCGCAAGCGCCGCGAAGGCAGCCGTGACGAGGCGCTGGGCAAACTGTCGACCAGCCCCGACAGAGGCGCGAGGCCGGAAAAAAGCTTTGGCGACCGCGGCCCGAGACCCGAACGCGGTAGCTTCGGCGACAAGCCGCGCGGTGGTTTTGGCGGCAAACCGGGCGGCAAGAAATCCGAGCGCGAGCAGCGGCCGATCGAGCCGCCCGGCCAGCGCAAGGCCAATGTCTGGATGGCGCCGGGCGCGCGCCCAATCGGCAAGGGCAGGGCGGAGGCGGATGCTGCCAAAGCCGCTGAGGCCAAGGCCCGTAAGGCGTCTTTCAAGCCGGCCTATGGCAAGCCCGGCGGCAAGCCGGGCGGCCCCAAGCCGTTCGGCAAGCCGCGTGGCGAACGTCCGGGCGGCGGCGGCGAGCGGCCGCGCGGCGGTTTCAAGGGTCCAAGGGCGAAATGAGGATCGTCGGCGGCGAGTTTCGCGGGCGCCCGCTGGCGACGCCCCGCGGCAGCGCCATCCGCCCCACCACTGACCGCACCCGCGAGGCTGTTTTCAATGTGCTGGCGCATCGCTTTGCCGATCGGTTGCAGGGCGCGCGCGTGCTCGACCTGTTCGCAGGCACGGGCGCTCTCGGGCTCGAGGCGCTGTCGCGCGGCGCGTCCTATGGCGTCTTCATCGAGGAGTCGGCCGAAGGCCGCGGCCTGATCCGCGACAATGTCGAGGCCTTCGGCCTGACCGGCCGCACCAAGATATTCCGGCGCGACGCGACGGCTCTGGGCGAGGCCGGCACGCTGGCGCCGTTCGACCTCGTTTTCGCCGATCCACCTTACGGCAAGGGTCTTGGCGAACGCGCGCTGAGGTCGGCCAAGCAAGGCGGCTGGCTGCGTCCCGGCGCGCTGTGCGTGGTCGAGGAGGCAGCGGCGGCGCCTTTCGAGCCGGGACCGGGATTTTCAGTTGTCGACGAGCGCCACTATGGCGAGACGCTGATCCGGCTTGTCGAGGCCGCCTGAGTTAAGCTTCATTTGCGGGCGAAGATGGAATGCGAGCCCTCTTCCCAGGGGAGCAGGTCGTGCCATGCCAGTAATCAACAATTCACTTTCACAACATCGGCTCGCCGCCTATCGTCCGTCATGAGAAACCGGAGCCATTGATGACATTTCAGGCTGAATGGCTGCGCAAGACGCTCTTGGCCACATCGCTGGCTTTGGTCATTGCCGGACTGGCCCCGGCGACCTTCGCCGCCGACAAGCGGCCGGCCGAGTTCAAGGTAACGGATTTTCTGCTCGACAATGGCATGGAAGTGGTCGTCATTCCCGACCATCGCTCACCGATCGTCACCCATATGGTGTGGTATAAGGTGGGCAGCGCCGACGAGCCGCCAGGCAAATCCGGCATCGCCCATTTCTTCGAGCATCTGATGTTCAAGGCGACGGCCAATCACGCCGCCGGCGAGTTCGACCGCGCCGTCTCCGACATAGGCGGCTCCAACAATGCCTTCACCTCCTACGACTACACCGCCTTCCACGAGACGGTGGCGCCGTCGGCGCTCGAGCTGATGATGAGCTTCGAGGCCGACCGCATGCGCAACCTCATCCTCACCGACGATGTCATCAAGACCGAGCGCGACGTCATCCTGGAGGAGCGCCGTTCGCGCATCGACAACAGTCCCGAGGCGGTGCTCGAAGAGGAACTCGACGCCACGCTGTGGCAGAACCAGCCCTACCGAATTCCGGTCATTGGCTGGATGCAGGAGATGGAGCAGTTGAACCGCACCGACGCCATCGCCTTCTACAACAAATACTACCAGCCCAACAACGCGGTGCTGATCGTGGCCGGTGACGTCGAGCCCGACACGGTCAAGGCTCTGGCCGAGAAAACCTACGGCAAGATCGCGCGCGGGCCCGACCTGCCGCCGCGCGTCCGCCCGGTCGAGCCGGAGCAGAACACCAGGCGCACGGTGACGCTGTCCGACGCCCGCGTCAGCGTGCCGAATTTCTCCACCCAATGGGTGGTGCCGTCCTACCACACGGCCAAGCCCGGCGAAGCCGAGGCGCTCGACCTGCTGGCGGAAATACTGGGCGGCGGCAACCGCAGCCGGCTGTATCAGGCGCTGGTGGTCAGGCAAGGCATCGCTTCCAACGCCGGGGCCTATTTCCAGGGCACCATGCTGGACGACACCAACTTCACCGTCTATGGCACGCCGCGCGGCGACGCCAGGCTCGTCGATGTCGAGGCGGCCGTCGACGCGGAGGTCGTGCGCATCGCCAGGGAAGGCGTCACCGTCAAGGAGCTGGACAAGGCCAAGGACCGCTATGTCCGCTCGATGGTTTTCGCCCGCGACAAACAGGATTCGATGGCCAATATCTATGGCGCCGAGCTTGCCACCGGCGGCAATGTGCAGGACATCGAGCAATGGCCGGAGCGCATCCGCAACATCACTCCCGGCGAGATCAAGGCCGTCGCCGCGCGCTATCTGGTGCTGGCCCGGTCGACGACCGGCTATCTCTTGCCGCAGCAACAGGCGGGGAATTGATGATGAAGAGCGAGCAACACGGCTCTTTCCCGTCTCCCAAACGGGGAGAAGGGAGGGCACGCGCAGCGCTTGTCACTTTGCTCCTTTCCATCTTCTTCCTGGTCCTGCCGGCGCTTGCCGCCCGCGCCATGGACATCCAGCAGGTCACCTCGCCCAAGGGCGTCACCGCCTGGCTGGTCGAAGACTATTCGGTGCCGATGGTGGCCATCCGTTTCGTCTTTGGGGGCGGCTCGACGCAGGATCCGCCGGGCAAGGAAGGGCTGGCCAATCTGATGACCGGTCTGTTCGACGAAGGCGCAGGCCCTCTGGACAGCGACGCCTTCCAGGTGAAGCTCGACGACGCCGGCGCCGAGATGAGCTTCGAGGAGACCCGCGACGGCATCTACGGTTCCATGCGCATGTTGGCCGAGCAGCGCGACGAGGCGTTCGACCTGCTGCGGCTGGCGGTCAACGAGCCGCGTTTCGACCAGGCGCCGATCGATCGCATCGGCGCTCAGATCCTGTCCGGCATCATCGCCGGAGAGAACGACCCCGACACGATCGCGCAGGACAGATGGGCGCGCGCGCTCTATGGCGATCATCCTTATTCGCGCTCCGATCAGGGCACCAGGCAGAGCATCGCCGCCATCACGCGGGACGATCTGAAGGCGCTGCACAAGGCGGTCTTCGCGCGGAGCGGGCTGCATGTCGCGGTGGTCGGCGCCATCGACCCGGAAACGCTGAAGAAGAAACTGGACATGGTGTTCGGCGGGCTGCCGCAGAACCAGGCGCTCGCGCCGGTTGCCGACGTCGAGCCGAATCTGGCGCGGCATATCGAGGTCGACTACGACCTGCCGCAGACCTCGCTTCAGCTTGCCTGGCCTGGCGTGAAGCGCAAGGCGGCGGATTTCTTCCCTGCGGTTCTGATGAACGAGATTCTCGGCGGCGGCACCTTCACCTCGCGCCTGTTCCAGGAGGTGCGCGAGAAGCGCGGGCTGGCCTACAGCGTCAATTCCTCGCTGATCAACCAGGACCATGCCGACGCTCTGATCGTCACCACCGGCACACGATCGGACCGGGCCGCCGAAACCCTTGGCATCGTGCGGGACGTGGTCAAGCGGCTTGCCGAGGACGGCCCGACCGACGCGGAACTGGCGGCGACCAAGAAATACATGATCGGCGCCTACGCCATCAACAACCTGGATTCCTCCAGCGCCATCGCCGCGACCCTGGTCGAGCTGCAGCTCGACGACCTCGGCGTCGATTACATTCAGCGCCGCACCGGCCTCATCAACGCGGTGACACTCGACCAGGTCAAGGCCGCGGCGAAGAAGCTTTTGTCGGCCGAGCCGACCATCATGGTCGTCGGACCGCCCTTGGCCGGAGCCAATAAGGGATGAGCCTCACCTTCGGCATCGCCTTTGGCGGCGGCGGCGCGCGCGGTCTGGCGCACATCCATGTCATCGAGGCGCTGGACGAACTGGGCATCAGGCCGGTCGCAATCGCCGGCTCGTCGATCGGCGCCATCATGGGCGCCGGCATGGCCTCCGGCATGACCGGCAAGGACATCCACGATTATGCCCGCTCGATCCTCGGCCGTCGCGCCGAGGTGGCGAGCCGCATGTGGCGGGCGCGGCCCGGCACCATCGCCGAGGCCATGCAGGCCGGCATCCGCGTCAGCCAGTTCAATGTCGAACGCATCCTCAAGGCATTCCTGCCCGAAGCCATTCCCGAAACCTTCGCCGAGCTGAAAATCCCGCTGAAGGTGACGGCGACGGACTATTTCGGCCACAAGCTGGCCGTGTTCGCCGAAGGCGACCTGCATTCGGCGCTCGCGGCGTCAGCGGCCATTCCTGCCGTGTTCCGCCCGGTGATGCGCGACGGCCGGCTGCTGATCGATGGCGGCATCTACAACCCCGTGCCCTTCGACCTTATCGAGGATGATGCCGACATCATCATCGGCGTCGACGTGGTCGGCGCGCCGGAAGAGGCCGACCACAGGCGGCCGACCTCCGTCGACCTGATGTTCGGCGCCACTCAATTGATGATGCAGTCGATCATCGCCAACAAGCTGAAGCAGTGCCAGCCCGACATCCTGATCCGCCCGGCGGTGTCCAAATACCGCGTGCTCGACTTCCTCAAGATCGAGGTCCTGATGACCGAGACGGCGGATATCAAGGACCAGCTGAAGCGCGAGGTGGAGAGGGTTGTGGAGGCTAGGGAAAGTGCTGCTGTCGAGCAAAGACGGGGAAAGCAGACCGGGTGACGCGAGGTCCACACGTTGCCTCACGTCACCGCTATAGTTTTGATCCCGAAAGCCAGGCGCCCTCCAGTCCTCTCTGGAAGAAGGGCACTCTAACCGATTACGATTTCGCCAGCACCGGCGCATACTCCAGCGCCACCACCCCATTGCTGAATGGCTTGGCGGAAATCAACTCAAACGACACCGGATCGCCGGCCGGAAACAGCTTTTTGCCTTGGCCAACGGTGCCGGGGTAGCTCAGCAGCCTGACGCGGTCGACCAGACCATGGCGCAACAGTTCCTGCGCGACGCTGAGGCTGCCATGCACATAGATGTTGCCGCCGCTACCTAGCTTCAGTGTCCTGACCGCCTCCGGCAGCGGCCCCCTGAGCAGCTCGGCCGGTTTCCAGTCGAGCACCTTCAAACTGCTGGACGCGACGTATTTCGGCAGCGCGTTGAACCGGTCGGCGAAGTCTCCGGTTTCGCTCGGCCACGAGCCGGCGAAAATCTCGTAGGTTGTGCGTCCCAAAAGCATGGCGCCGCTGTCAGCCAGCTCGTCCTCCTTGAACCTGTTCATCTCGTCGTTCCAGGTCACGCCAGGCAGTTTCTCGACTTCGGCGATGCCATCGACGCTGATGAATTCGGTGACGATAAGCTTTCTCATTGGCGTTCTCCTTCTTCACCCAAAGGACGAACTGCGCGAGCCATTTGCGACAGCTCTGTAAAAATCCGGGGAAGTTTATCGGAGAGGGGAGTTTCTCAAGGTAGAGTAAGCTCCCAAGATCGAGTTTTGGTGCTACATCTCCACGGATATCCCCCAAGCTGCAGGAAGATAATGGGATTCGGGGTCTTCATTCACCGGTCAGATTCGATCTACGATGACAGTCCCGCTGAGCGATATCAGTTTCCTAGCCAGTATCTGCGTCGTGTGGAAGCATGCGTCGGTGACTGGATCATCTACTACGAACCTAGCAAAGTAGACGATACCCGTGGCTATTTCGCCGTAGCCAAGGTCCAGCAGGTTCTCCCAGATCCAGTAGCGCCTGGTATGTATCTGGCTCTGATTGAGCCGGGAACCTACCTCGATTTGGCCACTCCTGTTCCCTTCAATGGGACGGATGGTCTCGTTGAACGCGGCCTGCTTAACGACCAAGGAAGGATTTCTGGTCGCGCCCAATCGGCCGTCCGACCAATCAGTCCAAGCGACTTCAATCGCATTATCGATCTGGGCTTTGACGACCATGAGCCGTTGCTGCCACGTGTGGATCAGATCGGCATTTCATCCGGGTTTCAGGACGAAAAGGCTCCATTCCAGTTCGAGGAGGGCCGTAGTCGTGTAAGCTATATCGGATCGCGAATTGTGCGGGATCGCATTTTTCGTCGCGTTGTCTTGCGCGCCTATGACGAGCGTTGCGCGATCTCAGGTCTCAAGTTGATAAATGGCGGCGGCCGGGCGGAAGTTTCTGCCGCCCACATTCGACCGGTTGAAAAGAACGGACCCGACATCGTCAACAATGGCATCGCGCTATCCGGCACAGCGCATTGGATGTTCGATCGCGGATTGATCAGCCTGTCCGATGATCTGGAAATACTGGTATCAAGGCAGGTTAACGACCTGGAGAGTGTGCAGGGATTCATAAACAGGAGCCGCCGCGCGCTTCCACCCCGTCGGCAGGTCGAGCGCCCACATCCTCGCTTCCTGCAATGGCATCGCGAACACTGTTTCAAACAGTGAGGCGGCGCTGGCTTCCGGGTAGACGTAAGAGTTCGCCTCAGTCCTTCGCGCGCTCCACATAGGACCCATCGGCCGTCATCACCACCACGCGGGTGCCTGGCGCGATATGCGGCGGCACGGCGGTGCGCACGCCGTTGGAGAGCAGGGCGGGCTTGTAGGAAGAGGACGCCGTCTGGCCCTTGGTCGTGGGCTCGGTCTCGACCACTTCGAAGGTGGCCCGCTGCGGCAGCACCAGGGAGATGGCGATGCCGTTGAACTGCGAGACCTGAACCGGCATACCTTCCTGCAAATAGGGGGCGGCATCGCCGACGACGGCTTCCGACACCGCCACCTGGTCGTAGGTCTCGGGGTTCATGAAGTGATAGCCTTCGCCGTCGGCGTAGAGGAAGGTGTGCTCGCGCTCCTCGACATAGGCGCGCTCCACCTGTTCGGTGGTGCGGTAGCGTTCCGAAACCTTCACCCCGTCGCCGATGCGGCGCATGTCGAGCTGCGTCACGGGCGTGCCCTTGCCTGGGTGGATGTTTTCGGCAAAGAGGATCACATAAAGCTTGCCGTCCTTGTCGACGACATTGCCTTTGCGGAGCGAACTGGCGATGACTTTCACCACGGTTTTTTATCCTGCGAGAGTTGACGGGCGTTTGCCGGCTTGCGCGGCGCTGGATGGGGGCCTAGCGCATCTCGGCGCGAACCGCCAGCCCCCAACGCGAACCAGCGCGCCTTCAAACCGCCCATGACCGCCGCTTCGCCCTGGTGGACGCCGCATGTGCATGCCGATCGCCGTTCGCGCCTGATGCTGCGCAACGGCCTTGCCGCCGCCTTGCGCGACTGGTTCGCCCGTCGCGATTTCATCGAGGTGCAGGCATCGGCCCTGCAGATATCGCCCGGCAACGAGGCGCATCTGGCGGCCTTCGCAACCGAGGCGGTCGCGCCGGACGGGCAGCGCAAGCCGCTCTATCTGCACACGTCGCCGGAATTCGCCTGCAAGAAGCTGCTCGCTGCCGGCGAGACCAGAATCTTCAGCTTCGGCCCGGTCTATCGCAACCGCGAGCGTGGCCCTTTGCACCATCCCGAATTCACCATGCTCGAATGGTACAGGGTCGGCGAAACCTATGAGAGCCTGATGCGGGATTGCGTGGATCTGCTGGCGCTGGCCGCGACAAGGGCAGGGGCCACGCGCTTCAGCTTTCGCGGCCGCGACTGCGATCCTTTCGCGGAGCCGGAGCGGCTGACGGTGGCGGACGCCTTCGCGCGCCATGCCGGGATCGATCTGCTTGCGACGGTCAGCGCCGACGGCATCACCGACCGCGATTCGCTCCATCAGGCCCTGACCGGTGCCGGCCTGCGTACCGCGCCCGACGACGGCTGGGCCGACCTGTTCAGCCGGGTGATGGTGGAGAAGATCGAGCCCAATCTCGGTATCGGCCGCGCGACCATCCTTTGCGAGTACCCGGTCGCCGAGGCGGCTCTGGCGCGACCGAGCCCACGCGACCCCCGCGTCGCCGAGCGCTTCGAGCTCTATTGCTGCGGCGTCGAACTTTCCAACGGCTTCGGCGAGTTGACGGACGCCGAGGAGCAGCGCCGGCGCTTCATCATGGAAATGGACGAGAAAGAGCGCGTCTATGGCGAGCGCTATCCGCTGGACGAGGATTTTCTCGCGGCACTCGCGGTCATGCCACAGGCCAGCGGCATCGCGCTCGGCTTCGACAGGCTGGCGATGCTGGCCACCGGCGCGCAAAAGATCGAGGATGTGATCTGGACGCCTGTTGCCGGGTCCTGAGTCCGCGCGCCACGGCTTGCACCATGTCAATGCGCGAAAATCTGCTCCAGCGAACGAAAGCCCTTGAATTCCAGCGCGTTGCCCGAGGGATCGCGGATGAACAGCGTCGCCTGTTCGCCGGGCTCTCCCTTGAAGCGGATCATCGGCCGCTCCAGCCAGTCTATGTCGGCGCGTGCTTCCAGCCGCGCGGCAAGCCGCTGCCAGTCATCCATCAAAAGCACGGCGCCGAAATGCGGGATCGGCACCGCCATGCCGTCGACCTTGCCGTCGCTGGCAGCCGGCGCGGCCGGTGGCCGCAGATGCGCCGACATCTGGTGGCCGAACAGGTCGAAATCGACCCAGGTCTCCGAAGAGCGGCCGATGGCGCAACCCAGCACCTCGCCATAGAAAGCGCGTGTTTCATCGAGATCACGGACCGGGAAGGCAAGATGGAAAGGCGTCATTGGAAATGCTCCGTGCTGGCGATGCGGTGCCGCGCTTCGCGATGGGCGGCTGAACCGATGCATTTTGATTGAAGCTTGTGCCATTGCACAAGCCGGACCGGAACAATAGATGGGGGACGGCGGCTCTCGGGCCAGCCGCAACAGCAGGATCACGCGCATGAGCGATATATCGGACGCATCAAGATTGACCGACCGCGTCGCGGCCCTGGTCGAGGCTGCCAAAAAAGCTGGCGCCGATGCCGCGGATGCCGTCGCGGTGCGTGGCCGCTCGACCGGTGTGTCGGTGCGGCTGGGCAAGGTCGAAAACACCGAGGCCTCGGAAGGCGACGACGTTTCGCTGCGTGTCTTTGTCGGCCAGCGGGTGGCAAGTGTTTCCGCGACTGCCGCGTCCGACCCGAAGGCGCTTGCCGAACGTGCCGTCGCCATGGCCAGGGTCTCTCCCGAAGATCCCAACCAGGGCCTCGCGGATCCGGCGCTGCTGGCCAGGCAGACGCGCGATCTCGACCTGTTCGATGCAACAGAAGTATCGGCCGACCAGTTGAAGGAAGCGGCACTGGCCGCGGAAGCGGCGGCTCTGGCCGTCAAAGGCGTGACCAATTCGGCGGGCAGCAATGCCAGCGCCGGGCTCGGAGGGCTGGTATTGGCCACCTCGCACGGCTTCCTCGGCCATTATGTCGCCTCGCGCTTCTCGCGCTCCACGAGCGTCATCGCCGGCGAGGGTACCGGCATGGAGCGCGATTATGAATTCTCCTCGCGCCAGCATTTTGCCGACCTGGATGCGCCGGAAGACATAGGCCGCAAGGCCGGGGAACGCGCCGTGCGCCGGCTCGGCGCGCGCAAGGCCGCGACCGGACCGGTCGACGTGGTGTTCGATCCGCGCGTGGCGCGCGGCATTGCCGGCCATCTCGCGGGCGCCATCAACGGCGCTGCCGTCGCACGCAAGACGTCGTTCCTGCGCGACATGATGGGCAAAAAGGTGGCTGCATCGGCCATTACCGTCACCGACGAGCCGCTGAGGCGGCGCGGCCAGGCCTCGCGTCCGTTCGACGGCGAAGGCGTCGAAGGCGACAAGCTTTTGATGATCGAGAACGGTGTGCTCAACCACTGGTTCCTGTCGACCTCGGCGGCGCGGGAACTGGGTCTCGTTACCAATGGACGCGGTTCGCGCAGCGGCTCGTCCGTCTCGCCGTCTTCGACCAATCTTGCCATCGAGCCGGGCGAGCGCTCGCCGGAAGAACTGATCGCCTCGCTCAAGACGGGCTTCTACGTCACCGAGGTGTTCGGGCAAGGTGTCGACATGGTGACCGGCGAATACAGCCGCGGCGCTTCCGGGTTCTGGATCGACAACGGCCAGCTTGCCTACCCCGTCGCCGAAGTCACGATCGCCTCCAACCTGAAGACGATGTTCCTCAACATGGTGCCGGCAAGCGATCTCGATCGCAATTTCGGCACCGCCGCCCCCACGTTGCTGATCGAAGGCATGACCCTTGCCGGAGCATGATCTGACCACGACTGGCGCCACGGAGGATCTGCCGCTGCTGCGCGACGCTGCCCGCGAGGCCGGCGTCATCGCCATGCGTTACTTCGGGAACAGCCCGCAGGTCTGGATGAAGGGCGGGACCTCGCCGGTCAGTGAGGCCGATCACGCCGCCGATGCGTATTTGCGCCAGACCCTGCTTGCGGCGCGGCCGGATTATGGCTGGCTGTCCGAGGAGACGGTCGACGATCCAGTGCGGCTTTCGGCGCGCCGAACCTTTGTCGTCGATCCGATCGACGGCACCCGCGGCTTCCTGGAAGGCCAGCGCACTTGGTGTGTCAGCGTCGCCGTCGTGGAGCATGGCCGTTCGCTTGCCGGCGTGCTCGAGTGTCCGGCGCTTAACGAGACTTACTGGGCGCTGCCTGGCCAGGGCGCCTTCCGTAACGGCAGGCGCATCGCGGTGCGCCAGCCCGGCGACAAGGCCGAAATTTCCGGATTGAAGCAGTTGCTCGACAGGATACCGGCCGGCTGGCAGGAACGGCTGAAGCGGGCGCCCTACAGCCCTTCGCTTGCCTATCGCCTGGCAATGATCGCCAACGGCACGCTCGATGCCACTTTCGTAAAGCCGAACGCGCACGACTGGGATATCGCCGCCGCCGACCTTATCCTGCGCGAGGCGGGCGGCCAGTTGCTCGACCCGCATGGCCGCGCGCCGCTCTATGCCGGCGAGGTGACCCGCCACGGCGCGCTCGCCGCCGGCAGCGGTGAACTGCTGGCGGTGCTCGTGGGCGTCATTGCCGGACTGGATGATTGAAAGCATTATCGAAGGTTCCAAAGTCGGCGGCTTTGGTCTAGACCTGTCACAAACTCACAATATGTGAAGGACCGAAATGGCCGCGGAAGACGGAAAGAAACAGCTTTTGCACCTGGTGTTCGGCGGCGAACTGAAGAAGCTTGGCGGCACCGAATTCCGCGATCTTGACGCGCTCGACATCGTCGGCATCTATCCCGACTATCAATCCGCCCATACGGCATGGAAAGCCAAGGCGCAGGCCAGCGTGGACAATGCCCATATGCGTTATTTCGTCGTGCACCTGCATCGGCTCCTGGACCCCGACCACAAGGCTGTCGGTTGACTTCGATGGATAATGATCTGGCGAAAGCGCCGCCCGGCCAGGCTACGCCGACGGGCAGGGGCCGCAGCCGCGCCACCAAGGCCTTCTGGCGCAGGATCCGCAAGCCGCTGGCGCAGTCGCGATTCGTCAAGAACATCATCGTCGGCCTGCTGGCGCAGTTCGTTCGGCTGGTGCGCCTGACCAACCGCATCGTCGACGGCTCGGCGAAATTGACCGGCGGTGCCTATGCCCAGTTCGAGCCCGGCATCATTGCGCTCTGGCACGGCCAGCATCTGTTGACGCCGGCCTACTACCCCAAGGGCAGGCCGCTCGTCGCCATGGTGTCGCGCAGTGCCGATGCCGAACTCAACGCCCTGATGATCGAGAGATTCGGCATCGAGGCCGTACGCGGCTCCGGCGGGCGCGATAATGCCAAACATCTCGACAAGGGCGGCGCCAAGGCATTGATCGCCCTGAAAAAGTCGCTCGTCGCCGGCAAGAACGTCGCCATGATCGCTGACATCCCCCATGGCACGCCGCGCGATGCGGGGCTTGGCATCGTGCTCCTGGCGCGGCTCTCCGGCCGGCCGATCCTGCCGGCGGCCATTGCCACCAGCCGCCGCAAGGTGCTGGAGAAGAGCTGGGACAAGACGACCATCAACCTGCCGTTCGGCCGCTCGTCCATCATCATCGGTACACCGGTTTTCGTGCCGGCCAATGCCGATGACGCCGAGATGGAGCGCAAGCGCCTCGAAGTGACGGCCTCGCTCAATGCCGCGACCGCCGAGGCCTACCGTCTCGTGGATGCCCCGCGATGAGCGGTCGCTGGGCGCGTACCATGCTGACGGCATATCGTTTGGCGGGCGCTGTCGCCTATCCGCTGGTCGGACCCTATGTTGCCTGGCGCACCTCGCGCGGCAAGGAAGACCGCAACCGCCGCCGCGAACGCTACGGCGTCGCCGGCCGGCCTCGCCCCGATGGGCCTGTTATCTGGATCCACGCCGCGAGCGTCGGCGAAACCATAGCTGTCGTTCCCCTGGTCGAGAGCATACTCGACTACGGCGTCAATATCGTGCTGACGACCGGCACCGTAACGTCGGCCAAGGTCGCCGACGAGAGATTGGGCGACCGCATCATCCACCAGTATGTGCCGCTCGACCTCAAGCCGGCGGTCAGCCGTTTCCTCGACCACTGGAAGCCGGATCTGGCGATCATCGCCGAATCGGAGATCTGGCCGATGACGATTCTCGAGCTTGGCGCCCGCCACGTGCCGCAGGTTCTGGTCAATGGCAGGCTGTCCGACCGCTCTTTCACGTCCTGGAAGAAGCGCCCCAACATCGCCGAGGCGCTGTTCGAGAACCTTGCCCATGTCGTTGCCCAGTCCGATGTCGACGGCGAGCGTTTCCGCGCGCTCGGCGCCCGGCCGGTAACCGTTTCCGGCAATCTCAAGGTCGACACCAACCCGCCGCCCGTCGACGAACGGGCGCTGGCCACCTTGCAGCGGCAGATTGGCGGCCGTCCGACCTGGGCGGCGATCTCGACCCATGACGGCGAGGAAGTTGTTGCCGCCGAGGTTCATGCGATGCTGCACAAGCGTCACCACGGCCTGCTGACGATCGTCGTCCCGCGCCATCCCGACCGCGCCGGGGCCCTGGCCGAGCAGATTTCCGGCATGGGCCTCAAGGTCGCGCGGCGCAGCAAGGCCGACAGGATCGGGCCCGACGTTGACATCTTGCTCGGCGATACGATCGGCGAGATGGGGCTCTATCTCAGGATGACCGAGATCGCCTTTGTCGGCCGTTCGCTCACCTCCGAAGGCGGCCAGAACCCGCTCGAGCCAGCGATGCTCGAGACGGCGGTCCTTGCCGGACGCAACGTGCAGAATTTCCGCGAGGCCTACCAGCGCCTGCTCGACAGCGGCGGCGCCAAGCTGGTGCGCGACCGCGACATGCTGGCCGGTGCCGTCAACTTCCTGCTCATCAACGAAGTGGCGCGCCATGAGATGATGGCGGCCGGCGCCGCGACCGTCGATGAGATGCGCGGCGCGCTGGCGCGCACGCTGAAGTCGCTTGAGCCCTATATCCAGCCGCTGGTCGTCAAGGCGCGCCTGAAGGGCGCGAACGGGCGCTAAAATGGCCTCCGAAGCACCGCCGTTCTGGTGGGAGGAGCCGGACTGGCGCGTTTTCGCGCTGTCGCCGCTGTCGGCAGCCTATGCATTTGTCGCCGGCCGTGGCATGCGGCGGGCCAGGCGCGAGAAGATCGAAGCGCCGGTTCTGTGCATCGGCAATTTCACCGTCGGCGGAACGGGCAAGACGCCGGTGGCGATCGCCATGGCCGAACACGCCAGGCGCATGCGGCTCAAACCCGGTTTCCTCTCGCGCGGCCATGGCGGCTCCTTCGCCGAGCCGCATATCGTCAACATCAAACACGACAGCGCCAGGCATGTCGGTGACGAGCCGCTGCTGCTGGCCGAACACGCGCCCGTGGCAGTGACGCCGCACCGCGCCGCCGGCGCCCGACTGCTCATGGAAAATCATGGCTGCGATTTCCTGATCATGGATGACGGTTTCCAGAGCGCGCGCATCCATATCGACTATGCGCTGGTCGTCGTCGACGCGCGCTACGGCATTGGCAACGGCCGTGTCATCCCGGGCGGACCGCTCAGGGCCAGGGTCGTCGATCAGCTGGTCTTCACCAGCGGGTTGTTGAAGATGGGTGACGGCACCGCCGCCGACGCGGTGGTGCGCCAGGCGGCGCGCGCCGGCCGGCCGATCTTCGAGGCTCACACCGAACCGAGCGGCAAGGAACGCCTCGCCGGCAAACGCTATCTTGCCTTCGCCGGCATCGGCCACCCCGAGAAATTCTTCGACACGGTAGAGGAGGCCGGCGGCGAGGTGGCTTTGAAGCGGCCGTTTCCGGATCATCATTTCTACGCCGAGGATGAGCTTGCCGAACTGGCGGCCACCGCGCGCGCCGAAGGGCTCGGCCTCATCACCACCGCCAAGGATGCCGCCCGGCTGCGCCACGGCGCTTCGAAGGACTTTCTCGATCGTCTCGACGTGCTGGAAATCGACGCGGTCTTCGAACTCGACCACGTTCCCGAACGTATCATCGAGGAGACGCTCGATGCCTGGCGCCAGCGTAAGCTTAAGCTTAAGGGCTAAGGCGTTCAGCCTTCGATGGAATCGCCGACCCGCTCTGCTTCTTGGTTTTTACGCAACGGCGGACAGAAACGGCTGCGCATTCCGGGATTTGCTCAGCTTCGCTTGCGCAATTCCGGATGCGCCTCGATCTCGCGGCGCAATGAGGCCGCGGCGTTGATGTAGGGCTCCTGCCTCTCAACGCTCCAGTACTTCAGCTCGTCGAGCGGAATGCTTTCGCCGGTCACCGCGCAGCGCACGAACGCGCCCGGGCTCGTCACCTGGAAGTCGCCGTCGAGATAGCGAATACGGGCTTCCTTGCCGCCGGGGCCTTCGAAACGGTTCATCATGCTTTGGTGCCGAGCTTCATGCCGAGTTCATCGCCACAAATTGCCGGCAAGGTCAAGCATGGGACAAGCTCGAGGCAATGCTGATATCCTATTTGATGAGCCGAAGAGTACCATTGGTGGGGACATGATGGACATTTCTTCCGCTCGGCTGGCTTCCTTGCTCAAGGAGGCGATGACGCCGCAGGCGGTGCCGTCGGCGAAACCCGATGCGCTCAAGGCAGCGCTGGTCAAGATGGCCATGCAACCGCCGCTGCCGGCCTTGCGCCCGCAACCGCCCTTGGAAGCGCTGGCGGCCCTGCCGCCCGCGTCGGCCGAGACGTCGCAGCAATTGGCCGCACCGCAGATCGTACGGGCCTATCAGGCGGCGATGGAGCCGGATATGGACACCGCCGGAAAGGCCGTTTCCGAGATTGCGGCGCGCAAGCAGACGTCGCCAGGCGACGAGGCTCAGCGCGGCGTGCCAGTGGCCGTCACAAGAGCCGAAGACGGCGGCGCTGCCCGGCCCGCGCCGCTCTCGTGGCCGGCGTTCGTCTCGCCGCGGGTATCCGTCGTGCAAAAGGCGTCAGCCGACAATGTGGTGCCGGGGGGCATGACCGGCCAGCCAAAGGGAGCCGCACCGGGGAATCGCGAACAAGGCGCGGTCGGCATCGGCCCCATCGCAACGGGCCTGCTGGTTGCCGCGCTCATTGCATTTGTCTGGTTGGCCATTCGCTAAAGCAAGTGTGTACGGTTTTCCCGGGAAAAGCGCGTAGCGCTTTCCCTATGGAATTGCGCAAAACGAAGACATAGAGCGGTTCGCCGTTTCCGTGAAACGGTGAACTGCTCTGAAACCTACGTGTCGGCTTCGATGAAGTGTTCGATCTTTTCCGCCGACACACCGGCCTGCGCCGCGATGCGGCGCGACAGGTCGGCGGCAGCGGCGCGGGGCCTTCCGGCGGGACGATCGAGCCAGTAGGAAACGGGATTGAGCACAACACGATCGTCGACGGCCACGACGCGCCCCGACCGTATCTGGTGTTCGGTGAGCGGCGGGCGCGCCAAGGCGATGCCCAGGCCGTGTGCGGCGGCATCGAGCACCAGATTGTAGTCTTCGAAGCGTCGGTCCTGCGGGCGCGGCCGGTAATCCGTGTCCTGCGCGGCGAACCATGCGCGCCAGCCGGATGCGTCGGAATCGTTGATCAGCGGGAATTTGAGCAGCCGGGCCGGGTCGCCGCAGCCGATCTCCGGCGCGAGGCTCGGCGAGGCGATCGGAAACAGATACTCCTCGAACAACTGCATCGAAACGCGGCCCGGGATGTGGCCGCGTCCGCAGCGCACCGACAGATCGATGCCTTCATCGGCGAGATCGGCCTGGCGGTTATCGACATCCAGCACGATGCGCAGGCGGGTGGGATCATTCTCAAGCGCCGTCATGCGTGGCATCAGCCATAGGCCGCTTACCGAGGGGATCGAGGCCAGCCGCACCACTGCGGTGCCGCGCGGTTCAACCCAGCGGTCCGAATTGACCGAGATCAACGCGAAGGCTTCGGTGGTCCTGAGATGCAGGCGATTGCCTTCGTTCGTCAGCGTCACGCCGCGCGCCCCGCGTTCGAAAACCTTCAGGCCAAGCCAGCCCTCCAGCTTGGCGATCTGCCGGCTGATAGCGCCATGGGTGAGATTGAGCCTCTGCGCGGCTGCCGAAAAACTCCCCGTGCGTGCCGCTGCATCGAAGGCGCGCAGTGTCTCGAGCGGCAAGATGTCGTCTAAGCTGCGATCCATAGTCACAGCTGACCCTCGATTTGGTCGTTTGTCAATTGGTCCGAAAAAGCGTTTTCTCCCCATCGAGAGGCGAAAGAACGGGAGGACGATGAGATGAGGGCGATGACGAGCACGTTGAATCCAGCACAGCGGATGGACACCACCGCGGCCGTAGCGGTGGCGCTGACGGTGATTGGCTGGGCCTCGGCCTTTCCGGCGATCCGGGCTGGTCTCGCCGCGTTCGGGCCGCTCGAACTCGGCGCCCTGCGCTTTGCCATCGCCGCGGTACCTGCGGCGATCTTCCTTGCCGTCAGGCGGCCGACGCTGCCGCGCATAGGCGAGTTGTGGCGCCTGGCCTTTGGCGGCGCCGTTTTCGTCGCGCTCTACACCGCCATGCTCAATTTTGGCGAACTGACGGTTTCGGCCGGCGCCGCCGGCTTCATCATCAATGTCAGCCCGATCTTCACCGCCATCATGGCGATGGCGCTGCTCGGTGAACGATTTTCGACCATGGCCTGGGTCGGCACCGCCATTTCCTTCAGCGGCATCGGCATTATCGCCATGGCCGACGGACAGGGCCTGCATTTCGACACGGGTGCGCTTCTGGTGCTGGGATCGGCGCTCTGTTCGGCCGTCAACACCATCGTCCAGAAGCCGCTGTTCGCCAGCCACCATCCACTGACCATCGCGGCCTCGAACATGGTGCTCGGCGCGCTCTGCCTGGCTCCGTTCCTGCCGGCAGCTTTCTCGCAGGCGGCGGTCGCCGATATGGCGGGGCTGGGCGCGGTCATCTATCTCGGCGTCGTGCCGAGCCTGATCGCCTATGCCGCCTGGGCGACGGCGCTTTCGCGCTTGCCTGCGGCGCGTGCCTCGAACTTCCTTTATCTGGTCTCTCCCATGTCCGCCCTGATCGGCTTCTTCTGGCTGGGCGAAGTCCCGACGCTGCTCGGCCTGCTTGGCGGCGCGCTGGCGCTAGGGGGCGTGATCGTAGTGAATTTGAAACGATAAATCAGAGAGTTGCGGCTGTTTTCCGACTCAAATCCACAAGTCGCGCTGCTTCAACCGGCAACCCCTGTGATACGGGCATAAGGCGCGCTATCCTGATTTGCGCTGATGGAGGGGATCGGGATGGGAAGAGCGTTCGTGGCCGCGTTTTTCTGCTTGCTGCTGCTGAGCCAAAAGGCCGTCGCCGGCTGGTATCACGTGGAGAACTACGAAGGGTCGATAGGGCCCGATCCCGTTCATTTATCGCTTCAGACATATGACAGCTTCGGCAGCGGCATAACGGTCGAGGGGAGCTACTTCTACGACGCCGGGCAGAGTCCGATCGCGCTCTACGGCACGGTCAGCGGCACCAGGCTCTCGCTGTGCGCGATTTCGGACGACCAGGAATTTGAACGCATCATGGTGATGGGATCGAAGACACCAGTCGATACCACGAATTGCCCGCTTTCCCTCGACATCGGCGAAAGCGGTGCGACAGGGACCTGGCGCAAAGGCGCGGACAAATTTCCGGTCACGCTGAAGAAGGTTGCAAGCCTCGACGACACGGGCGAGGCGAAACTCGACGGAACTGTCGAAATTCCCTTTTGGGCTGAAACCGCTGCCGACCGGTTTGCCGGACTTTACACAAACACCGGTTCAGGGATTTGCATGACGAAAATGCAGGTCATCAAGAAGACCAGCGGCAAGGTCGTCCAGCAAATCTCTTTCGATGACGATGGTTGCGATGCGGGCATGCTGATGACGCCTATCTACATGAACGTCCAAAAATGGGTGGAGCACCGTAAGGACATCATCTCCGTGAATTTTCGTGGCGGCGGCAACGGACACACGATGGACTACGTCTTCAATCGTGCCGCTAGAAAATTTCAGCAAAAGAACTGACCGAGGGCATCCGGCCTTGGAGGGCAACACTTTATCGCCGCCCGAACAATCTCTCGATGTCCGCCAGCTTGAGTTCGATATAGGTCGGGCGGCCGTGGTTGCAGGTGCCGGAGCCGGGCGTGGCCTCCATCTGGCGCAGCAGCGCGTTCATCTCCTCGGCCTTGAGCAGGCGGCCGGAACGCACTGAACCATGGCAGGCCATGGTCGCCGCGATTTTGTCCAGCCTTTCCTTCAGCGTGTCGACGGTGTCGTTGTCGGCGATCTCGTCGGCGAGGTCGCGCACCAATTGCTGGACGTTGGTCTCGCCCAGCATCGACGGTGTCTCGCGCACGGCCACGGCGCCCGGCCCGAAACGCTCGATGCCGAGCCCGAAGCGGGCGAGCGTTTCGGAATGCGTGGCGAGCCGTTCGGCATCCTCTTCAGGCAGGTCGACGATCTCCGGCAGAAGCAGCATCTGCGACGGCACGGCGCGCGCGTGCAGCGCGTTCTTCAACGCCTCGTAGACCAGCCGCTCATGCGCGGCATGCTGGTCGACGATGACAAGTGAGTCCCTGGTCTGGGCGACGATGTAGTTCTCATGCACCTGCGCCCGTGCCGCACCGAGCACCGTGCCAAGCAGCGTCTCCGCCGCTTCGCCCTGTCCCGCCCGGGCGTCGGCGCTGGCGATCGGGCCGGCATCGAACGCCGCCTGCTCGTTTTCGCCGAACCCGCCGTTTCGCTCGAATCCTGAACCCTGGAACTCCATGTCGAGTGGCCGTTGCGGCGAGCGTGCGCGGTCGAAACCGGCAGAGCCCGAGGCGCGGTAGGCCGCTTCGTAGCTGCGGTGACCATTGGCCGGGCCGCCATGGGCGTATGACGCCGCTCCCGGCCGGAACGCCGCCATCATGCCGGCGGCACCGGAAGTGGCGGCGCGGATGCCGGCTTCGGCAAGCGCCTGACGGATGGCGCCGACGATCAGCCCGCGCACCAGGCCGGGGTCGCGGAAGCGGACATCCGCCTTGGCTGGGTGGACATTGACGTCGACGATCGCCGGGTCGAGTGTCAGGAAAAGCACCGTGACCGCATGGCGGTCGCGTGGCAGGACGTCGGCGAAGGCGCCTCTGATAGCGCCGGCGATCAGCTTGTCGCGCACCGGCCGGCCATTGACATAGGCATATTGCTGCAGCGCGTTGGCGCGGGTGAAGGACGGGATCGACACATGACCGGTCAGGTGCACGCCTTCGCGCATCGCATCGATGGCAATGGAATTGTCGGGAAACTCGACCCCCATCACCTGGGCGATGCGGCGCAGGCTGCCTTCCGCGCTGTCATCGGTCGCCGGCAATTCCAGCGTCGCGCGGTCGGAACCGGTGAGCGTGAAGCGAACGGTCGGAAAGGCGATCGCGATGCGCTTGACCACGTCGCTGGTCGCCGAGCTTTCGGCGCGCTCGCCTTTCATGAATTTCAGCCTTGCCGGGGTGGCGAAGAAAAGGTCGCGCACCTCCACGGTGGTGCCGCGATTGGCCGCCGCCGGCCTGACGGGCGAGATCCTGCCGCCCTCGATGCCGATCTCGGCGGCGCTGTCGCTTGCCGCCGTGCGCGAGCGGATCGACAGCCGCGACACCGAGCCGATCGACGGCAGCGCCTCGCCGCGAAAGCCGAGCGAGCGGATGTCGTGGATGTCTTCGGCAAGCTTGGAGGTGCAATGGCGTGCGATCGCCAGCGATAGCTCCTGTTCGGGGATGCCGAAGCCGTCGTCGGTGACACGGATCAGGTTCAATCCGCCGCCTAATGTGACGACCTCGACCTTTCCTGCACCGGCATCAAGCGCGTTCTCGACCAGTTCCTTCACCACGCTTGCCGGACGCTCGATGACTTCGCCGGCGGCGATCTGGTTGATCATCGTTTCGGAAAGCTGGCGTATGGGCATGGTGACAGTATAGGCGGATTCGTGCCGAGCGGGCGAGGGTGTAGTACGGTGAAAACAGTGAACGACCTCACGCTTGCGCTGCCAGCCAATCCCGTACCTTGCGGGCATTCTCGCTAAGCTCCCGGTTCCTCGGCCAGATGACATAGAACGCCTTGCCGGTCCTGAGCACATGGTCCGTCACCGGCACCAGCAGTCCCGTCGCGAGCATCCGCTCGGCAAGGTGGCGCCAGCCGAGCGCGATGCCTTGCCCTTCCATGACGCCCTGGATTACCAGCCCGTAATCGTTGATGCGCAGGCCGCGTGCGGTATCGCCGAGACGGGCGCCGGCCGATTCGAACCACTCATTCCAGCTCGCCGCCTCGCGATAGGGCTCCTCGAGATGGATGAGACGGTGCGTGGCCAGTTCCGCGACCGATTTGGGCAGGCCGAACTTCGCCGCGTAGCTGGTGCCGGCGACGGGAAAGATCTCTTCGTCGGCAAGCGGCAGCGAATGATAGTCCTGCCAGTCCCTCGGTTCGCCGCCGCGCACGGCAAGCGGGATGCCCTCTGCGATGATGTCAAGGTCGCGGTCGGCGGTCTGGATGCGCAGATCAATGCCCGGCAGTTCGTCGCGAAACTGCTGCAGCCGCGGCATCATCCAGAAGGAGCCGAACGCAGTTGAGGCGGCAAGCGTCACGTGGCCGCCGGTCGCCTGCAGGCGCAGATCCTCCGCCGACTTGCGGATGTGGGACAGGCCCAGCGAGACGTCGGCGTGGAAACGCTCGCCGGCCTCCGTCAGGCTGACCTGCCGGTGACGGCGCTGGAACAGCTTGGCGCCGAGCTGTTCCTCCAGCCCGCGCACCGCGTAGGAAACGGCGGCCTGGGTCATGCCGAGCTCTCGCCCGGCGGCGGTGAAGCTCGACAGGCGGCCCGCCGCCTCGAAGACGATCAGGCTGCCGGCCGAGGGCAGGAGGTGGCGCAGGTTTCGCATAAGCAGAGCTTATACAAGAGATCAGGATTTTCCAGCGTCACATTCCTGTTTTGTGCGTCTAGGCTGCGAGGTATAAGAGGAATGGAGTTGCCATGAACGCACCGGCCGCTGTGACCGAACACTCCAATCGTCGAGCCGGCGGCCGCCTGGGGCGCAAGGCGCTGCGGGGAGCTCCGGTAACGTCGTTTCCGACACTGGTCCGCCAAATCCCCGTCTATCAGATGGTGCCGGACGAGGCAGTGGAACTCATACACCAGGAATCGCTCGCCATCCTGGAGGACGTCGGATGCGAGTTCCGCGACGATGAGGCCATCGAAATGTGGAAGGCCGCCGGCGCGGACGTCTCCGAGACAAGAGTGCGGATCGACCGCGCCTTGCTGATGGAGCTCGTCTCGAAGGTGCCGTCGGAGTTCACGCTCAACGCGCGCAACCCTGAGCGTACGGTGCGCGTGGGCGGAAAGAATTCCATCTTCGTGCCGATGTATGGCGCGCCTTATGTGCGTGACCTCGACAATGTCAGGCGCTACGGCACGCTCGCCGACCTCAACAATTTCCACAAGCTCGCCTACATGGCGCCGGCCCTGCATTCCTCGAGCTCGATCATCTGCGAGCCGATGGAAATAGCGGTGCCCAAGCGTCACCTCCACATCATCCATTCGGCGCTGAAGCATTCCGACAAGCCGTTCATGGGCATCGTGACTTCCAAGGATCGGGCGGAAGACACGATGGCGATGGCGGGCATCGTGTTCGGTGAGGATTACGTGCGCGACAACCCTGTGCTGGTGTCGATCACCAACTGCAATTCACCGCTGGTATGGGATGCCACCATGCTGGATGCGATGAAGGTCTATGCCCGTCACAATCAGCCGCTGATCCTGGCGCCCTTCGCGCTGTGCGGCGCCTCGACCTCGGCCTCGGCCGTGGGCGCGGTGGCGCAGGTCAATGCCGAGGCGCTTGCCGGTGTAGCGTTCACCCAGCTCCTGCGTCCGGGCTCGCCTCAAATCTACGGCCAGTTCATGGTCACGGTCGACATGAAGACCGGCGCTCCGATGGGCGGCACGCCGGAGGCCGCGCAGATGATGTACCTGATGGGCGCGCTGGCACGGAAATACGGCCTGCCGTGGCGCACGTCCGGCTTCCATGTCGGCTCGAAGCTGAACGATGCCCAGGCCGGCTACGAGGCGAACATGCTTATGCATGCCGCCATCCTTGCCGGCGCCAACTACATCTGGCACTCGGCCGGATGGCTCGAGGCGGGTCTCACCTGCGGCTATTCGAAATTCGCGACCGACTGCGAACAGCTCGTCGGCTGGTACAAATATGCCGGCGGGCTGCCGTTCGACGATTTCAAGGAAGCGATGGCCGCCATCCGCGAGGTGGGGCCGCAGGGCCATTTCCTCGGCACACAGCACACGCTCGAGCATTTCGAGCGAGCCTTCTTCATGCCCAGCATCATGGATTTCAACTCCTACGAACAGTGGAAGGCCGAAGGGGCGAAGGACCATGACACGCGCGGCCGCGAGAAAGCGCGCAACATGCTGGCCGATTATGAGGAGCCGAAGCTCGATGAGGGCATCGCCGACGGTCTCAGAGATTTTATCGCGCTGCGCGAGGAGAAATTGCCGGACAGCGTTAGCTGACGGGACGAAGATCTGACGGGAACCACAAGGGAGGAAGAAATGAGGCTTTTCAAAAGCAATGGTGATCGTTTTCCAAGCGCCATAGAGGAGATGGCCAACGAGGCGCGTGCGGGTCGGTTCGATCGGCGCGAATTCCTGGCGTTGGCAAGCGCCTTCGGGGCATCGACGGCTCTGGCCTATGGCATGATCGGCCTTGCCGCGCCGACGAACGCCTTGGCCGAGGAGCCGAAGAAGGGCGGAACGCTGCGTGTCTCGATGTCGGTCAAGGCGCAGAAGGATCCGCGCACCTACGACTGGGTTGAGCTTGCCAACATCTCGCGCACCTGGCTGGAGCCGCTTGTGCGCTATACCAGGGAGTTCACCTTCGAGCCGGTGTTGCTCGAAAGCTGGGACATCAACGACGACGCCACCGAATATACGCTGCATGTGCGCAAGGGCGTTACCTGGAACAATGGCGATACCTTCAACGCCGATGATGTGGTGCACAACGTGACGCGCTGGTGCGAGAAGGGGGTCGCCGGCAACTCCATGGCCGCGCGTGTCGGCGCGCTGATCGACGCCAAGACCGGCAAGGCAAGGGACGGCGCGATCACCAAGATCGACGACAACACGGTCAAGCTGAAGCTCTCCGAGCCCGACATTTCGCTGATCCCGAACTTCACCGACTATCCGGCGCTCGTCGTCCACCGCAATTTCGATGCCGATGGCGCCGATCCGATCAAGAAGCCGATCGGCACCGGACCCTTCGAGCTGGTCTCTTACGATGTTGGCCAGAAGGCTGTCGTCAAGCGCCGCGAGAACGGCAAATGGTGGGGCGGCGAAGCTCCGCTCGACGGCGTCGAATTCATCGACTACGGCACCGATTTCAACGCCACGGTGAATGCCTTCGATTCCGGCGAAATCGACCTCAATTTCGAGTCGCCTGCCGATTTTATCGACATCCTCGACAAGATGGGGCTGGAGAAATCGGAGGTGGCGACCGCGACCACCCTGGTTGCGCGCACCAACGTCACGCACAAACCCTACGATGACAAGCGTGTTCGCAACGCGCTCCAGATGGCGGTCGACAACAACGCGGTGCTGCAGCTCGGCTACAGCGGTCGCGGCACGGTCGGCGAAAACCACCATGTCAGCCCCATCCATCCGGAATATTATCCGCTGCCCAAGAAGGAGCGTGATGCCGCCGGCGCCAAGAAGCTGATGGCGGAGGCGGGTCAGGCCGACTTCGAGCATGAGCTGATCACCATCGAGGACGATTGGCAGAAGAACACCGGCGATGCCATCGCGGGCCAGCTGCGCGAGGCCGGAATCAAGGTGAAACGGACGGTGCTGCCGGGCTCGACGTTCTGGAACGACTGGACGAAATATCCCTATTCGATGACGATCTGGTACATGCGCCCGCTCGGCGTCCAGGTGCTGGCGCTCGGCTATCGCACCGGCGAGGCCTGGAATGAATCGGCGTATTCGAATCCCGATTTCGACGCCAAGCTCAAGCAGGCGCTATCGCTGATCGACGTCGCCAAGCGCAAGGAGGTGATGAAGGATGTCGAGCAGATCCTGCAGGATTCCGGCGTCATCATCCAGCCGTTCTGGCAGAAGCTCTACAGTCATACGAGCAAGAAGGTGAAGAACTACGGCGTCCACCAGACTTTTGAAATGGACCTCCAGAACGTCTGGCTGGACGCCTAGCTGCAATGGTTGGCGAATGCCGGCACCCTTTCAGGTGCCGGCTGTCCGGCAAATCGATTATGGCTGCGGGCGCTGGCGCTCGGGTGCTGCCGCTAAGGCTTTTGAGGAGCGGTACATGTCTGGGCAGGTCTTCAACCGGTTGTTCACGCCGATTGCTCTGCGCGGCAAGACCTTACGCAACAGGATCGTGTTCGGAGCCCATACCGCGAACATGGCGGTAGAGGGACTGCCGACAGAACGGCATGTCGGCTATTATGCCGAACGCGCTATCGGCGGCGCGGGCATGATCGTCGTCGAGCCGATGCCGGTGCACCGGGCCGCGGTTCTTACCCGCGGCAACTTCCGTCCTTCCGACGAGAGCGTGATCCCCCATTTCCGCAAAGTGACGGAAGCGATCCGCGGCAACGGCGCCGTCGCCATCCAGCAGCTCTATCATGTCGGTCAGCACGCGGACGCGGACAACTCGTTCCATGCCGGCTGGTCCCCTTCCGGACTGCCGAGTTATCACGACTCTGACGGTTCGCATCGAATGTCCGAAGCCGAGATCGAAGAAACGATCGACGGTTTCGTGCAGGCGGCGCGCCGTTGCCGCGAGGCCGGTTTCGACGGCGTCGAGGTCTGGGCGGCGTATCATTCGATGCTGGACCAGTTCTGGACGCCCTGGTCGAATCGCCGCGACGACCGGTGGGGCGGCAGCCTTCAAAATCGCACCCGGATGAGCCGTGAGGTGATGAGCAGAATTCGCCGGGAATGCGGCGATGATTTCATCATCGGCCTTGCGGTCAACGACGAACCGGAAGTCGAAGTGGCGCTGAAGCGCGAAGCATTGGCCGAGATAATCGACCTCCACGACCGCGATTCTTTGATGGATTATGTGACTTGTGGAACGGGCTCCTACTTCGATTTCTACAAAATCATCCCGACCTTTGTTTATCCGGAAAAGCTCGGCGCCGACCTGGCGTCCGTGCTCAAATCCACCGTGCGCCACGCGTTGGTCACCGCCGAGAGTCACATCCGTACGCCGCAGAATGCCGAAAGTGTGCTGAGCGAAGGCCACGCTGATCTGGTTTCCATCGTGCGGGGGCAGATCGCCGATCCGCACCTGGCCGCAAAGGCCGCCGCCGGACGGCCGGAAGACATTCGCGGGTGCCTGTCCTGCAACCAGATGTGTTGGGGCCGACGCAGCCGCGACTACTGGATCAGCTGCGTCATCAATCCCTCGGCGGGGCGGGAATGGGAATGGGGCGGAGATCGCTTCGCCCCGGCTAGCCAACCCAAGCGCGTACTGGTCGTCGGCGGCGGTCCCGCCGGCCTCGAAGCGGCGCGTGTAGCAGCCGAACGCGGTCACCGTGTCACGCTGGCCGAGGCTTCCGACCGTCTTGGGGGGCAGTTCCGCCTTGCGGGGCTGCAACCGCGCCGCGCCCAGATTCTGGATCTGATCGACTGGTACCAGCGCCAGCTCAGCCAGCTTCAGGTCGACGTCCGGTACGGACAATATGTCGAGGCGGAGGATGTCGAGCGCGAAGGCGCGGACCACGTCATCATCGCAACCGGCTCGATGCCTTCAGACGGCGCTTTCCAACGGGCATTGCCGCAGTGGGAAAGCATCCCGGGCGGCGGGCTGGTTCTCTCGGCCGAAGCCGTGATGGCCCGTGAGGCGAGACCAGGCAAAAATGTTATCTTGCTCGACGATGGCGGCAATTGGAAAGGGTGCGGCACCGCCTGGAAACTCGCCGAGGACGGTCACAATGTGACGCTTGTGACACCTGACGCCCTGGTTGGCAAAGAGCTTCAGCGAATGGCCGTCGACGCGCCGCTGCGCCGCGCACTCGTCAGGCTGCGGGTGCGGTTTCTGACCGAGAGCGCCATCGTTCATTGGGACGGGAAGGCCGCCAGGGTCGCTTCCCTGCTCGACGGAACCGAGCAGGACGTCGAAGCCGATGCGCTGGTCTTCGCCACGACGAATATGGCAGCCGACATGCTTTCCGTCGAACTCGACAGGCGCAAAATTGCCCACACGTCGATTGGTGATTGCACCGCCTCAAGGCAGGCGGCTTTTGCCATCCATGATGGCCGCAAGGTGGCGCTTGGTCTCTGATCGCAGTCTTGGCACGCGCGCCTGTCGGATGGCCTGCATCGGCGGCGAGCCGCCCTCGGGCTTCATGAGCCGCAAAAAAGCCGATATGCAGGATGCGTGCTACTGGATTGCGCCAAGCCATCAAAAGCCGGAGATTCTGCATGAGACTGACAGTGCTCCTTGCCGCCCTTTCGACGGCCTTTCCCGTTGTCGCCCTGGCCGGTCCGGCGTCGGACGCCGTGAAGTTCTTCTATGTTCCGGATGTCAAGTTCGAGGCCGACGCAAAATACCGGGATCGCTTCACCGAGCCGGTGACGAGACTGTTCGACCTCAACGATCAGGCAACGAGGAAGAATCCGGACCAGGTCGCCTGCATCGATTTCGATCCGGGCCTCGATGCGCAGGATTTCGACCAGAAGACCGTCTCCAAGACCCTGAAAGTGTCCGAGATGGTGGATGGCGATACTGCCCAGGTGGTGGCGAGCTTCAGCCTCTTTCCGGAAGGAGACGATGCACAACGCGAAATGCATTGGTCGCTGAAGAAGATCGACGGCAAGTGGAGGATATCGGACATCGCATCGAAGACCAGCGATTGGACGCTGAGCCAGCTCGAATGTCTGGCGGGCCAAGATCCGGAGTGATCCGATGGCCCGCCGCCGGTTCCTGGCACTGTCGGCCGTGTGCATTATGGCGGCGGACTTGAGTGGCGGCGCCGCGCAGGGGCTACTCGGCACGCCGCCGGCGAATGCGCCGGCCGCCCCCGCGCCCGATGACCACGGGTCGCCGCCAGCGTCTGCACCTGGCGGAGCCGCCGAGCCGGCAACGCCACCGGCTGCCTCGCCAAGCGTACCTGCCGCCCCAATTCAGCCGGGCTCGCCGACAGCGGTGGTGCGGCCATTCTACGACCAGCTCGGCTTGGAGGTCGATCCGTCGCAGCGCCGCCATTTCGTCGATCCGGCGAAAACGGTGCTCGACAAGAGCGATGCGCTGCGCAAATCCGGGCAGGGCGAGTGCCTCGACCCCAACATGGCGCTCGACAATGCCGACTATGATAAGGCCGAGATCGACAAGAGCCTGAGGACGCTCGAGGCGATCAATGGTGACCAGGCCAAGGTCATCGTCGCCTTCGTCGTCGCCGGCAACCCGCACCGCCTTGAGTGGAAGTTCAAGAAGGTCGACGGCGAATGGAAGATATCGGACCTGCTATCGGTGACCGGTGAATGGGCGCTCAGCCAGTACCAATGCGAATGATGGTTCGAGCTAGCCTCGCCCGCGATAGGGCGCCACTCCGGTCTCGGGCAGCCAGACGCCTTCCGGCGGCGCGCCCGTCTGCCAGAACACGTCGATCGGAATGCCGCCGCGTGGATACCAATAGCCGCCGATGCGCAACCATAGCGGGCTCGTTGCCGCCACGATGCGGCGGCCGATCATGACGGTGCAATCCTCATGGAAAGCACCATGATTGCGGAACGAGGTCATGAACAGTTTGAGCGACTTCGATTCCACCAGAGCAGCGTCGGGTGCGTAGTCGATGACGATGTGGGCGAAATCAGGCTGGCCGGTGACCGGGCACAGCGAGGTGAATTCCGGGCAGGTGAAGCGCACGATGGCCGGCGGGCCGTCGCCGCGCGAAAACGGCACGGTTTCCAGGACCGCCGCTTCCGGGCTCTGTGGCGTCTCGACATGCGCGCCGAGCTGGGTGAGGGTTTTGGTATCGATCATGGACGGCTCCTTGCCTGCCTGTCGCCGGAAGCACGCTTCCATGGCGGTCGGCGCGAACGAAGATTGGAATAAACGCCGCAATCCACTCAGGGGCGGCGCATCTGGCCGCTCAATAACACAATTTGAAACCGCAGGAAGACGATGACCAGCAACGATCCGCTTCTCCAGCCCTATCAGCTCAAGCATCTGACGTTGAAGAACCGGGTGATGTCGACCAGCCACGAGCCTGCCTATTCGGAAGACGGCATGCCCAAGGCGCGGTACCGGCTCTACCACACGGAGAAGGCCAAGGGCGGCATGGCGCTGACAATGACCGCCGGCTCGGCCATCGTTTCACGCGACAGCCCGGCCGCTTTCGGCAATTTGCATCTCTATGATGACGGGATCGTGCCATGGCTCGCGGAACTGGCCGACGCCTGCCACGAGCATGAGTGCAAGGTGATGATCCAGATCACCCATCTCGGCCGTCGAACCGGTTGGAACAAGGCCGACTGGCTGCCCGTCCTGTCGGCTTCGCCGGTGCGGGAGCCGGCGCATCGCGCCTTTCCCAAGACCATCGAGGATTGGGATATCGAACGCATCGTTTCCGACTATGCTTCCGCCGCCCAGCGCTGCCAGGCCGCCGGTCTCGACGGCATCGAATTCGAGGCTTACGGCCATCTGATGGACGGCTTCTGGTCTCCGTCCACCAACCATCGGGACGACGGGTTCGGCGGCTCGCTCGACAACCGGCTGCGGTTCACCGACATGGTGCTCGACGCCGTGCGGGCGGCCGTGGGCGAAAAATTCGTCGTCGGCATACGCATGGTCGCCGACGAGGATTTTTCGCAAGGCCTGTCGAAAGAGGAGGGCGTCGAGATCGCCAGGCGGCTTGCCTCATCAGGCAAGGTCGATTTCCTCAACATCATCCGCGGCTCGATCGAGACCGACGCGGCACTGACGAAGGTCATTCCGGTGACCGGCATGCGCTCATCGCCGCATCTCGACTTCGCCGGCGAGGTGAGGGCGGCGACGAAATTCCCGACCTTCCACGCGGCGCGAATTTCCGACGTCGCAACTGCGCGCCACGCCATCGCCGCCGGCAAGCTCGACATGGTCGGCATGACCCGCGCCCACATCGCCGATCCGCACATCGTCCGCAAAGTGATGGAAGGGCGCGAGCACGAAATCCGCCCGTGTGTCGGAGCCACCTACTGCCTCGACCGCATCTACGAAGGCGGCGAGGCGCTCTGCGTCCACAATGCGGCGACCGGCCGCGAGGCGGACATTCCGCATATCATCACCAAGGCCGAGGGACCAAAGCGAAAAGTCGTCGTCATCGGCGCTGGTGCAGGCGGACTGGAAATAGCGCGCGTGGCCGCGGAGCGCGGCCATCAGGTGACGGTGCTGGAGGCATCGGGCCAGGCCGGCGGGCAGGTCAGGCTGGCGACGCAGAACCCGCGCCGCAAGGAATTGATCGGCATCGTCGACTGGCGGTTGGCCGAACTCGACCGGCTCGGCGTCGAGATCCGCTACGACAGTTGGGCCGAGAAGGACGACGTTCTGGCGTTGTCGCCCGATGTCGTGGTGATCGCCACCGGCGGACTGCCGCAGAATCCGCCGCTGATGGCGGGCGACACTCTTGTCACATCGAGCTGGGACATCATGGCTGGCAGCGTCAAGCCGGCTGAAAACGTGCTGCTCTATGACGACAATGGAGGCCATCAGGGAATGGGCGCTGCGGAACTCGTCGCGGCTGCCGGTTCGAAGCTGGAACTGGTTTCGCCGGAGCGATTCTTCGCGCCGGAAATGGGCGGCATGAACCACGTACCCTACATGCGTGCCTTCCAGGAGAAGGGGGTCACCATCACTATCAACACAAGGCTGCGCTCGGTGCGCCGCGAGGGCAATCAACTGGTTGCCGAGCTTGCCTCCGATTTCGCCGACGGCTGGCGCGGCGAGCGGCGGGTCGACCAGGTGGTGGTCGAGCATGGCACGGCGCCGCTAGACGACCTTTATCTCTCGCTGAAGCCATTGGCGACGAACGGCGGCGCCATAGACTATGAGCGGCTGGTGAGTGGCGGCGACATTTTTCCCGAGCGCAATCCGCAAGGATCTTTCGTGCTGTTCCGCATCGGCGATGCCGTCGCCTCGCGCAACATCCACGCCGCCATCTATGACGGCATCCGGTTCGGGCTAAGGATTTGAAAGGCTGCTGTCGCTAACAATTTCGGGGAGGCGCGCAACGGAACCTCCGCAAGGAGAGCCATCTGCTGCCTTGGTTCGTTGCGCGCCGCGTACGCCGCCTGCTTGCGCCGGCACCGTACGATCCGTGATCAGAACATTCTGGCGGTGGCCATGCAGAGCACGGTGAGAACCAGCAGCCAGGCGGCGATTCGCTCGCCTTGGGCCATCTTCGCGCGCAGGGCAGGTTCGGTGGCCGCGTCGGCGCCAGCAAGCTGCGTGCTGGTGCGGCGGACCATGGTGCTGAGCACTCCAGCCGCGGCGAAGGCGGCAACGATGCCGAGGGCCAGCACCATTTCCATCGAGCCGAAATAGGCACCATGGAAAAAATACCAGAGCAGCGCACCGGTGAGAAACACCATGCCGGCCGCTCCCATTTGCGGTCCAATGAAGCGTTCAGCCCGGATCTCGGGGTCGCGCGCCAGCGTGATGGTGGTGCCGGCCCAGAACACCCCCGCCATGACGTGAAGACCGATGGTGATGATGTAGACATATTGCATACCAGCTCTCCTCTCTTGCCCGCCGTCGCCTAAATAGTTAGATATCTAACTGTTAGATGTCAATGTATAAATGAGTGCCAGTTCCATCCGTGGAAAACACCGTCTAGTGTCTTGCCATGACGCCCTTTGAACGCCCGCCGGTCGGCATGAATCTCGGCCGCACCGCCAAGCTTGTTGCACAGGCCTTCGACACCGCTTTGGTTGAAGCCGGCGGCACATTGCCCGTCTGGCTTACTCTGCTGTCGGTCAAATCGAGCGAGCTAGCCAACCAGCGCGAGCTTGCCGGAATGATCGGCATACAGGGAGCGACGCTCACCCATCATCTAAACGCGATGGAGGCGCAGGGATTGCTGACGCGCCGCCGCGACCCCGTCAACCGCCGGGTCCATCTGGTCGAATTGACAGAGGCCGGAGAGGCGATGTTCGAGACACTGCGCAAGGCGGCGCTTGCCTTCGACAAGCGGCTGCGCGTGGGCCTGTCAGACGACAGGCTGGCGGAGTTTGCGCAAGTGCTGGCGACCTTGCGGGCCAATGTGGAAAGCTGACGATGTCCAAGGCGCGCCACGTAAATCTCTTTCGACACTAGGCGCTCTAGGGATCGCCCGCTCAGTCGTCATAGCTCTGGATTGTCCCAAAAGCATAGCCGCGCTGCTTCAGCGCTGTAATCAGCCTGGTCAGTTTCGTCTTGCCGTCGAAGCCGTCCTGGAACATCTCGTCATGCATGAGCAGGATCATCTTTCCGCGCTTGACGAAGCGGCCATAGCCGAACAGGTGATCGATCTCGCTGACCAGGTGGTCGACGCTCTGCACCGGCTTGCCTGTGTCGTCATGCACCCACTCATGGTCCCAGCCATAGAGATAGAAGCCGGAAGCGGCGACGAATTCGTAGTCCGGCTCCTCCCGGCCTTCCTGCGCAAGGCCGAGCGAGGTGTCGTTCTTCGACATTGAGGGCAGTCTGAACACGTCGCGCCCAGGCAGCCTCGCATGAACCGCTGGAGCGAGCCCGAGCACGGCATTGGCCCGCAGCATGTCGGCCACCACGCCTTCCGTATCGGCATAGAAATGCTGGTAGCGGTTGTTGGCGTGGCTGTAGCTGTGATTGCCGACCGTCACCAGCGGCAGAGCTTTTGCGCGTCTGACTAATGCCTTGTTGCCCGCGCTCGCCTGCGCATGCATGCCGACCATGAACAACGTCGCCGGCACCTGCTGCGCTTCCAGCACACGTCGAGGATGTTGCTGGTGCCGTTCAGCGGTCCGTCATCGAAAGTCAGATAGATGGTGCGATCCGCTGCATAAGCGGGAAATGCGGCGAGCATGGTCAGCAAAGCAAGCAGAAGCGGCATCGGGACTACCCGTTTGCGATCGTCACAGGGCGCCATTTCGGTGATGAGTTGTCAAGCGCGGGTGAGGGCTGCCTACGCCAGGCTTCCCTGCAGCACCGTTAGCCTAGCCTTCTTCGGCATGCGGGCGCTCAGCCAGTCACGGGCTTTGTCCTGCGGCATCGGGAAGGCGATGGAGTAGCCCTGCACCTGGTCGCATCCGATGGCCATCAGTGAATCGAGTTCGGCTTCGGTCTCGGCGCCCTCCGCGACGATCGAGATACCAAGGCCGCGCGCGAGCTCGGTGATGGCGCGCACGATCTTGGAGTTGTCACCGTTCTCATGGATGTTCTGGACGAAGCGGCGATCGATCTTCAGCCGGTCGATCTCGTTGGGATTGACGTGGCTGAGCGATGCGTAACCGGTGCCGAAATCGTCGAGCTCAAGATGGACGCCGGCGGCCCTGATATGGCGTAGCTTTGCCGCGATGCCTGTCTTCTCGTCATCGAGAATGACGGATTCGACGATTTCCAGCGACAGTTTCTGCGGCGGCAGGCCGGCCTTCTCAAGCGTCTCGAACAGGAAAGCATCGAAGTCGTGCTCGCGCAATTCGGTTCCGGATACGTTGACCGCAAGTCGTCCGAAAGCAATGCCGTCGCGGTTCCATTCGGCGGCTTCGTTGATCGCCTTGCTGATGACGATGCGGCCGATATCAGGCATGAAACCGCATTTCTCGGCGACGGGAATGAATTCGCCAGGCGAGATCATGCCGCGCTCGGCATGGTTCCAGCGCACCAGCGCCTCGATGCCACTGATCGTGCCGTCGCTCAGTGAAACCTGCGGCTGGAAATAGACCTGGAATGCCTGCTGTGAAATGGCAACCTTGATGTCGTGCTCGAGTTGCTTGCGATAATCGAGTTCGCGACGCAATTCCTCGGAGAAGAACGAGAAATTGCCGCCGCCCATCTTCTTGGCGGAGTAAAGCGCCAGATCGGCGTGAACCAGCAGGTCCTGGGCGTTGTCGGCGTCGATCGGATAGACGGCGATGCCGCCGCTGGCGCCCGGTAGAATGGTCGTGCCCTGGAAGACGATCGGCTCGTTGATGTGCGCAAGAATGCGCCGTGCCAGCATGTTGATGTCTTCGCTGCCGCCGGCGCCGTTGAGGATCATCACGAACTCGTCGCCACCGAGGCGCACGCACAGATCCGACGCCCGACAGGAATCGCGCATGCGCTGGGCCGTGATGACCAGCACATAGTCGCCGGCGGCGTGGCCGAGCGTGTCGTTGATCTGCTTGAACCGGTCGAGATCAAGCTGCACCACCGCAAGACGTTCGCGCCGACGATGCGCGCTCTTGATCAGCGTGTCGAAATGGTCGGTCAGGAATGTGCGGTTGTGCAGACCTGTCAGCCCGTCATGAACGGCGATGAAGGCCATCGAATTGCGCGCATCGACGAGTTCGCGCGTCTTGCGCAGGATCGCGTTTGACATGGGCCGGAAGATGAACAGCGCCACCAGAACGATGACGCCGATCGTGGCGTAAAACAGCGTGCGGTGCAGATCGAGCATCTTTTCGGATCGTTCGTCGGCGAAAGCGCTGATGCGCTGGCCCAGCGCCGAATAGCCCGACAATGTTGCGTTGGCGACCGAGGCGTCGAGGGTGACGCGCTCGTAACCGCCCTTGTAGCCGCCATTGTCGCCGAGTGCGAGTTGGGACGAGAAGGCCGATACCAGGCGTTCGCCATTGGCGACCAGCCCGACGGAAAAATAGTCGAGATGGAAAGGCTTGCCGAAAAGGACGTTCTCGATCGTCTTCGGATCGAGCCTGGCCGGCGACTTTGGATCGGCGGCCGTCTGCTTGAGCAGCAGGTCATAGTTGGTTTCGAACTCCGCCGTCGCCTGCTTGAGCGCGTTGACGAGCGCCGGCTGCTTGTCGCGCGAAGCAGCACCGGTCGCACCGGCGAGGAAGACGATGCGCTGCGACAGCGTCTTTTGCGTGCTGACGATATCGAGCAGCGTATGGTTGTGGCGTTGGGTGGCCATCACCTGCTGCAGCAGGATGAAGGAAGCCACCACCATGGCGGCGATGATCAGCAGCGCCAGCCAGTAACCAGCCTTGATCAGCAGTATGAGCTTGCCTGAAACGGTTTGCACCGGCTGCTGCGACATCTTGGGGGGCGGCCCTCTCGCCAACGGATTCCTGTATGAGCATCATTGAACTGCAAACATTAACAGGACTGGAAATCGACAGCTGGCCGACAAGGGGAAAGGCTTAAAGATCGCGAAATGGTTATCGGCCTCTTTCGCGGCCGGTCCGTATTTGAACATTCGCCGGCCCCACGTGATCCGGATCGTCTCTCGAGCCATGCCTGCGGCATCCGTTCGACATTACCCAGCCACCTGATCCGGTCGCTTTTGCGGTGGATTTTTTGTGCGTGCGGGACGACAGTCGGCCCACGTCAAACGAGGCACGATCATGACCGCAGCATTTCTCTCCCATATCGACGGTGAACTTGAGGGGCTCAGATCGGCCGGACTGTACAAGTCCGAGCGGGTGATTTCCTCCACGCAGTCGGCTGAGATCGATGTCGGCGGCGAGAAGGTGCTGAATTTCTGCGCCAACAACTATCTCGGCCTCGCCGACAGCCCCGACCTGCGCGAGGCCGCAAAGCACGCGCTCGACCGCTACGGCTACGGCATGGCTTCGGTGCGTTTCATCTGCGGCACGCAGGAGGAGCACAAGCAGTTGGAAGCGACGATATCGTCCTTCCTCGGCATGGACGACACCATCCTCTACGGCTCCTGCTTCGATGCCAATGGTGGACTGTTCGAGACGCTTCTGGGCGAGGAGGACGCCATCATCTCCGATGCGCTGAACCACGCCTCCATCATCGACGGGGTCAGGCTGTCCAAGGCCAAGCGCTTCCGCTACGCCAACAACGATATGGCGGATCTCGAGGCGCGGCTGAAGGAGGCGAAGGATTGCCGGTTCCGGCTGATCGCCACCGACGGCGTGTTCTCGATGGATGGCATCATCGCCAATCTCGCGGGTGTGTGCGATCTGGCCGAAAAATACGATGCCATGGTCATGGTCGACGACAGTCACGCGGTCGGCTTCGTCGGCAGGAACGGCCGCGGCTCGGCTGAGCATTGCGGCGTCGAGGGCAGGGTCGACATCATCACCGGTACGCTCGGCAAGGCGCTGGGCGGCGCTTCCGGCGGCTACACGTCCGGCAAGAAACAGGTGGTCGACTGGCTGCGCCAGCGCTCGCGGCCCTATCTGTTTTCCAACACGCTGATGCCGGCGATCGCCGGCGCCTCGATCAGAGTGTTCGACATGATCCGCAATGGCGATGCCCTGCGCGAGCGCCTATATGCCAATGCGGAACGGTTTCGGACACAGATGGGGAAGCTCGGCTTCACGCTGGCAGGCGCCGGCCATCCGATCATCCCGGTCATGCTGGGCGATGCCAGCTTGGCGCAGGAGATGGCGGCGCGCATGCTGCAACGCGGCATCTATGTCATCGGCTTCTCCTTCCCGGTGGTGCCCAAGGGCCAGGCGCGCATCCGCACGCAGATGTCGGCTGCGCATTCCAGCGCCGACATTGATCGGGCGGTCGAGGCTTTCGGTGCGGTTGGCAAGGAACTAGGTGTGATTTCCTGAGCGACCGGCGCCGCAAACCGCTTCCGGATCAAGAGATTCAAGGGACAAAAGAATGTCGAACATGATGAAGGCGCTGGTGAAGGCCAAGGCCGAGCCGGGCATCTGGATGGAAGAGGTGCCGGTGCCGGAAATCGGCCCCAACGACGTCCTGATCAAGGTGAAGAAGACTGCGATCTGCGGCACCGACGTCCACATCTACAATTGGGACCAGTGGGCGCAGAAGACGGTGCCCGTGCCGATGGTGACCGGCCATGAATTCGTCGGCACCGTCGCGGATTTCGGCGCCGCGGTCACCGAATACAAGGTCGGCCAACGCGTGTCGGGCGAAGGCCACATCGTCTGCGGACATTGCCGCAACTGCCGCGCGGGCAGGGGGCATCTGTGCCGCAACACGCTCGGCGTCGGCGTCAATCGCCCGGGCGCCTTCGGCGAGTACCTGGCGATCCCACAGCACAATGTCGTGCCGATCCCGGACGATGTGCCGGACGAGATCGCCGCGATCTTCGATCCCCTGGGCAATGCGGTTCACACCGCATTGTCATTTGATCTGGTCGGCGAGGACGTGCTGGTCACCGGCGCCGGACCGATCGGCATCATGGGCGCGCTGGTGGCGCAATGCGTCGGCGCCAGGAAGGTCGTTATCACGGATATCAATCCGGTTCGGCTGGATCTTGCGCGCAAGCTTGGCGTCCAGCACGTCGTCGACGCCTCCAAGGAAAAACTGAGCGACGTGATGCCGGCGCTCGGCATGACGGAGGGTTTTGATGTCGGCCTGGAAATGTCGGGGGCAGCCCCCGCCTTCCGCGACATGATCGACACCATGAACAATGGCGGCAAGATCGCCATCCTCGGCATTGCGCCGACCGGGTTCGAGATCGACTGGAACAAGGTCATCTTCAAGATGCTGCATCTCAAGGGCATCTATGGCCGCGAGATGTTCGAGACCTGGTACAAGATGATCGCGCTGGTCCAGGGCCCGCTCGACGTCTCAGGCCTGATCACGCACCGCATCGGCATCGATGATTTCCAGGTTGGATTCGACGCGATGCGCAGCGGCAGTTCGGGCAAGGTGGTGATGGACTGGTGATCGATGCGCCGGGAGTCTCAGGCTTCGAGGCTGGCGATGCTAGGGTCGCCTGGTTTTCAGCCATCGCACCTGTCGCCATGCGCGCCGCAACGCAGTTGCGGCGGCGCCGATGGCAATGGCGGCGAGCGCAAGCGTCAAGACTTCGTTGTGGCCATTCCAAAGGAATTCTCCGGTAGATAGCAGTGCCGCGACGGTTGCGACTGCCATGCGATGTGGCTTGGCCATCGGTCCGGTGAAATCGCTCGGCGTCTCGTTGGCCCGCCCCAATTCCCGCACATAGGCGGTGAGAACCGAAAAACAGGCCGCTGCCCAGCCAAGGCCAGGCATGCCGATGCCGTAACCTATGCCGGCCATGACGGCGATATCGGCGAGCCTGTCCGGGAACTCGTTCCAGAACGGCCCGTCGGCCGACGCCTTACCGCCCTCGACGGCGACCATGCCATCGAACAGATTGCACAGCAGCCGCAGTTGGCAAAACAGCGCCGCGCCCAGCAACAGCAGCGAACGAGAAGTGCCGCCGCTCTGCCCGCCAAGCCAGAAAGCCGTGCCTGCCAGCGCGCCGGCGAGGATACTGGCCTGCGAAATCTGGTTGGGGGTCACGGAGAGTGCGGCGAGACGTCTGGCCGTCGCTTGTGCCCAGCGCGTGTCGCGGCTTGCAAGTGGTCTGCGATCGCCCGTGTTCATCACTGCCTCATCCCGGTGACCAGAAATAACGAGTGAGATGGAAGAAGATCGGAGCGGAGAAAACCACCGAATCCAGCCGATCTATCAGGCCGCCATGGCCGTCGATCAGATGGCCCCAATCCTTCACGCCGCGGTCACGTTTGATGGCGGACATCACAAGGCCGCCGAAAAAACCCATCAGCGTGATCAGGAAGGCCATCGCGCCCGCCTGAAGCGGAGAGAACGGCGTGATCCACCACAGGCCAGCGCCGATGAGGCTGGCGCTTGCAACGCCGCCGAGGAAACCTTCAAGCGTCTTGGACGGCGAAAGCTTTGGTGCGATCTTCGTATGCCCGATCGCCTTTCCCCAGATGTATTGCAGTACGTCGCTCAATTGCACGACGATGACAAGGAAGGCTATCAGAAGCACATTGCGACCCTCGTAGCCGGGAATATGCAACGTCAGAAGAGCCGGGACGTGGGAGGCGCAGAAAACGCAGATCATCAACGCCCATTGCACCTCGGCAATTCGAACGAGGAAGTGCTGGGTGTCGCCCCGTGTGGCTGAGATGATTGGCATCAACAGGAAGGCGTAGACCGGGATGAAAACAGAAAAGATCCCGTAGTCCTCGATCCAGAGCAGCACATACTGTACCGGCAGCACGACGAAAAACGCCGTGGCCAGCGCCCAGTGGTCGGCACGCCGGGTGTTGGTCAGCGTCACGAATTCGCGAAGTGCGGCGAAGGAACAGAAGCCGAAGAGAAGCAGGACGCCGATCCGCCCGGCGATGAATGCTATGGCGATGAGGATCGCCATTACCCACCAGGCATTGATACGGGCGTTGAGGTTCTCGATGGCTGGGTTGGAGCCTTCTGGCGACAGCCGTCGCTCCAGGATATGCCCCACGAAAGAGGCCACGAGCAGGATCCCGCAGACGCCGAGCACGAGAACCATCATATCGAATTGGGTTGAGCTCATTCCGCTGCCTTTTTCGGTGCCAGCGCCAGCAGCGCCCCACGTGCCCGCTCGAGGAATATATCCTTGCTCTCGCCATCAGCCAGGTTCATTGGCTCGCCGAACGTCACGGTGCAGATCAGCGGGATAGGCACGAATTCCCCTTTCGGCATCACCCGGTTGAGATTGGCGATCCATACCGGCACCAACTCGAAATCCGGGTGCGATGCCGCTAAATGGAACAGGCCGGACTTGAATGGCTGCAAGGACGCGTCGGATTGGTTGCGCGTGCCTTCCGGGAAGAGAATGAGCGAAGAGCCTTCCCTCATCGCCTCTCCCATGCTTTCGACAGGATCCATCGTGCGTCCATCGCGATTGCGCTCGATCAGGACGGCATTGAAAACGTCACGGCCGATGAAGGCTCGGACTTTTGATTTCAGCCAGTAGTCGGCACCCGCTACGGGACGCACCCGCCGCCGCAGGCGCGGCGGCAGAACAGCCCAGATCAAGATGAAATCGCCATGGCTGGAATGATTGGCAAAGAAGATCGAGCGACGCCGAGGCAATCTGCCTTCATGCCAAAACGGCCGCACAGCGGTGATGGCTCTGGCAAACAGCAAGACGACCACGGCCACCGGCCTCGCGAGCAGCGACTTCATTCTTCCCCCAATTCGCCCGTCGATGATCACTGGCTGACATACAGCACTGAAAATCCGCCACCGAGCAAGCAGCGATCGAAAATGACCGCCAGACAGTCTCTGCTTCAAGGCGCTGTCGCGTCGAGCCACCGTCTCATATTCTATCGGCCGATAGCCGCTATCTCAGACCCAACGCGCTTTCCAATGACGCAACGCCTTTGACGATGGAGGCTTGCTGGTCGGCGCTCAGCTGGGCCAGCAGTTCCCGTTCGAAAGCCTTCGCCAGTGGCACCATCTCGCTATAGGCCGCAAGTCCGGCTCTGGTCAGCGCCAGGTGCTCGACGCGGCGATCGTTCTCGTCAGTGGTTCGGATGAGCCAGCGGCGACGCTCAAGCTCCGCCACGGCACGCGAAACCTTTGTCTTGTGCATCGCCGACTGCGCGCCGAGTTCCGTCGCGGTCATTGTGCCGCGCTGGCCAAGCCCCGAAAGCGTACGCCATTCCGGCCGTGTGAGGCCGTGACGCTCCTTGTAGATCCGAGAGAATTCGCGGCTCAGCGCATCGGCCAGCCGATACAGCCGGTAGGGCAGAAAGCTTTCGAGTTCCAGGATTTCGGATTCCATGACCAGCCATCGAGAAATGCCCGCGCACGGCATTGATAGTTACATTTTGGATGGTTACAAATGAAACCAATTTGGTCAAGCATTCGCGAGGAGGAAGCGATGGCCTTTTCCTACATGCCGGGTTTCGGTAACGATTTCGAAACCGAAAGCCTGCCGGGTTCGCTGCCGCACGGGCGTAATTCACCGCAGCGGCCGGCCTACGGCCTCTATGCCGAGCAGCTCTCCGGTTCGCCCTTCACCGCGCCGCGCGGCACCAATGAGCGCTCCTGGCTTTACCGCATCAGGCCGAGCGTCAGACATACCGGGCGCTTCAAGTCGGTGAGCTATCCCTTCTGGAAAAGTGCGCCCAATGTCGGCGATCATGAGCTGGCGCTCGGCCAGTATCGCTGGAGCCCGGTGCCGATGCCGAAGGAGCCGACCGACTTCATCGCCGGCATGCGCTCGATCACCACCGCCGGCGACGTGCTTGGGCAGACCGGCATGGCGGCGCATGTCTATGTCGCCAACAGGTCGATGGTCGACGACCATTTCTTCAACGCCGACGGCGAGTTGCTGGTGGTGCCGCAGGTGGGCGCCTTGCGCTTCGTCACCGAGATGGGAGTCATCGAGCTCAGGCCCGGCGAGATCGCGGTCCTGCCGCGCGGTCTCGTGTTCAAGGTCGAACTGGTCGATGCCGAAGTGCGCGGCTATGTCTGCGAGAACTACGGCGCCAAGCTGACGATGCCCGACCGCGGCCCGATCGGCGCCAACTGCCTGGCCAATCCGCGCGATTTCAAGACGCCCTGCGCCTGGTTTGAGGAGAAGGAGACGCACTGCCGGCTGATCGTCAAATGGTGCGGACATTTTCATGTCACGGAAATCGGCCATTCGCCCCTCGATGTTGTGGCGTGGCACGGCAACTATGCACCCTATAAATATGATCTGGCGGCGTTTTCGCCGGTTGGTGCGATCCTCTTTGACCACCCCGATCCGTCGATTTTCACGGTGCTGACGGCGCCGAGCGGCGAGGAGGGCACCGCCAACATCGATTTCGTCATCTTTCCGCCGCGCTGGCTGGTGGCGGAGGATACGTTCCGCCCGCCCTGGTATCACCGCAACATCATGAGCGAGTTCATGGGGCTGATTCACGGCCAGTACGACGCCAAGGAAGAAGGGTTCGTTCCCGGCGGCATCAGTCTGCACAATCTGATGCTGGCCCATGGCCCGGATGCACCTGGCTTCGAAAAGGCCTCGCGCGCGGATCTGAAGCCCGTCAAGCTCGACAACACCATGGCCTTCATGTTCGAGACCCGGTTCCCGCAGATGCTGACCCGCTACGCTGCCGAACTCGACACCAGGCAGGACAATTACATCGACTGCTGGGCCGATCTGAAGAAGCGCTTCAATGGCACGCCCGAGGGCGATTGGTCCTGAATGGATCGCTGCCGTCGGAAAACTGCCTTCAGGAAAGTTGAGCCGGCGGCTTGACGATCGCCCATAACAGCTTTGTTGTGGGCCAAGCGGCGCAAGGCCGCGTCAGGAGAGGAAACCGCATGAAGCTTGCTACATTGAAGAACGGGACGCGCGACGGAAAGCTCGTCGTCGTCTCGCGCGATCTTACACGCTTCACCGACGCCTCCTTCCTGGTGCCGACGCTGCAGGCGGCGCTCGACGATTGGCGGCGGATTTCGCCGCATTTGGCCGCAATGGCGGAGTCGCTCGAGAGCAATGCGGTGCCGTCGGCGCGCTTTCACGAACATAATGCCCATTCGCCGCTGCCGCGCGCCTATCAATGGGCTGACGGTTCGGCCTATGTGAACCATGTCGAGCTGGTGCGAAAAGCACGCGGCGCCGAAATGCCGGCAAGCTTCTGGACCGACCCGCTGATCTATCAGGGCGGCTCCGACAGCTTCATCCCGCCGCGAGACCCGATCCGCACGGCCGACGAGGCCTTTGGCATCGACATGGAGGCGGAAGTCGCGGTCGTTGTCGATGATGTGCCGATGGGCGCTGGCCTTGAAAAAGCGTGGGAGGCGATTCGCCTAGTGATGCTGGTCAACGACGTGACGCTGCGTGCCATTACCGGACCGGAACTCGCCAAGGGGTTCGGCTTCTTTCAATCCAAGCCGTCCTCGGCCTTCTCGCCGGTCGCGGTGACGCCGGACGAGTTGGGCGAGGCCTGGGATGGCGGCAAGGTCAGCCTGCCGCTGCTTGCCGACCTCAACGGCAAACCTTTCGGCCGGGCGAATGCCGGCGTCGACATGACGTTCGATTTCCCCGCGCTCATCGTGCACGCGGCGAAAACACGGCCGCTGGCGGCCGGCACCATCATCGGCTCCGGCACCGTCTCCAACAAGCTCGGCGGTGAGCCTGGCAAGCCTGTCTCGGCCGGCGGCGCTGGCTATTCCTGCATCGCTGAACTGCGCATGATCGAGACCATCGAGAGCGGCGAGCCGAAGACGCCGTTTCTGCGTTTCGGCGACACGGTGCGCATAGAGATGAAGGACAAGGCCGGGCATTCGATCTTCGGCGCCATCGAGCAGACGGTCGAGAAATATGAAGGGTGAGGGCGCAAGAAGTTGAAGGATGAACCTGCTTGATCATCTGCGCCGAATGGCCCGCAACAACCGCTGGTCGAACGACCGGCTCTACCGCGCCGTGCTTATGCTGGGGCCTGGTGAATTCGAAGCCAATCGCATCAGCTTCTTCCCGTCGATAAGGACGACGCTCAACCACATCCTTGCGGTCGATCTTCTCTATCTCGATTTTCTGGAGCAGGGCGGTATCGGCGCCGCGGTGTACGATGATTTCGTGCCGTTCGATAACGCAGCCGATTTGTCAGTGGCCCAGATCAAGTTCGACCGCAGGCTGATCACCTTCTGCGATGCCTTGTTGGAAGCCGACCTCGACCGCCATGTCATCACTGACCGGCGTGGAGACGGCATGATCCCGGAAAAGATCGGCGATATCCTCGCCCATGTTTTCCTGCATGACATCCACCATCGCGGCCAGGTGCACGCGATGCTGTCCGGCACGTCGGTCGCGCCGCCGCAACTCGACGAGTTCCTGCTCGATTATGATTTGAAGCTGAGGCAGGAGGAGGTTGGACGGCTGGGTTTGTGAGACCACTGCTTATGTCAGGGCGACGTCGTAGCGGGCGAAATGCGGGTCGGATGTCATGATGGTTAGTTTGTCCATTTGCGCCTGCGCAATCAGTAGTCTGTCGAATGGATCGCCATGGTGGTGGGGTAGGCCAGCGACAGCGTTCGCATGCTGGAAGGTGACGGCGAGCGGCTGAAATTGCATCCTTGGAAGCAGTGTTGGCAGATCATCCGGCGCATCGAGTTTTCTGATTGAGCGCTTGATGGCAATTTCCCAGACGCTTGCCGCGCTGGCGAACACCACCGCTTCCGAAGCCAGGATGGCGCGGTAGTGCTTGCTGAGACGTCGATCGTCCGAAATCGACCAAAGGATGATATGTGTATCGGCGAGAAACGGGCCGATCATCATTTGACGTACTCGTCCCATTCGGGGCCGAGTTCGTCAAAATCGTCCGCAATCCAGATCTTGCCTTTCAACGCGCCGATACGCGGCAAGGGTTCCGCCGCTGCCGGAGGCACGATACGCGCAGCCACCTTGCCGTGGCGCGTGAGTACAATCTCTTCACCGGCTTCCGCGCGGCTGACGAGTTCCGACAATTTGGCCTTGGCCTCGGCGATGGAAACATTCATGGCTCGATCCTTTGTGACCATAATTTAGGTCATAATTTATCGAACCGCAAGCCGCCTGGTCGGGGTCGATCTACTCCGCGGCCTGCACCTTGATCACGCCGCGCTTGATCTGGTCCTGCTCGATCGATTCGAACAGTGCGCGGAAATTGCCTTCGCCAAAGCCTTCGTCGCCTTTGCGCTGGATGAATTCGAAGAAGATCGGTCCGATCACGGTCTTGGAGAAGATCTGCAAGAGGATCTTCGTCGTGCCGCCGTCGACCACGCCTTCACCGTCGATCAAAATGCCATGCTTCTTCATGCGCTCGATCGGCTCGTCATGGCCGTTCACGCGTGCATGCGACATCTCGTAATAGGTCTCCGGCGGGCCGGGCATGAATTTCAGCCCATTGGCGGCAAGCTTGTCGGTGGCCTCGTAGATCGCGTCGGTGCCCACCGCTATGTGCTGGATGCCCTCGCCATTGTACTTCTTCAGATATTCGGCGATCTGGCTGGTGTCGTCCTTGGACTCGTTGAGCGGAATGCGGATCTTGCCGCAGGGCGAGGTGATCGCCCGGCTGACCAGCCCGGTGATCTTGCCGTCGATGTCGAAGAAATGGATCTGCTTGAAGCCAAACAGGTCGCGGTAGAAACCCCACCATTTGTCCATGTTGCCGCGGTAGACATTATGCGTGAGGTGGTCGAGGAAATAGAAGCCGACGCCTTCCGGCCTGGGGTCGCGTTTGCCCAGCCATTCGAATTCGGCATCATAGGCCGAACCCCTCTCGCCATAGGTTTCGATGAAGTAGAGCAGCGAGCCGCCGATGCCAACGATCGCCGGCACGTCAAGCGTCTTGTCGGCGCCTTCGTAAGGCGTGGCTCCTTTCGATACCGCGTGTTCGAAGGCATGCTTGGCGTCCACGACCCGCCACGCCATCGAGGAGGCGCATGGGCCATGCTTGTCGACGAACTTCATCGCATGCGAGCTGGGCTCGGCGTTGACGACATAGTTGATGTCGCCTTGCCGCCAGACGGTGATGTCCTTGGTGCGATGCCTGGCCACGGCTACGTAGCCCATGCGGGTGAACAACTCGGCCAGCTTCCGCGGCTCCGGATGCGCGAATTCGACGAACTCGAAACCGTCGGTGCCGGCAGGGTTGGTCTTGCTGATCTTGGCGGGCGGGGCGTCGTGCGGGAAGGGACCCATGATAATCCTCCGGAAGCTGGCTTGGCCTGGATGGGCCATCTCAACTCATCATAGCGCGGGCAGGTCGCACGGTGCTTGCATTCAAACGCTTGAAATGTTTATCTGATGCATGAAATGTGCATGGTTTTTGGAAGTATCATGAATGATACGCGTCTTGATCAGTTTGATCGCAAGATATTGGCGCTGTTGCAGTGTGACGCACGGCTCACCAACAACGACCTTTCGGAGCGGGTGAACCTCTCGGCCTCGCAATGCTCGCGCCGCCGCCAGCGGCTTGAGGAGGACGGCTATATCAAGGGCTATCGCGCCGTGCTTGACCGCGACCGGCTGGGCTTTTCGCTGGTCAACGTCATCTCGGTGACCTTGGCCACTCACAACCGCGACAATGCGCGGCGCTTCGGCGAACTGGTGGCGCGGCTGCCCGAAGTGCAGGAGGCGCACGCGCTGACCGGCGAAATGGATTATATCCTGAAGGTGGTTACGCCCGACCTGAAATCATTGTCGGAGTTCGTCAATGGCGTGCTCTTGCCCCACGAATCTGTGCAGCACGTCAAGACGGCGATTGTGCTCGAGACGCTCAAGGAGACGGGCGCGCTGCCAATCTAACCCTTCGACTGCTGAATCAGCCCATAGAGATTGGTGCAGCGGGCGCCGGAACGGCAGTAGGCGAACACCGGGCCTTCCAGCTCGTCGAGCGCTTGTCCCTGGTCCTCGACATTCTCCGCCGTGATCTGGCCGCTGATGACGGGGATGTAGCGGAAGGCAAGCCCGGCAGCCTCGACTGCGGCCTTGAGCGTGTCGGCCGAAGGCTGGCCGGGCTGCTCGTCGTCCGGCCGGTTGCAGATCACGCTCTTGAAGCCGGCTGCCTTGATGGCGGCGACGTCCTCGGGCTGGATCTGGCCCGAGACCGAATAGTCCTCGCTGATCTCGCGGTATTCCATTGTGGTGTCCTCGCAATCTGGTTGGGCAGTCTTGCCACTCCCCGGCACGGCCGGCAATCCACGCCGAGGGATTTCTCTGCCAAATAGCGAGTGCTGACCGGAAAATCCAACCGGGCCGCGAGGGCCCGGTTGGGTCGGAGCGGCTCAACTGCCGAGGATCGCGCCTTTGATCTGCGTGATGTTGTTGTGCATCATGTCGACATAGGTCGAGGCCGGGCCTTCGGGCTGCGACAGCGCGTCGGAATAGAGCGTGCCGCCGACCTTGATGCCGGTCTCGCTGGCGATCTGCTCGATCAGGCGCGGATTGGTGATGTTCTCGACGAAGATCGCCGCCGCTTTGTCCTGCTTGACCTGCTCGACCAGCTTGGCGACGTCGGCGGCCGACGGTTCGGAATCCGTCGAGACGCCCTCCGGCGCTAGGAAGGTCAGGCCGTATTCGTGCTCGAAATAGCCGAACGCGTCATGCGAGGTGATGACAACGCGTTTTGCCTCGGGGATGGACTGGATCGCCGCCTTCACCTCGCTTTCGAGCGCGTCGAGCTTCTTTGTGTAAGCCGCGGCGTTGGTCTGGTAGCTGACGCAGCCATCATTGTCGGCCGCGCAGAACGCTTCGGCAATGTTCTTCACATAGATCTTGGCGTTGGCGATCGACTGGAAGGCATGTGGGTCGGTGACCGTCTTGCCGCCGCCGGTACCCGCGCCCTCCGCCGCGTCCGCATCGGCGAATTCCGGTTTGAAGTCGATCGCCGCCACGCCCTTGGTCAGGGTGACGATCGAGGCCTTAGTGGCGCTGGCATCGACCAGCCGCTGTAGAAAGCCCTCGAAATGCAGGCCGTTGACCAGCACCAGATCGGCGCCCGCCATGGCTACCGCATCAGCCGGGCTCGGCTCGTAGACATGCGCATCGCCGTCGGGTCCCACGATGGTGGTGATGTTGACGCGGTCGCCGCCAACATTCCTGGCGAAATCAGCAATGACGGTAAAACTTGCGACCACTTTCAAGGGCGCCGCAAAGGCCGACGACGCGTCGAGAGCAGTTAATGTTATAACGCTCATCGTAAGGGCGGCGCGGATCGATTTCAACATGGGCGGTCTCCTTGGAGGCTGGGGTGGATCAGGCCGTCCGATGACGGTGATGGATGATGCGGGCGCGCAGCGCGCCGCGTGTGCCGAACAGGATCGAGGCGAAATAGACGACGCCTGCCGACAGGATGATCGCCGGGCCTGAGGGCAGCGAGGCGTGGTAGGACAGAAGCAGTCCGGCGATGCAGGAGGCAAAGCCGATCAGCACGGCCAGCACGCACATCGGTTCGACGCGCACGGTCCAGAAACGGGCCGCGGCGGCCGGCAGCATCATCAGTCCGACCGACAGAAGCGTGCCCAGCGCCTGGAAGCCGCCAACGAGGTTGAGCACGACGAGGCCGAGGAAAATGAAATGCACCGGACTGCCCCACCGGCTGACCGAGCGCAGGAACAGCGGGTCGAGGCATTCGGCGACCAAGGCCCGCCAGAAGACGGCGAGACTGGCAAGCGTCACCAGCACGATGCCGCCGATCAGCGTCAGCGCTTCATCGTTGAGCGCCAGCACCGTACCGAACAGCACATGCATGAGGTCGACGCTGGAGCCACGGACCGAAACCATCAGCACGCCGACGGCGAGCGAAATCAGGTAGAAGGCGGCCATCGAGGCGTCTTCGCGCTGGATGGTGAATCGCGAGACGGCGCCCGCGCCGAGTGCAACGACGATGCCGGCGATCAGGCCGCCAATGGTCATCGGCAGGATTTCCAGCCCGTAAAGCAGGAAGCCGGCGGCGGCGCCCGGCAGGATCGCGTGCGCCATGGCGTCACCCGAGAGGCTCATGCGCCGTAACATCAGGAACACGCCGACCGGACAGGCGCCGAGCGACAGCATCAACGAGCCGAACAGCGCCCGCTGCATGAAGGCGAAATCGGCGAAAGGCGCGATGAAGAGTTCGTAGAAGACGTTCATCATGCAGCCCTTGGTCCGGCGCCATGATGGTGGTGACGATCCTGTGCATGGGCAGGCTCATCATGATTGTGATCATGTCCGTCATGGTCATGATCGGGTCCGCCCGGCTCGCACCATGGCGCGTTCTCTTCCCACGCTTCATGGAAGCGCCTGGCCCGCAGGAGATTCTCAGGCCGCAGCGTCTCCTTCGTCTCGCCCCAGGCGACAGGCTGGCGGGCCAGCAGCAGCGTTTCGGGAAAATTCTGCCGGACAAGGTCGAGGTCGTGGACGACGACCATGATTGTGCGTTCCTCGCCATGCCAGCGCTTGATCAGCGCAATAAGATCGCCCATCGTCTTTGCATCGACGGCGTTGAACGGCTCGTCGAGCAGGATTAGATCCGCATCCTGCAACAGCACGCGGGCAAACAAGGTGCGCTGCAACTGGCCGCCCGACAGCGTGTCGATCGGGCGGGTCTCGAAGCCGCCAAGGCCGACCGCCATCAACGCCTCGCTGACGGATTGGCGATCCTCCTTGGTATGGCGGCCGAGCAGCCCGCGTTTCGGCCACAGGCCGAGCGAGACCAGATCGACGACCCGGGCCGGAAAGCTGCGGTCGAGTTCCGACTGCTGCGGCAGATAGGCGGCGCGCACGCCAGGCGCCCGCGTCACAGCGCCGGCCATCGGCTTCAGCACGCCGACGATACCCTTCATCAACGTCGACTTGCCCGAACCATTGGCGCCAACGACGGCGGTCAGCGAGCCTTTGCGTATGATGCCGTCCAGATGATGGATCGCCGGATGGCTGTTATAGCCAAGCGTCAGGTCACGGAATGTCAGGCAGGTTTCGGTCATTTGACGGTCCGTGGGGCGGTAGTGCGGCTGCCGGGCAGCGCCGATTGGATATGTGATGTTATTACATTAGTCAACAAGCCAATCGAGCGGAATTGTGGCTGCCGGCTCAACTTGCCGTGACCCTCCGGCGCTGCTGGTCCAAGGGGATTTGGAACGCTCGGCCTTGCCCGAAGCCGGTGCCAACTCTAAAGAGGCGCGACCACAAAGGAAGGAAACCTCCCATGAGCATTCGTCGCATCGATGTTGGCCCGCGCATGAGCCAGATCGTCATTCACGGCAATACCGTCTATCTGGCCGGCCAGGTCGGAGAGCCGGGCGGCAATGTCGCCTCGCAGACTCGCGATATTCTGGCGACGATCGACGAATTGCTGGCCAAGGCCGGCACCGACAAGACCAAGATCGTCCAGGCGATCATCTGGCTGGCCGACATGGGCACCTTCGCCGAGATGAACTCGGAATGGGACAAGTGGGTGCCGCAGGGCCACACACCCGCACGCGCCACCGGCGAAGCCAAGCTCGCCGGTCCGGAATATCTGGTCGAGATCATTATCACCGCGGCGATCTGAGGCGCTGCGCTTTCCCTTCTCCCCTTCCTTGCGAGGCAAAAAGGGGAGAAGGGAAGAGATGCTATCCGTGTGACGGCGTGAATCTTGCCACCAACGTGTGGCTCTCGGCTGCATAGGTGAAGCGCACATGGGTGACCGGGTGCTCGGCGCTCCATGTCCGGCGCTCGACCACAAGACAGGCCGCGCTCAGGTCGATGTCGAGGGCATCGGCAACACGCTCGTCGGCGGCAACAGCACGAATGCGATGCTCGGCCTCGCTCCATGGCACACGGCCGATCAGCCACGGGCCCGGTGCAATGTCGAGGAACTCTTCCTCGCCGGCTTCCGTGACGGCGGAGAGATTGATCAGCCGCTCTTCGAGCGCGAACGGTCGCTCTCCGGCGAAATGCAGGCATTCCAGCGATAGTACCCAACCCGAGGCAGAAAGCCCGAGCAGCGACCGGTCTTGCGCGCTGCTGCGCCGCTTCAGGCGCGCCAGCCGCTCATAGCGATAGGGCAGGCCGAGCGCTTCGACCTCGATCCTGATGTCGTGGATTTCCAGCACCGCCGCTTGCGATTGCGGCTGACGCACGAAGCTGCCTGAGCGCCGGCGGCGTTCGATCAGTCCTGACTTGGCAAGCTGCGACAGTGCTTTGTTCACCGTCATGCGCGAGCAATCATATTCGGTCGTCAGCTCGTGCTCGAACGGGATGCGATGCCCCGGCGCCCAGGCGCCGGACAGGATTTTCTCGCTTATGTCGGACAGGATACGCTGATGCAGCGACACCGTCTCGCCGCCCTCCGTCTCCGCTGTCGCCACCATGCTCATGGGCTGTCCCTGATCAGCCTGCCGAAAGCGCGGTCATGACATTGCGGAAACGCGCCGCGATGGCGTCGCGCCTGGCGTGCCTGCCGCCGCTGACTTGCTTTTGGCCGTGCACCCAGACGCAATCGATCTTGGTGCCGTTGGCGAAGATCCAGGCGTCGAGGATCGCGTCTCCGGCCTTGCCGGCAAGCGAAGCCTGGCTGTGGTCGAGCGAGACGAGATCGGCGGATGCGCCAATGGCGATCCGCGAGGCGCCGGCGCCAAGGGCGACGCTGCCGCCGTCAAGCGCTGCGTCGAACAGCGCGCGGCCGGTCGAGCCGCCGGCGACCGCCAGCACGTTGCGGGCGCGGTGGGCAAGACGCTGCGAATATTCGAGTTGCCGAAGCTCGTCCGGCAGGCCGATCAGCACGTTGGAATCGGAGCCCACGCCGAAGCGGCCGCCATGTTGCGCGAACAGCGGCGCCGCAAAAATGCCATCACCGAGATTGGCTTCGGTGATCGGGCACAGCCCCGCGATCGCGCCGCTTTTTGCCATCGCCATGGTCTCGGCATCGGTCATATGGGTGGCATGGATCAGGCACCAGCGCCGGTCGACATTGGCATGGCCAAGCAGAAACTCGACTGGACGCGCGCCCGACCAGGCAATGCAGTCCTCGACCTCCTTCACTTGTTCCGCGACGTGGATGTGGATCGGTCCGTCCGGCGTCATCGCAGCGACTTGTCGCAACTCCTCGACCGTCGCCGCACGCAAACTATGGGGGGCGACGCCGATGACCGCTTGATTCAAGGCGCGAACGCATTCGCGACTTTTCTCAACCAGGCGTGAGAACCGGTTAACATCATTGAGGAATCTGCGCTGACCTTCGTTGGGAGCCGCGCCGCCGAAAGAAGAGTGTGCATAGAAGACCGGCAGCAGCGTCAAGCCTATGCCGGTTTCTGCGGCGGCGGCCGCGATGCGCTCGGCCATTTCGGCAATGTTGGCGTAGGGCTTTCCGTCGCGGTCGTGATGCAGATAATGAAATTCGCCCACACGCGAAAAGCCGGCCTCCAGCATCTCGACATAGAGCTGGGCGGCTACCGCCTCGACCTGGTCGGGCGTCATCGACAGCGCGAAACGGTACATCACCTCGCGCCAACTCCAGAAACTGTCGGCCGACGGGCCGCGCAACTCGGCAAGTCCGGCCATGCCGCGCTGGAACGCGTGGCTATGCAGGTTGGGCATGCCCGGCAGGACGATGGCGTGGCGCTCGTCGCCGGTGTTCGGCGCAACCCCGGCGTCGATTGCCGCAACGCGGCCTCCGCCCAGGGCGATGCGCACATTGCTTCGCCAGCCTTCCGGCAGAAGCGCCTGTTCCGCAAAGATCGCCGTCACGTTGTTCTCCGAATCCTGGCTTATGATGACAATAGCACTTGCGGTGCTTTTTAATATGTATATACATAACCGCCATCCTTTCAAAGGGAAAATATGATGGCTGGAGAAAGCAGGAGCCGGGCGGCGGCGGTTCGCATATGGCGCAATGCGCGCCTGGCGACTTTTGCCGAAGGGGCAGGGCAGGGCGTCGTCGAAAAGGGCGCCGTCACCGCGCGTGACGGCATCATCGTCTATGCCGGCGCCGAAGCCGATATTCCGGCGGCGTTCGAGCAGCGTGCCGAGATCGTCGATTGCGAGGGCCGCTGGATCACGCCCGGCCTGATCGACTGCCACACCCATCTCGTCCATGCCGGCGACCGCGCCAACGAGTTCGAGATGCGGCTGGCCGGCGCCACCTATGAGGAGGTCGCCAGGGCCGGCGGCGGCATCGTCTCGTCGGTTAGGGCCTTGCGTGCCGCGGGTGAGGACGAACTGGTCGCTCAGACACTGCCGCGTCTCGATGCGCTGATCGCCGAGGGCGCCACCACCGTCGAGGTCAAGTCCGGCTATGGCCTTGACCTGGAAAACGAGAAAAAGTCGCTGCGCGCGGCGCGCCGCCTGGGCGCCGAGCGCCCGGTGACGATCCGCACGACCTTTCTCGGCGCCCATGCCTTGCCGCCGGAAGCCAAGGGCGACAAGGACGCCTTCATCGATCTCATCACCGCCACGATCCTGCCGGCCATTGCTGCCGACGGGCTTGCCGACGCCGTCGATGGTTTCTGCGAAGGCATCGCGTTTTCGGTCGAGCAGATGGCACGGGTCTTCGAAGCCGCAAAGGCGCTTGGCCTGCCGGTAAAGCTCCATGCCGACCAATTGTCGAACCTGCATGGCGCCGAACTCGCCGCGCGCTATGGCGCGTTGTCGGCCGATCATCTCGAATACACCGATGAGGCAGGCGCGGCGGCAATGGCTGCATCGGGCAGCGTGGCGACGATCCTGCCCGGCGCCTACTATTTTATTCGCGAAACGAAGAAACCTCCGATCGAATTATTCCGCAGGCATGACGTCAGGATGGCCGTCGCCACCGACAACAATCCCGGCACCTCGCCGCTGACGTCGTTGCTGCTGACCATGAACATGGCGGCGACCTTGTTCGGCATGACGGTCGATGAATGCCTCGCGGGCGTGACCCGCGAAGCCGCCCGCGCACTGGGTCTGCTCGGACAGACCGGCACGCTGGAGGCGGGCAAATCCGCCGATCTAGCGATCTGGAGCATCGAGCGCCCTGCCGAACTCGTCTACCGCATGGGCTTCAACCCCTTGCACGCGCGCATCTGGAGAGGACAATGACCGAACTCGTACTGAAACCCGGCAACGTGACCCTGGCCGACTGGCGCGCCATCTATCGCGGCGCCGTGCCCAGGCTCGACGATGCCTGCCGGCCAAAGATCAAGGCGAGTGCGGAGGCTGTCGCACGCATCGTCGCCAAGGGCGAGCCGGTCTATGGCATCAACACCGGTTTCGGCAAACTGGCCAGCGTCCGCATTCCTGCCCAGGATCTCGAAACGCTTCAGCGTAACATCGTGCTCTCGCACGCCGCCGGCGTCGGCGAGCCGATGCCGGTCGCTGTTTGCAGGCTGATGATGGCCTTGAAGCTTGCCAGCCTGGCGCAGGGCGCCTCCGGCGTGCGGTCGCGCACCATCGAGCTGCTGGAAGCGATGCTGGCCAACGATGTCATCCCGGTGGTGCCGGCGCAAGGTTCGGTCGGCGCCTCCGGCGACCTCGCGCCGCTGTCACACATGACGGCCGTGATGATCGGCGTCGGCGAATGCTTCACGCCGCATGGCCGCTTCCCGGCCAAGGTCGCCTTCGTCTCGCATGGGCTGGAGCCTGTCATCCTTGGCGCCAAGGAAGGGCTGGCGCTGCTTAACGGCACGCAGTTCTCGACCGCCTACGCGCTGGCGGGCTTGTTCGAGGCCGAAGTTCTCTACCAGTCGGCACTGGTCGCGGGTGCACTGTCCACCGACGCCGCCAGGGGCTCGGACGCCCCCTTCGATCCGCGCATCCATCTCTTGAGGAAGCATCGCGGCCAGATCGAGACGGCGAATGCGCTGCGCAGTCTGATGGCCGGCAGCGCCATCCGCGAATCCCACCGCGTCGGCGACGAGCGCGTGCAGGATCCCTATTGCCTGCGCTGCCAGCCGCAGGTGATGGGGGCCGCTCTGGACGTGTTGCGCAAGGCGGCCGCCACGCTCGGCACGGAAGCCAATGGCGTCACCGACAATCCCTTGATCTTCGCCGAGGACGACACCGCCTTGTCGGGCGGCAATTTCCATGCCGAGCCGGTGGCTTTCGCTGCCGACATGATCGCACTCGCCGTCTGCGAGATCGGCTCGCTGTCGGAGCGCCGCATCGCCATGCTGGTCGACCCTGCGCTGTCGGGCATGCCCGCCTTTTTGACGCCGAAGCCCGGCCTGAATTCCGGCTTCATGATCCCGCAGGTGACGGCGGCAGCGCTGGTTTCCGAAAACAAGCAGAAGGCCTATCCAGCAAGCGTCGATTCGATCCCGACCTCGGCCAACCAGGAGGATCACGTCTCGATGGCCGCACATGGTGCGCGCCGGCTGATCGGCATGGTCGAGAACGCCACGGCCGTCATCGGCATCGAGTTGCTGGCCGCGACCCAGGGCTGCGATTTCCACGCGCCGCTCGCTTCCAGCACCGCACTCGAAGCGGTGCGCAAATTGGTCAGGGCGGAGGTGCCGCATCTCGACAACGACCGGCATTTCCATCCCGACATGGAGAAAGCCATCGCCATGGTGCGCAGCGGTGCAGCGGTGAAGGCGGCGAGCGCGGTGGCGCTGCCGGGAATTGCCTCATGAGAATGCTTGGCATGGTAGGTTACGTTCCTTCTCATCCCAGCCGTAGAGCTCCAACCTTCGGAGGCCTCGCATGACACCTCCTTGGCTGACGGTAAAACAAGGCACCGCGCCGCTGCTGGTTTCCATGCCGCACACCGGCATCGATCTCGCCGGTCTCGACAACCGGCTGGTCTCGAGCTGGCTTGGCCAGCGCGACTGCGACTGGTGGATCGACAAGCTCTATGATTTCGCCGCAGGTCTTGGCGCCACCGTCGTGCACACCGCCATCTCGCGCACCGTCATCGACGTCAATCGCGATCCGTCAGGCGCCTCGCTCTACCCTGGTCAGGCGACGACCGGGCTGTGCCCGACCGAAACCTTCGACGGCGATCCGCTCTACCGTACAGGCGAGGAACCGGGGCCGTCGGAAATCGACGAGCGCCGCCGAAAATTCTTCATGCCCTATCATGCCGCGCTCCAGGCCGAGATCGACCGGCTGCGCGGATTGCATGGCAAAATCGTCCTCTATGACTGCCACTCGATCCGCTCTGTGCTGCCGCGCCTGTTCGATGGCACGCTGCCGGTCTTCAATCTCGGCACCAATGACGGCAAGAGCACGGATCCGGCGCTGCAGGAAAAGGTCGCCGGGATCCTGGCCGAGACCGGCGAGACCTTCGTGGTCAATGGCCGCTTCAAGGGCGGGTGGATCACGCGCCATTTCGGCCAGCCGCAAAACGGCGTCCATGCGCTGCAGATGGAACTGTCCAACCGCGGCTACATGCGAGAGCCCGAAGGCAAGGGCGCGCCCGACAACTGGCCGGTGCCTTACGACGCCGCCTTCGCCGCGCCGATCCGCGCCACGCTGACATCCATCCTCGAGACCGCGATTTCGTGGGTCGAGAGCTGACGCCTCGCCGCACTCATCTGAAAGGGAAGTGACGACATGACCGATCCTCGCCACAACATCCGCGAAGTGCGCAGCCCCCGCGGCGACAAGCTCAATGCCAGGTATTGGACGACCGAAGCGCCGCTGCGCATGCTGATGAACAATCTCGATCCCGATGTCGCCGAAAATCCCAACGAACTGGTCGTCTATGGCGGCATCGGCCGGGCGGCGCGCACCTGGAACGATTTCGACCGCATCGCCGCTTCGCTGAAGACGCTTGGCGAGGACGAGACGCTGCTGGTGCAGTCCGGCAAGCCGGTCGGCGTCTTCCGCACCCATCCGGACGCGCCGCGCGTTTTGATCGCCAACTCCAATCTGGTGCCGCATTGGGCGACCTGGGAGAAATTCAACGAGCTCGATAGGAAAGGCCTGATGATGTACGGCCAGATGACGGCCGGCTCGTGGATCTATATCGGCACGCAAGGCATCGTGCAGGGCACCTACGAGACCTTCGTCGAAGCCGGACGCCAGCACTATGGCGGCGATCTCAGGGGCAAATGGATCCTGACTGGCGGCCTCGGCGGCATGGGGGGCGCCCAGCCTCTCGCGGCCGTCATGGCCGGCGCCTGCTGCCTGGCCGTCGAATGCGATCCCGACCGCATCGATTTCCGGCTGCGCACCCGCTATGTCGACGAGCGTGCCGATACGCTTGACGAGGCGCTGGAGAAGATCGCGCGCTGGACCAGGGCAGGCGAGGCGAAGTCGGTCGGCCTGGTCGGCAACACCGCCGATATCGTGCCCGAGCTGGTGCGGCGCGGCGTGCGCCCCGATATGGTCACCGACCAGACTTCGGCGCACGATCCGTTGAACGGCTATCTGCCCAAGGGCTGGACGCTGGCCGAGTGGCGCGAGAAGCGCACGTCCGACCCGAAAGCAGTCGAGAAAGCCGCCCGCGCCTCGATGCGCGAGCATGTCGAGGCGATGGTGGCCTTCTGGAACGCCGGCGTGCCGACGCTCGACTACGGCAACAACATCCGCCAGGTCGCCAAGGAAGAAGGCTTCGAGAACGCCTTTGCCTTCCCAGGCTTCGTGCCGGCCTATATCCGGCCGCTGTTCTGCCGCGGCATCGGCCCCTTCCGCTGGGCGGCCCTTTCCGGCGATCCGCAGGACATCTACAAGACCGACGCCAAGGTGCGCGAACTGACGCCCGGCAACACCCATTTGCACAACTGGCTGGACATGGCGCGCGAGCGCATCGCCTTCCAGGGCTTGCCGGCGCGCATCTGCTGGGTCGGCCTCGGCGACCGCCACCGGCTGGGCCTCGCCTTCAACGAGATGGTCGCCAAAGGCGAACTCAAGGCGCCTGTCGTCATCGGCCGCGACCATCTCGATTCCGGCTCGGTCGCCTCGCCGAACCGCGAGACAGAGGCGATGAAGGACGGCTCGGATGCTGTTTCCGACTGGCCGCTGCTCAACGCTCTGCTCAACACGGCATCGGGCGCTACCTGGGTGTCGCTGCACCATGGCGGCGGTGTCGGCATGGGCTTTTCCCAGCATGCAGGCATGGTCATCGTCGCGGACGGCACGCCTGAGGCAGCCAGGCGCCTGGAGCGGGTGCTGTGGAATGATCCGGCGACCGGCGTCATGAGGCACGCCGACGCCGGCTACGACATCGCCATCGATTGCGCCAGGGAGCATCAGCTCAATTTGCCCGGCATTCTGGGATAGTAGGCCGACCGATGCGCGTCCTGCGGGCAGCCGAATACAAATCGATGCCGTGGAAGAACGGCGGCGGCGTGACGACGGAAATCGCCGTCTCGCCGGCCGATGCCGGGCTCTACACCTTCGATTGGCGTGTCTCGATGGCCCGCGTCGAAGGCAGCGGGCCGTTCTCCAGCTTTGCCGGCATTGACCGCACCCTGTCGGTATTGGAAGGCGAGGGGATCATTCTTGATGTCGCCGGCGAGCCGCCGGCGTGCCTGACCGCCGCTTCAGCGCCGTTTTCCTTTCCAGCCGACCGGCCGACCAGTGCCGAACTGATCGCCGGTCCGATCACCGATCTTAACGTGATGACCCGGCGTGGCCGCATGAGGCATTCCGTCGAACGCCTCGTAATGTCGAACCCTTTGGAAATCGGGATTGAAAGCAGAGCGACCCTCGTCCTGTGCCTGGGTGGGGAAGTCTTGGTTTCCGCCGCAGAGCCTATTCGCCTTAGCCACCTCGACGCACTCCTGACTGCCTCAGCCACAGCTGGCCTGCGCATCAAGCCCATCGACCACCCGACAGTATTCGTGGTCCGGATCGATGGCATTCGACCCAACGATTAACGCTTGTTTCCAAACATGATCGTGATGCCGGCGAAATATAGGGTAAGCTCCAGCCGGGATCACGAAAAAGCCTGAATCCTTTCCGTCGATCGGTCTCGGCGGGAGTGAGGAGTATTCGTCTTTGAAACTGTCGAAAGACGATGCCTTGTCGTGGTGCGGAAACAATTTTCGGCAAAAGCTGGGCATGCAACCAATTGCATTTGAATCGGTTTTAGGGCCATTGCCGTGGCGGTGACGCCGCTGAGTGCCCGCTTACGGAATTTTCAATGAATATTCAGACGAATCCAGCACAAATCGAAAAGACCAGCGCGAGCTTCCCGCCCATCACGGAAGAACCGATAAGATCCATTTTCCTGCCGGAGGAACGCCTTCGGCTGCTCGGTGAAAGCCTGGCCAAGGGCGATCTCGCGGATCTGTTCGGCCTGACGCCATTCGATTTCCAGGCCCGCATCCGCGACAGCGCCAAGAAGATCCTCGAAGTCTACCGTTCGACCAACGCCGCGCAGGCGAGGGGCGAGACCATCACGCCCGCGGCGCAATGGCTGCTCGACAACAACTATCTGGTCGAGGAAACCATTTTCCAGGTCAAGCGCGACCTGCCGCGCCGCTTCTATCGTCAACTGCCGACGCTGAAGCTGCCGGACGGCGGCGGCGTGCCGCGCGCGCTGGCGCTGGCCTGGACTTATGTGGCGCATTCCGACAGTTCCGTCTCCGCGACCATGTTCAAGGCCATCGTCCAGGGCTTCCAGTCGGTCGAGCCACTGAAGATCGGCGAACTCTGGGCGCTGCCGTCGCTGTTGCGCTTCGTTCTGATCGAAAATCTTCGCCGCCTTGCGGTCAGGGTCAACCGCACCCGGCAGATGCGCCAGATCGCCAATGATGTCGCCGACAAGGTGCTGGCGACCGACGATACCCGCGACCGGCAAGCGATCCTGGCCAATTTCAGCGCGCACGCCCAGGACACCACCTTTGCCACACAACTGCTCTACCGCTTGCGCGACGGCTCGCAGAATGCAGGCAAGGCGCTGGAGTGGCTGGAAGGCGAACTCGAGAAGACCGGCTCGGACGCTGAGGAAATCATCATTTCCGAGCATCATACGCTGTCCAGCGGCAATGTGACGACCGGCAACATCATACGCGGCCTGCGTCTCATCAACGATATCGACTGGACGGTGTGGTTCGAGGGCGTCAGCCGTATCGACACGGTGCTGCGCGAGCGCACCGACTTCGCCGCGCTCGATTTCTTCTCGCGTGACCAGTACCGGACCGCGATCGAAGAGCTGGCCCGCCGCTCGAATCTGTCGGAATATCGCGTCGCCGAAAAGGCGATCGAACTGGCCGGCCAGATCACCAACGAAATTGCATCCGCTGCCGACGGCGCAGATGGCCTTGCGGCTCCTTTAGCGCACACGGATGTCGGTTTTTTCCTTGTCGGGCCACGCCGGCTGGAGCTGGAAAAGGCGATCGGCTACCGACCGACCGTCAGTCAGACCGTCAAGCGCACCTTTGCCAAGACCGGATGGCTGGGCATCGTCCTGCCGGTCTTTGCGCTGACCGTGCTGCTTCTGGTGGTTTCCGGCAATGCCCTTGCCAATCTCGGCCTGTCTGTGCCTTCGATCGTCTTGATGCTGGCGCTATTTGCCGTGCCGGCCAGCGAAGGCGCGCTCGCTTTCTTCAATACCGTTGTCTCGCTGTTCCTCAAGCCGACGCGCCTTATCGGCTATGACTACAGGCACGGCGTGCCGTCCGAGGCACGCACGCTGGTGGTGGTGCCGTCGCTGATCGGCTCGCGCGACGACGTCGAGGAAAACATCCGCAACATCGAAGTGCACTACCTCGCCAATCTGGCGGACGAGATCCACTTCGCCCTGCTGTCGGACTGGCCCGACAGCAAGACCGAGATCGACGCGGCCGACACCGAGATTCTCGAATTCGCCCGTGACGAGATCGCCCGCCTCAACGCCCGCTATCCCGCCGAAGGCGCGCCGCGCTTCTATCTCCTGCACCGGCGCCGGCTCTATAATGCCGCGCAGGGATGCTGGATGGGCTGGGAGCGCAAGCGCGGCAAGCTGCACGAGCTTGACCTGCTGCTGCGCGGCGACAGCGACACCACCTTCCTGCCGCTCGATGTGCCGCTGCCGGAAAAAGTCGTTCACGTAATGACGCTCGACGCCGACACGCGCACCACCCGCGATGCGGTCGCTACGCTTGTCGGCAAGCTCTGCCACCCGCTCAACCGACCGCATTTCGATGCCACCAGGCGCGTCGTCACCTCGGGCTACACGATCCTGCAGCCACGTATCACCGCTTCGCTGACCAGCGGCGACGAGGCGTCGTTCTTCCAACGGGTCTTCTCGGCCAATCGCGGCCTCGATCCTTATGTCTTTGCGGTGTCCGACCTGTACCAGGACGTCTTCGGCGACGGTTCCTTCACCGGCAAGGGCCTCTACCACGTCGATGCCTTCGAGGCCGCGTTGCAGGGCCGCATCGAGGAAAACACCATCCTCAGCCACGATCTGCTCGAAGGCGCGCTGGCGCGTTCTGCGCTCGTCACCGACGTCGAACTGGTCGAGGATTACCCGACCCGCTACTCGGTCGATGCCTCGCGCCACCACCGCTGGGCACGCGGCGACTGGCAGCTCCTGGGCTTCATCCTCGATCCGCGCTCCGGCGTGCCGGCGCTGTCGCGTTGGAAGATGGTCGACAATCTGCGCCGCTCGCTGACGCCGATCTTCTGGGTGATGGCGGCGATCGCCGGCTGGACGCTGCTGCCCTTCACGCAGGCAGCACAATGGCAGGCATTGCTGATCCTCAGCCTGTTCATGGCGCCCACTTTCGACGTCGTCAACGCCATACTGCCCAAGAGCGGTGACCAGACGCCGCGCGGCCATTTCTCCGCGCTGGCGCGCGACGTGGCCTTCGGCACCGCCATGGTGGCATTGAAGATCGTGCTGATGGCGCATAACGCCTGGATGATGGGCGACGCCATCGTGCGCACGCTCTACCGGCTGTTCGTCTCCCGGCAGAACCTGCTGGAATGGCGCACCGCCTCGCAGGCGCACAAGGCCGGCGACAACGATGTCGGCTCCTACTACGGCATGATGTACGGCGCCGTGATCATCGGCTTCGTCGGCCTCGCCATTCCGGTGCTGGCCGATTCCACCGGCGCCTTCGTCGCCTTTTTCTTCGCTCTGTTCTGGATCGGCTCCCCGGCGATCGCCAGCTGGATCAGCCGTTCGGCCGAGACCGAGGACCGGCTGCGCATATCGCAGGCCGACATCCATGCGCTGCGCACGGTGGCGCGCCGCACCTGGCACTATTTCGAAACCTTCGTCACGGCCGAGCATCATCATCTGCCGCCGGACAATTTCCAGGAGAGCCCGGCGCCAGTGGTCGCGCCGCGCACCTCGCCGACCAACATCGGCGTCTATCTCCTGTCGGTCGTCTCGGCCCGCGATTTCGGCTGGATCAGCCTGTCCGATGCCATCACCCGCATCGATGCCACCATGACGACCATCGAGAGCATGCCGCGCAACCGCGGCCATCTCTTCAACTGGTACGACACCACCACACTGAAGCCGCTCTATCCGCTCTACATCTCGGCTGTCGACAGCGGCAATCTCGCCGGCCATCTGGTGGCGGTGGCGGCGGCCTGCGCCGAATGGGCCGAGGCGCCGTCCGTTCATCTCCAGGGCGATTTCGAGGGCATCCTCGACACAGTGACCATCCTCGGCGAGAGCCTGGATGAGCTGCCCGACGACCGCCGTCAGCTGCGTCCCTTGCGCCAGCGTCTGGCCGACCGCCTCGACGGCATGCGGCGCGCCGTCGACACCATCAAGGCGCAGCCGGAAATGGCCTCGATCCGCACCATCAATTTGGCTGTGCTGGCCGGCGAGATCCGCAAGCTCGCCACCGCCATCCACACCGAGGCGGCATCGCCACAGAGCGATGTCATCGTCGACTGGGCGGCCAGGCTCGAAGCCACCTGCGAGGCGCATGTCCACGACGCCCACAGCGACGACAACGCCGTAGAGGCGCTGCGTGCCAAGCTGCTCACCCTGCGCGAGCGCACGCGCCGCTTCGCCTTCGAGATGGAGTTCTCGTTCCTGATGCGGCCGGAGCGCAAGCTGCTGTCGATCGGCTACCGGGTCGAGGAGCACCAGCTCGACGAGAGCTGCTACGATCTTCTGGCCTCCGAGGCGCGGCTGACCAGCCTGTTCGCCATCGCAAAGGGCGACCTGCCGACCGAGCACTGGTTCCGGCTTGGCCGGCCGATCGTCGAGATCGGCTTCCAGGGCGCGCTGATGTCCTGGTCCGGCTCGATGTTCGAGTATCTGATGCCGCCGCTGGTGATGAAGGAACCGCAAGGTTCGATTCTCAACCAGACCAGCAAGCTGATCATCAAGCGCCAGATCCAGTATGGCCGTCAGAAGAATGTGCCCTGGGGCATTTCGGAAGCGGCCTACAATGCCCGCGACCGCGAGCTGACCTACCAGTACACCAATTTCGGCGTGCCCGGTCTCGGGCTGAAGCGCGGCCTTGGCCAGAACACGGTGATCGCGCCTTACGCCACCGTGCTGGCCGCGCAGTTCAACCCGCGCGAAGCGGTGCAGAACCTAGCGCGCCTACGGGAGCTCGGCGCGCTTGGCCGCCATGGTTACTACGACGCCGTCGATTTCACGCCGCAGCGCGTGCCGGAAGGCACCGATCACGTCGTCGTACAGAACTACATGGCCCACCATTCCGGCATGTCGATCGCGGCGGTCGCCGACGCCATTTTCGAGGGTCGCCTGCGCGACCGTTTCCACAGCGATCCGGTCATCGAGTCGGCCGAGCTTCTGCTCCAGGAGAGGGCGCCGCGCGACATCCCGACCGCGACCGTCAGGACCGAGGCGGACGAACGGGCGAAGGACGAGACCGAAACCGAGAGTCCCGACACCCGCATCGTGCTCGATCCTGTGCGGGCTCTGCGTTCGACCAATGTGATGTCGAACGGCCGCTATTCGGTGATGGTCACCGCGACAGGCTCCGGCTACAGCCGGTGGGGCGATCTGTCCGTCACGCGCTGGCAACCGGATCCGACCGAGGACCGGCTCGGCTCCTACATCTTCTTGCGCGACGCCGGCACTGGCGACTGGTGGTCGGCGACGGCGGAGCCCAAGCGCGCGGCCGAGGAGCGCACCCAGACGCTGTTCTCCGACGACAAGGCGAGCTTCGTCAAACTGGTCGGCACGCTGCGCTCCGAGGTCGAATGCATCGTCATCTCGGAAGGCAATGGCGAAGGCCGCCGCGTGACGCTGTTCAACGAGGGACCGACCGACCGTCACATCGAAGTGACCTCCTTCGCCGAGCTGGTGCTGGGCCTGGAGGTATCCGACAATGCCCATCCCGCCTTCTCGAAAATGTTCGTGGAGACCGAAATTGCCCCCAATAATGGGGCGATCTTCGCCACGCGGCGCAAGCGCGAGACCAGCGAGCCAGACGTGACGATGGTGCATTTCGTCACCGACCCGTCCGGTCCGGCGCGCGACGCCGAAGCCGAGACCGACAGGCGCGCCTTCATCGGCCGCGGCCGCACCATCGTCGACGCTGCGGCGTTCGATCCAGGCGCTCGGCTTGGCGGCCATTCCGGCTTCACCCTCGATCCCGTCGCCTCGCTGCGCCGCCAGGTGCGCGTGCCCGCCAACAAGAAGATATCGCTGACCTTCTGGACCGTCGTCGGTTCCAACCGCGCGGAGCTGGAGGAGGCCATTGCCCGGCTCGACCACCCGGAGAGCTTTGCCCGACAGGCAATGCTTGCCTGGACGCGCAGCCAGGTGCAGACCCGGCATCTCGGCCTCAGCCTGGCCGACGCCGCCAACGTACAGAAGCTGGCGCGCTATCTGATCTATCCCGATCCATTCCTGCGCCTGCCGGCCGAATCCATCGCTTCGGGACTGGGCAAGCAGTCGAGCCTGTGGCCGACCAGCATCTCCGGCGATTTCCCGATCTTCCTGGTCAGGATCGGCGACGTCGCCGATCTCGAAATCGTCGCCCAGGCGCTGCGTTTCCAGGAGTACATGCGCACCCGTGGCATGATGATCGATTTCGTCGTCGTCAACGAACAGGCCTCGTCCTATGTGCAGGACCTGCAGCGAGCAGTCGAATCCCTGTGCGAGAACAGCCGCTTGCGCGGCAAGGAGCTCGGACCGCGCCAGCACATATTCGCCGTGCGCCGCGACCTGATGGACGAGACCACCTACAAGACGCTGCTTGCGGTTGCCCGCGTGGTTCTGCACACGCGCAACGGCACCATCTTCGATCAGATCGAGCGGGCCGAAGTGGCCGCCTTGCAGGCGCGCGATGCCCAGCAGCCGGCGGCATTGCCCGAATTGGGGTCTATGACGCATTCCTTTGGCTCGCAGGCCCTGGCGGCGGACGGGCACGGGCTCAGCCAATGGAACGGGTTCGGTGGTTTCGAGGGCGACGGGCGGCATTATGTCGTGCGCCTGGCCGGCCGCAGCACCACGCCCCAACCCTGGATCAATGTTATTTCCAACGCCTCGTTCGGCTTCCACGTCTCCGCCGAAGGCGCTGCCTTCACCTGGAGCCGCAACAGCCGCGATTACCAACTGACGCCGTGGTCGAACGATCCGGTTTCGAACCGGCCCGGTGAGGGCATCTATATCTATGATCACGCCAGTGGCCGGGCATTCTCGCCGCTCGCCGCCGTGGTGCGCGATCCGTCGATGACTTACGAGACGTGGCACGGCCAAGGGTTCTCCACCTTCCGGTCGAAGCGCGGCTCATTGTCGATGGACCTCACCCATGTCGTCGACCCGGTCGACCCGGTGAAGATTTCCCGCCTGCGCATCCAGAATGCCGGCCCGGCGCCGGCCAGGCTGCGCGTCTATGCCTATGCCGAATGGGTGCTGGGCGGACATCGCTCGCGCACGGCGGCGACCATCGTTCCGTCGCGCGATGCCGCCACCGGCGCCTTGCTGGCACAGAACCCCTACGGGCTCGATTTCGGGGAGCGCGTCGCCTTCCTCGCCGCCGATGACGGCGTGCATTCGGTGACAGCAGACCGGACTGAATTCCTGGGCCGGCACGGCACCAGCGAGTTTCCGCAGGCGGTGCTGAGCGGCGCGGGACTGTCAGGCCGCGTGGAGGCCGGCGACGATCCCTGCGCTGCAATCGCCCGCGACATCGATGTTCCGGCCGGCGGCGACGTCACGCTGTTCTGGCTGCTCGGGGACGCTGGCTCGGCCGCGGAAGCGAGCGCCCTGGTGCGCAAGCATCGGGGTAGGGATTTCGACCAGCGTCTGGCCGACAACGAGCGCGAGTGGCGCGGCTTCCTCGACACCATCCAGGTCGAGACGCCGGACAAGGCGCTCGACGCCATGGTCAACCACTGGCTGCCCTACCAGAGCCTCGCCTGCCGCATCCGCGCCCGCTCTGCCTTCTATCAGGCCAGCGGCGCCTTCGGCTTCCGCGACCAGTTGCAGGACACGCTGGCTCTGCTGGCGCACGATCCCAAACTGGCGCGAGACCAGATCCTCAACGCAGCGCGTCGGCAGTTCCCTGAAGGCGACGTGCAGCATTGGTGGCTGCCGCGCACCGGGGCGGGCGTGCGTACGCTGATCTCCGACGACGTGGTCTGGCTCGCCCATGCCACCGCGCGCTACCTGCTGGTGACGGGTGACGCCACCATCCTGAAGGAGCAACTGCCCTTCATCGATGGACAGCCGCTGGGCGAGGGCGAGCACGATGCCTTCTTCACGCCCGAAATTTCGAAAAAGACGGCGTCCCTCTACGAGCATTGCGCGCGTGCGCTCGATCTTGCCATTGCGCGCAGCAGTCCCGCCGGGCTGCCGCTGATCCTCGGCGGCGACTGGAATGACGGCATGAACCGCGTCGGCGAGCAAGGCAAGGGCGAGAGCGTCTGGCTCGGATGGTTCCTGCTGCGGACGCTGGGCGACTTCGCCGCCGTGGCCAAGACGGAGGGTGATGCCAAGCACGCGCAGGCCTGGGCAAAGCATGCCGACGCGCTGAAACGCGCGCTGGAGAGCACGGCGTGGGACGGCGAATGGTATCGGCGCGGGAGTTTTGACGATGGCACGCCGCTCGGTTCGCGCTCATCCCAGGAGTGCAGGATCGACTCCATCGCCCAGTCCTGGAGCGTGCTCTCGGGCGAGGGCGATCCGGCGCGTTCGACGACGGCGATGCAGCAGGCGACCAAGCTGCTCGTCGACGACGAACTCAAGATCCTCAAGCTGTTCACGCCGCCCTTTTCGAAGACGAAGAAGGATCCGGGCTACATCAAGAGCTACCCGCCGGGCGTTCGCGAGAATGGCGGCCAGTATACTCATGCCGCCACTTGGTTCGTCATCGCGCTGGCCGAAATGGGGCTGAACGACGAAGCCTATCGCTGCTTCTCGATGCTGAACCCGGTCAACCACGCATTAGACGAGGCCTCGGCAGAGCGCTACCGCGTCGAGCCCTACGTGGTTGCGGCCGATATCTACGCCGGCGACGGCAATGCCAGCGACAACAAGGGCGGCCGCGGTGGCTGGACGTGGTACACGGGCTCGGCGGGCTGGCTGTACCGGGCGGCGGTCGAAGGCATTCTCGGCATCGAGCGGCATGGAAAGCAGATCACGTTTAGGCCGAAACTGCCCAGCCATTGGGATGGCTACGCCGCCACGCTCAAAATGCTGGGGGCCGAAGTCACGGTGCGTGTCGTCCGCGACAAAAAGACCAAGTCGATCTCGCTTGAAGTTGATGGTTCGAAGACGAAATCCGCGTCTTTCCAACCGAAGGCTGGTAGCAAGGTCGAAGTCGTCGTGAAGATACCTTCGTAAAATCAACAGCTTCAACCCTGTCCCGCGCATCCTCCGGAATGCGCGGGATAGTCTTTTGTCTATTTGCAGATCTCCGCTTCGGCAGCCGGCGCACCCGGTCGGGCCATGCCGGGCAAGATCGCCGTGATTAAAAATGTGGCAGCGCTCAGCGGCTGCCATGATTTTGCCGCAAGGCTGACATTTCACCTTTTATCTCAACCCGTTAGGTGATCACGTGAGATTTCGCATCGTCGTCATCTTTTGTTCGCTAAACGGGAACGGAAGGGATAGACGGGCATTGTTTTGCGACGCGTTAACCGATACGTGTCAAGAAATGGTGCGGTGCACAATAAATGTTTTGGCGGAGTAGCTGAAGTGTCCCTTCTGCAAATCTACTGGCGAGCGCTCGGTTATTTGGCAGCTGACAGGAAACGCGTGGCGCTGATCTGCTCAGCCAATGTCGCGCTGGCCATCATCGCCATCCTGGAGCCGATCATGTTCGGTCGCGTGATCGACGCGATTTCCGCACACGGCTCCGTCTTTTCGACGCTCGCCCTCTGGGCCGGCCTCGGCGCCTTCAACATCATCGCGTTCGTTCTTGTGGCGCGCGGCGCCGACCGCTTCGCCCACGCCCGGCGCAGCGAAGTGCTCTGCGACTCCTTCGAGCGCGTCATCACCATGCCGCTCGCCTGGCATCATCAGCGCGGCACGTCCAATTCGCTGCACACGCTGCTGCGTGCCGTGGAGACCTTGTTCAGCCTCTGGCTCGAATTCATGCGCCAGCATCTGTCCACCGCCGTCGCGCTGTTCCTGTTGATCCCGACCGCGCTCAGCATGGACGTGCGCATGTCGATGGTGCTGCTGGCTCTCGGCGTGCTCTATGTCGGCATCGGCCGGCTGGTGATGAAGCGGACCAAGGCGGGCCAGGCCGCCGTGGAGCGCCACTATCATACCGTATTCGCCCATGTGACGGACTCGGTCAGCAACGTCGCCGTTTTGCAGAGCTACAACCGCCTCGGCCATGAGGCCGATACGCTGCGCCGCTACGTCAAGAACCTGCTCGATGCGCAGAACCCTGTGCTCGACTGGTGGGCCATGGCCAATGCGCTGCATCGCCTGTCGTCGACGATTTCGATGATGGTGGTGCTTTTGATCGGCGCCTATCTGGTCACCCACGGCCAGCTGCGCATCGGCGACGTCATCGCCTTCACCGGTTTTGCAACGCTGCTGATCGCCCGTCTCGACCAGATGTCGGCATTCGCCAACCAGATTTCGGAGGCCCGCGCCAAGCTCGAGGATTTCTACCATCTCGAGGACTCGGCGGCCGACGCCGCCGAACCGGACGGGCTGCGCGATCTCACTAACGTCACCGGCCATGTCCGCTTCGAGAATGTCGGCTTCGAATTCGCCAATTCGGGGCAGGGCATCCACGACGTCTCCTTCGAGGTCCAGGCGGGCCAGACCGTAGCCATCGTTGGGCCGACCGGCGCCGGCAAGACCACGCTCATCAATTTGTTGCAGCGCGTCTTCTCGCCGTCCACCGGCCGTATCCTGATCGACGGCATCGATACCCGCACCGTGACCCGCAAGTCGCTGCGCCATTCGATCGCCACCGTGTTCCAGGATGCGGGCCTGCTCAACCGCTCGATCGAGGACAACATCCGCGTCGGCCGCTCTGATGCGACCAACGACGAGATCCATGCCGCCGCCAATGCGGCTGCCGCACAGGACTTTATCCTGGCCAAGAGCAATGGCTACGACACGGTGGTCGGCGAACGTGGCGGCCAGTTGTCTGGCGGCGAGCGCCAGCGCATTGCTATTGCCCGCGCCGTGCTGAAGGATGCCCCGATCCTGGTACTGGATGAGGCGACCAGCGCGCTCGACGTCGAGACAGAGGACCGCGTCAAGGAAGCGATCGACGAATTGCGCCGCGACCGCACCACCTTCATCATCGCCCACCGCCTGACCACCGTCCGCGACGCCGATCTGGTCGTGTTCATGGACAAGGGCAGGGTGGTCGAAATGGGTGGCTTCGCCGAGCTGTCGCTGCGCAACGGCCGTTTCGCCAGCCTGCTGCGCGCCGGCGGCCTGCTCAACGACGAAGAGGTCCGCCGCCTCAGCCGCTCGATACAGGGCGAGGCCGCCTGAGCGGGTTCTTTTACCTCCCCCCGTGGGAGGTCGGACCGAAGGTCCGGTCGGGGAGCGCCGCCGTCCTCACCCCGCTGCTTCGCAGCGACCCTCCCCAAGGGGAGGTGACAAGGCCTGCGACACTCCCTCGATTGCCCCAGACGCATAGCCGGGCTATTTAAAGCGGCATGAGCGACAGCACTTCACGCCTGAGCGGCTGGACCGATCTTGCCAACCCGACACGGTTCGTGGCGCTTGCCGACCGGGTGGTGCCGTGGCTGGCGACGATTGCGGCGCTGACCCTTGCCGCCGGCCTCTATATGAGCTTCACCGCGCCCGAGGACTTCCAGCAAGGCATCACCGTCCGCATCATGTACATCCATGTGCCTTTCGCCTGGTTGGCCATGATGTGCTACACGCTGATGGCGCTCTCGGCGCTCGGCACATTGGTCTGGCGCCATCCGCTGGCCGATGTCGCACTGAAATCGGCGGCCCCCATAGGTGCCGTCTTCACCGCGCTGGCGCTGATCACCGGTTCGATCTGGGGCAAGCCGATGTGGGGCACCTGGTGGGTATGGGACGCGCGGCTGACTTCGGTTTTCGTGCTCTTCCTGATGTATCTCGGCATTATCGCGCTGACCCGCGCGCTCGATGACGCCGGCCGCGCCGCCTGGGCCGCCGCCATCATCACGCTGGTCGGCTTCATCAACATCCCGATCATAAAGTTCTCGGTCGATTGGTGGAACACGCTGCACCAGCCGGCCTCGGTATTCCGCATGGGCGGCTCGACCATCGACCCCTCGATGCTGTGGCCGCTGCTGGTGATGGCCATCGGCTTCACGGTGCTGTTCTTCGCGCTGCACCTGATGGCGATGCGTACCGAAATCCACCGGCGGCGGGTGATTGCGATGCGCAGGGTCGCGGCCCGGCAGGCTGAGCGTCAGCCGGCTTGAATCACCCGCGCCTGGCCAAAGAAGTCATCCCATCCGCCCACGTGCGGCCACCGGCAGGGTTTCCAGCACCGTCTCGCCGTCGATCAAATTGACCTCATTGAACAGGTTGGTGACGACGCAGCAATGGTCGGGCACCACGCGCACGCGCTCGCCGATGCGAAGCTTGCCATCGCCTGAGAGCGTGACCGTGCCGTGTTCCTCGCTCAGGCCCGTCACCCGCGCTCCCGCAACGCCGAGCAGCTCGCCGAAATCGGCGAGCCCCAGCGTATCGCTCGACAGCGCCTTGCTGCCGGCGTCGAGGATGGCACGCGTCCGCGTCGGATGGCTGACCACGGTCGACAGCACGCTCAGCGCGCAATCGTCGAGGCTGCCGACGCCCTTGGCGACCTGGTAGCGGTCGAGATAGATGTAGGTGCCGGGGCGGTATTCCGTGACGACGCTGTCTTCGCCGGAGCGCCACATGTCGGGCGTGCCGCCGCTGGAGATGCGCGCGCAGGCGAGACCGCAGGCGGCCAGCGCCTGCCTGGCGCCGGCGAGCCAGGCCTCGGCCTCCCCCGCACGGCCCGCGGCCGGATAGGTCATCAGCCCGCCGAAGGCGAGGCCCTTTGCCGTCTCGATCTGTCTTGCCAGGCCAACCGCTTCACCGGCCGTCTGCACGCCGCAGCGCCCCATGCCAGTGTCGCATTCGACCAGCACCGGCAGGGGATGGCCGGCATCGGTGAAGGTGGCGGCCAGTCCGTCGATCGTCTCCATGCTGTCCGCCGTCACCGACAGGGTGACGCGCCCATGCAGCGCCTTCAGCCGCTCCAGCTTGGCGCGGCCAAGGATGTTGTAGGGGAGAAAAATGTCGGTCAGCCCGGCATCGGCCATCACCTCGGCCTCGCCGATCTTCTGGCAGGTGATGCCGACCGCGCCCGCCGCCACCTGCTTCTTCGCCCAATAGGGCAGCTTATGCGTCTTGATGTGCGGCCTGAGCTTCAACCCGTGACGGTCGGCATGCGCCTGCGCGCGGGCAATATTGGCTTCGGCGCGCGCGGCGTCGATCAGGATCGATGGCGTATCGAGGTCGTGAATGGTCGGCATCATCTGTCACCCTGTGGAATCCGCAGGGGTTATGGCCCTGAAAGTGCCTTGTGTCACCCGGCCAGCCGAGCGGATCCGTGGTTCCATGCGTCCGCGCTGCAAGCCGGGGCGAGGCAATACGGATCGACACCGCATCGTCGTTCGGCTATGCGATTTGTCGGAGAAGTCGACACGAGGACCACGATCATGAAACGCTCCGCCATCAACGACATCATCCGCGAAGCCGACGCTTTCATCCGCTCGTTCGGCTACATCATGCCGCCCTTCGCCTACTGGTCGCCGGAAGAGATGAAGGCGCGCCAGATCGATTCCTCGGCCATTTTCACCTCGCGGCTCGGCTGGGACATCACCGATTACGGCCAGGAAAAATTCAAGGAGCTCGGCCTGTTCCTGTTCACAGTGCGCAACGGCCGCTACGAGGACATGAAGAAGGGCATGGGCATGCTCTATGCCGAGAAGATCATGATCTCGCGCAAGGACCAGCTGTCGCCGATGCACCGCCACAACATCAAGGCCGAGGACATCATCAACCGTGGCGGCGGCAAGCTGGTGCTGGAACTGTTCATGCACGATCGCGACGGCGGCATCGATCCCAAGGCCGAGGTGTCGGTGCCTGTCGACGGAACCATCCATCGGTTGCCGGCGGGCGGGCTGCTGAAGCTCGATCCGGGCCAGAGCGTCACGCTGCTGCCCGGCGTCTGGCATGCCTTCTGGGCCGAAGGCAAGGACGTGCTGATCGGCGAGGTGTCGACCGTCAATGACGATCTCACCGACAATGTGTTTCGCGAGCCGATCGGCCGCTTCTCCAACATCGACGAGGACGTCGCCCCGCTGCACCTGCTGGTGTCCGACTATGAGAAGTGGCTGGGGTAACTTCGCAGTAAACTGAGGCGCCGGCCGGCTAACGGCCAAGGCCGGCAGCGCCTCAATGGCAGCAGCCAAGTGAAAGTGAGTCCCCCGGTTGCCTCTACGGCGATCCCTGGTCGATCGATCCCACCGCTTCGCCGGTGAAGATGACCTTCGTGCCCTCGTGCACTTCGGAGGCGAGGTCTTCGGCGTCCCAATTGGCCAGCCTGATGCAGCCATGCGAGAAGGTTTTCCCGATCTTGCTCGGGTCCGGAGTCCCGTGAATGCCGTAACTTTCGATGGACAAATCAATCCACACCGATCCCACCGGATTGTTTGGCCCGGCGGCGATCGTGAAGGGGCGCTTGGTCCTGACCCCCTTGAAGGCGAAGTCGGGATCGTAGTGATAGGTGGGGTTGTGCACCACGCGTTTGACCTCTGCCTGGCCGCTCGGCGCCGGCTTCTCCTGGCTGCCGATCGAGGCGGGGTACACCGCAAGCACTTTGCCGGACGGGTCGAGCACGCGAAGCTGGCGCGCGCCCTTGTCGACCTCGACCTCAGCAACACCCGCGGGCGGATCGCCTCGGGTGACGGCAGGCACCAGCACCTTTTGCCCGGCCTTCCTGAAGCCGACGCCAGGGTTGAGCCGTTGAAGCAACTGTTGGCTGACGTGGAAGCGCTCCGCTATTTTTTCCGCCGCGTTGTGGTAGCCGAGCCTGCGCAGGCGGGCCATTTTCTCCATGCGCGCCGGAATTCGCCTGGTAAACGGTCCGCGCACATCCTTGCGCGTCAGCTCGTACGTCTCGAGCGCCGGGCTCGGGGAGGTCGCGACCAGCTTGTCCCAGGTCTGGCGGGTGAGCTTACCATCGGCGGGCAGCCCGTTGGCTGCCTGAAACGCCCGGACCGCCTTGGCGAAGTTCTCTGCTGCGCGGCCGTCGATCAGGCCCGGCGAGAAGCGCGCGCGATCCAGAAGGATCTGTGCCTTCAGCACGGTCGCACCGACGCCTTTTGCTTCGCTGTCGTCGAATTGCGCGTTGTTGACGGCTGCGACGTCCAGCTTTGCCGCCGCCGATACGTCACATGCCATGGCGAGCACGACAGCCGCGACGAGAAGGAGCCTGGTCATCGACGTCACACTCCTGCATGAGCACCTGCTTCTATGACGTTGCAGGGCCGATCTGGTTCCATTCCCCCCTGCATTTGAGCCGCGATCACCGACCGCCAGTATGAGGAATACGGATCGGGACGTCCGGCGGTCGCGCGGATGCATGTGATGATAGACTTAACGGCAAGAACTCGGCGCCGGCTGCACGCTCGTCTTGCACAGGCATGACGAGCTGATTGGTACATCCGTCTTGGCCAACCTTGCTTGCAGCGCCGGCAACGCCTCGCTTCGCCGCGCCGTGTCAGGCATTCCACCAGCCCGTGCAGCGCCTATGGCAACGCCGGGCTCACCCGCACCGGTGTCGAACGCCATTAACTGCCAGGCCTGCCCTTGTTTTGTTTGCGGGCATAGACGACGCATGCGTCGACGGCGCTGACACACAGCCCATCGCGGCGGTTTGGAAGGTTGTTGTCGCCCGCATAGGCGACCTCAGCCACACGGCCATCGACGATGCGAACCTGTGTGTTGCAATAACCTCCCGGAGCGACATTCAACGACCCGCCGACGGAAGGGATGGGGCCCACCGCGAAGGTAGGAAGCACGACATTGACATTGCCCCGCTGCACCGCGCGCTCATAGCTCCAGATTTGCCCCGATGCTCCTTCGTCGGCGGTGGCGGTGGGGAACCCCGCGCACATTCGCAGGTCCGCTTCGCTGAGGCCGACCATTTCCTTTTGGGCGGCAGCCGTTGTGGGATCCTCTTTCGCAAGCTTGGACGTATCGTCGGGAACGACGCAGGACCAGAGCGCGCCCGTGCCGGTGAGAAGAAACAGGATAGCCGGTAGTCGAATCCCGCGAGACGCCAAAACCGCTCTCCGATCTGCTGGATTGTTCGCCCGCCCTTCACCGAGGTAAGAGGCCGCCCCGATATTTCAACCCGTGATGATCGGGCTGCCTGTTCGATCGCGAGACGGCGGATCAGGCTGGTTGGTCTGGTGCGGACGGTGGGAGTGAAGCTGGCTGGGGAACCTGGATTCGAACCAGGACTAACGGAGTCAGAGTCCGTGGGTCTACCGTTAACCTATTCCCCAGCAGGCGAGGTCATAAACCGCGCGGGCCGAGCGGGCGAACCGCTGTGAGCGCTGCCTTGTAGCCGCCAGCAGAAAATAGTCAAGCCTGCCGGTGTTTCAATTGTGATGTTTCGGCGCGGCTTTTCAATTGCCTGTCCGCCCGAACTGCGAGCGCTCGAAATAGAGCACGATGCCCAGGCCCAGAAACAGCGGGACGATGAGATAAAACAGCCGGAATACCAGCAGGGCCGCCAGCACGCCCACGGGGTCCATGTCGGAGAGCCCGGCCAGGAACACCACCTCGAACACGCCCAGCCCACCCGGCGCGTGCGAGATCTGCGCGATCGAGAAGGAGACGAGGAACACGCCGAGCACCACGAAATAGCCGGGGTTATGGGTCCCGGGGAGGGCAAAGAAGATGATCGCGGCTGCCGCCAGGAGTTCGATCGGGCCGATCAGTAATTGTCGCGCCACGATCGGCAGGGCCGGATAGTGAATCTGAAAGCTGCCGATCTTCAGCGGCCGCAGATGCAGCCAGCTGCCGAAGATATAGGCGGCGACGACGGCAAGCATGACGATGCCCGCAGCCCGCGACAGGCCGTGATGGGCTATGCCGGAGAAGCGGTCGATGATCTGCGGTTCGAGCACCAGAACGAGGCCGGAGGCAAGTACCGTCGACAGCACGAAGGTAATCCAGCAGATCGCCACCAGCACGCCGACGTCCTGTCCGCTCAATCCCCTCGTGCCATAGGCGCGATAACGGATGACGGCGCCCGAAAACACCGAGCCGCCGATATTGTGCGACAGCGCGTAGGTGGTGAAGGAGCACAGCGTGACGAACAGCCACGACACGCGTTTGCCGATATGCAGGAGCGCGATGTGGTCGTAGCCGGCGAGCGAGGCATAGGCGACAACCGAGCTCAGTCCCGCGAGGATCCAGCCGCGGGCCGGGATCGCCGCAATACCGTCCCAGACATCATCCAGCGAAATGCCGCGCAATTCGTGCCAGAGCAGCAGGAGCGAGAAAATCACCGCCCCGACGCCGACGACCGGCCAGAAATAGCGTCTCCAGTTCATTGCCTGACTGCCATGCGTTGCGGGCCCGTTGCCTTCGCTGTCATTGCGGGAAAGCGGTCGGCGATTCCGATCGCTTTGCCCCGTCTATTTCAGAGATGCCTCATCGAAGCCGGCTATTCAACCGCCGGCCCTTGCCGCCATGGCAAGCCGCAATCGTTATCGTCGTCGAGAGGCGGAAAATCGACAGCCGAGCGGGAATATCGGCCCGGCCATGCGACCGTCTCCGCATGCATTTGTGCTGAAAGTCGCTGTTTACCCCCACTTTGCGTAAGACGCGGCAGCAGGCGGTTTGCGGACAGCCGGCAAAATTCGTGCCATGCGGCACTTGGTGATCCGGGCCGGCGCTGCTAGTCTGGCGGCAACTTGAAACAAAGAAGCGCCTGCTGCGTCCGTTCGCCGGTTCGCGCGGCGCCGGAAGGAACGACAGTGGAAGACCGCGACACCGGCGCCGGCGCGCCGGAGGTGGGCGCGTCCAGCGCTTCCCCGGGGCCGGCAGGCCCGGGGACCGCCAAATGGCAGCAACGCCGCCCGACGGAGCCACGCTCCGCCGACGGGCAGGCGAGCGACGCGAACCACCATCAAAAGGGCAAGGCCAAGAAAAGGCGCAAACGCCGGCGCGGGCGCAAGGTTTTTGCGCGCGACGATATCCGTCCCGCGGCGAACGGGGCGCCGACGGCACGCGCCGCCGCGGCTGGCGCGGCGCTTGCAGGCATAGCCACACCGCCCATCGCGGTGGCTCGGCCCGAATCGGGGGCTCATCGGCCGCCGATGCCAGAATTGCCGGTCTTCGCCGCGCTCGATCTCGGCACCAACAATTGCCGGCTGCTGGTCGCCGTGCCGGCGCGTCATGGCCAGTTTCGCGTCATCGACGCCTTTTCGCGCATCGTGCGACTGGGCGAGGGGCTCACGGCCAGCGGCCGCCTCGGCCAACCGGCGATGGACCGCGCGGTCGAGGCCCTGAAAGTCTGCGGCGAGAAACTGCGCAACCGCAAAATCAGAAAGGCGCGGCTGATCGCCACCGAGGCCTGCCGCTCGGCGGCGAACGGGGTCGAATTCCTGGAGCGCGTCGAGCGCGAGGCTGGCCTCAAGCTCGAAATCATCGACCGACAGACCGAAGCCCGGCTCGCGGTGTCCGGCTGCGGTTCGCTGGTCGAGCGCGACACGCAGGGCGTCGTGCTGTTCGACATCGGCGGCGGCTCCTCCGAGATCGCGCTGATCGATCTCACCGGCCGCCGCTCGCCGCGGCTCGCCAACCATATAGTGTCATGGACGTCGTTGCCGGTCGGCGTCGTCTCGCTGGCCGAGCGTTTCGGCGGCCGCACGGTGACGCGCGAGATTTTTGGCGCCATGGTCGACGACGTCGCCGCCCGGCTCGCCGCCTTCGATGGCCGCGATCGGCTTAGCCACCTCAAGGCCAGCCCGAAATTTCATCTGCTGGGCACTTCCGGAACGGTGACGACGCTTGCCGGCGTCCATCTCGATCTCGAGCGCTACGACCGCCGCCGCGTCGACGGCCTGTGGATGGACAGGGACAGCGTCGACCGCATGGTGGAAAAACTTGTCGGCTGGGATTTCCAGCAGCGTGTCGCCAATCCCTGCATCGGCGCGGACCGCGCCGACCTGGTGCTGGCCGGCTGCGCCATCCTGGAAGCGATCCGCGCCGTGTGGCCGTCGGAGCGGCTGCGCGTTGCCGACCGTGGCTTGCGCGAGGGCATATTGAGCGAGCTGATGGCCGATGACGGCGTCTGGCGCAACGATGGGCGCGGCAGAACATGATCCCGAACCGCAGAACCGCGTCAGCTAAAAGTGGCGACCGGTTTTCGCGGACAAACGGCTCCGTTTGTCCAGAAGTCACGCTCGGGCAAGCTGGCGCAAGCGTTGCTCCGGTGAGCAGTCGACCCCCACTCCGTCGAGCTTCGCTCGACACCTCTCCCCCGATCGACGGGGGAGAGGAATGGCGCGAGCTAGCCAATCTTGGCGCCCTTCCTCTCCCTCCGGAGGGGGGAGAGGTGGCGCTGCGAAGCAGCGACGGAGTGGGGGAAGCCGTTTGCCAAACGCGCTGCCGCCGAAAAGCGGCCACAACCCGGCAAGCGAGAAAACTTGGACAAGAAGTCAACCAATGACCAAGAAACCGGAAAAGCCGGGCTCAGCCGGCATTCGCGTGCTGAAGACGCGGATCAAGAAGAAAAGCGGGCTGAAGGAATCGTCGCGCCGCTGGCTGCAGCGCCACATCAACGATCCCTACGTCCAGCGCTCCAAGGCTGACGGCTACCGCTCGCGCGCGGCCTACAAGCTGATCGAGATCGACGACAAGCACCATCTGCTGAAACCCGGCATGAAGGTGATCGACCTTGGTGCGGCCCCCGGCGGCTGGTGCCAGGTCGCGGCCGCGCGGACCAAATCGACCGCGGAAAATCCGCATGTCGTAGGCATCGACTATCTGGAGATGGACGCGGTGCCCGGCGCGCCGGTGCTGTTGATGGATTTCCTCGATCCCGAGGCGCCGCGGAAGCTGGCCGAGGCGCTTGGCGGCGATCCCGATGTCGTGCTGTCCGACATGGCGGCGCCCACCACCGGCCACAAGCGGACCGACCACATCCGCACCATGCATCTGTGCGAGGTGGCCGCCGATTTCGCGCTGTCGGTGCTGAAGCCGGGCGGCCACTTCCTGGCCAAGACGTTCCAGGGCGGCGCCGAAAACGAGCTGCTCTCGATGCTGAAGAAGAATTTCCGGTCCGTCCACCACGTCAAGCCGCCTGCGTCGCGCGATGAGTCGGTGGAGCTGTATCTACTGGCGAAGGATTTCAAAGGGCGAGAATCCGGTCCGCCATCAGGCGGATCGGAACGTCCAGTGGATGTCTCGAAGAACTTGAGCGCACGGAGCCATGGCGAAGGGCCGGCGGACGGCGACGGCTGAACCGTCTCACTCCCCCGGCGACCTCACCGGTTCCAGCGGCTTGGGCATGGTCAGGCGGCCGTGGCCCGATACGGCGTTGCCGGCATCGGGCGCCAGCCGCATGAACGACAGCGATGCGGCGGCGGAAATTGCCGCGACGATGAAGAAGGCGGTATGGAAGTCCGGCAATGTCAACGGGCCGCCGTGGATACCCGTCGATACTTCCAGGATGCCGCCGGCAACCGCCACGCCCAGCGCGATCGACAGTTGCTGGAACACGGCGGCGATCGGTGTTGCCTTGCTTGTGTCCTCGGCTGAAACCTCGGCGTAGGCGAGGGCGTTGATGCCGGTAAAGAACATCGAGCGGATGAAGCCGCCCACCAGCAGCATGGCCAGCATCAAGAGATAGGGCGTATCGGGCGTGAACAGGCCGTTGACGGCGATCGACGCGGCGGCCACCAGCGAGCCGACGATCAGCACGCGACGAAAGCCGACGACGCGGAAGATCAGCGCTGTGACGAATTTCATGCCGATGGCGCCGATCGCGGAGACGAAGGTAATCATGCCGGACTGGAACGGCGTCAGCCCGAAACCGATCTGGAACATCAGCGGCAGCAGGAACGGCACGGCGCCGATGCCGATGCGGAAAAGTCCGCCGCCAAGCACGGAGGAGCGGAATACCTGGTTGCGGAACAAGTCGAGCGCCAGCAGGGGGTTCCTGGCACGGCGCGCATGCATGAGGTAGAGAGCGCCCGACACCAGCCCGACGCCCACGGTGATGAAGCCGGTCGCCGGCGGCAGATAGGGCAAGCTGATCACTGACAGGCCGAACACGACGCCGGACGCCGCCAGCCCGCTCAGCACGAAGCCGACGAAATCGAGCGGCGGCGTCTCCATCGATTCGGTTTCCGGCAGGAAGCGGGTGGCCAGCCAGATGCCGATCAGGCCGATCGGCACATTGATCAGGAAGATCCAGTGCCAGGTGAAGTAGGTGGTGATGAAGCCGCCGATCGGCGGTCCGACCAGCGGGCCCACCAATGCCGGCACGGTCAGCCAGGACATCGCCGCGACAAGTTCGCTCTTGGGCGTGGCGCGCACCAGCACCAGGCGCCCGACCGGCGTCATCATGGCGCCGCCTATGCCTTGCAGGAAGCGCGACACCACGAAGGCCGGCAGCGAGCCCGAAACGGCGCAGGCGACCGAACCGACGATGAACACCGCGATCGCGGCGCGGAAAACGTTCTTGGCGCCGAAGCGATCCGCCATCCAGCCGCTGATGGGAATGAAGATCGCCAGCGACACAAGATAGGAGGTCAACGCCAGCTTGAGCGCGATCGGGCTGGTGTGGATGTCGAGGGCGATCGCCGGCAGCGATGTGGCGATGACGGTCGAATCCATGTTTTCCATGAAAAGAGCGACCGCCAATATGAGCGGAATGGTTCGGTTCAAAGGAACGCGTCCGGGCTTGATTCCAGATGTTGCCGACCGGGAGTTTGCCGGCAGGCAGGGCGGTTATCACGGCTGGACACCAATGTCGTGTTAAATTGCTGTCACTTTTATGCGACCGCAACCTCCGGTGGCGGCTGCGATACGCGATTGCTTGCAAAAAGCGGACACTATCCCTATTGTAGTGAAAATAACTACAGGACGTTATGATCATGGAAGAGGCCGTTTCGGCAGCCGATGCCAATCGCAGATTTTCTCGCATCCTGCGTGAGGTACGCGAGGGCCAGAGCTACGTCGTGACAAGCCATGGTCGGCCGGTGGCACGGATCGTCCCTGCGGAGAGGCACGAGGGTGTGGCCTCCCGCTCGCGCGCGGCATTGCTGTCGCGACTCGAACGGCAGCCGGTTGCCGATGCAGGACGCTGGACCCGCGATGAGCTCTACGAGGATGACCTGTGAGGGTCGCGCTCGACACCAACATTCTTGCCTACGCAGAGGGCGTTAACAACGTAGACAAACGCGACCACGTTCTCGAACTGCTGGGCAAGGTTCCACAAGACGCTGCCATTGTTCCGGTTCAGGTGCTGGGTGAACTGTTCAATGTCCTCGTCCGCAAAGCCGGAAGGTCGCGCCAGGAGGCTCGGGATGCGCTGCTTAGCTGGCGCGACGCGTTCCCGGTTGCTGGGACGACGCCGGAGGTGATGACGATGGCTGTCGATCTTGCGGCGGACCATCGCTTCGGCATCTGGGATGCCGTCATTCTTTCGGCTGCATCCCAAACGGGTTGCCGGCTGCTTCTGTCGGAAGACCTGCAGGACGGCTTCACCTGGGGCGGTGTAACCGTCGTCAACCCCTTTGCATCGCCGCGTCACGCTTTGCTGGATGCTTTCCTTGGTTCGCAATAGAAGCTGAAGCGTCCGCAACGATCGGCTTTTCTTCCGTGCCGGGACGTGGTACCAGCCACCGCCAATCCTGAAAGGGAAGAAGAGAGTCGCGCTGTCCATCCCGGTCCAGCGCTTTTCCCGCATTCAAAGGGCTGGCCATGGCAAAAATCATCGAAACGTCCACCGGCGCGCTGGCGCTGACCTTTGACGACGTGCTTTTGCAGCCCGGCCATTCCGAAGTCATGCCCGGCCAGACCGACATCCGCACCCGGATTGCCGGCGACATCGACCTCAACGTGCCGATCCTGTCGGCGGCCATGGATACCGTCACGGAGGCAAGGCTTGCCATCGCCATGGCGCAGGCCGGCGGCATCGGCGTCATCCACCGCAATTTCTCGCCGGCCGAGCAGGCCGAGCAGGTGCGGCAGGTGAAGAAATTCGAATCCGGCATGGTGGTCAACCCGGTCACCATCGGTCCCGACGCGACGCTGGCCGACGCGTTGTCGCTGATGCGCACCTACTCGATCTCGGGTATTCCGGTGATCGAGAATGGCGGCTCCGGCGGCCACAAGAGCGGCCGGCTGGTCGGCATCCTGACCAATCGCGACGTGCGCTTCGCCTCCGATCCGGCGCAGAAAGTCTATGAATTGATGACCCGTGAGAACCTGATCACCGTCAAGGAGAATGTCGATCAGGACGAGGCCAAGCGGCTTCTGCATCAGCACCGCATCGAAAAGCTCGTCGTCGTCGACAAGCAAGGCAATTGCGTGGGGCTGATCACCGTCAAGGACATCGAGAAATCGCAGCTCAACCCGCACGCCACCAAGGACGCGCAGGGGCGTCTGCGCGCAGCAGCCGCCACCAGCGTCGGCGACGACGGTTTCGAGCGCGCTGAGCGGCTGATCGAGGCAGGCGTCGACCTTCTGGTCATCGACACCGCGCATGGCCATTCGCAGCGCGTTCTTGATGCCGTCACGCGGGCGAAAAAACTGTCCAACTCGGTGCGCATCCTGGCCGGCAACGTCGCCACCGCCGAGGGCACCCAGGCGCTGATCGATGCCGGGGCCGACGCCGTCAAGGTCGGTATCGGCCCCGGCTCCATCTGCACCACCCGCATCGTCGCCGGCGTCGGCGTGCCGCAGCTTTCGGCCATCATGTCGGCGGTGGAGACCGCGCACAAATCGGGCGCCTCGGTGATCGCCGATGGCGGCATCAAATATTCCGGCGATCTGGCCAAGGCGCTTGCCGCCGGTGCCAGTGCCGCCATGATCGGCTCGCTGCTTGCCGGCACCGACGAAAGCCCGGGCGAGGTCTATCTGCACCAGGGCCGCTCCTTCAAGGCCTATCGCGGCATGGGTTCGGTCGGCGCCATGGCGCGCGGCTCGGCCGACCGATACTTCCAGGCGGAGGTTCGCGACACGCTGAAACTGGTGCCGGAAGGCATCGAGGGGCAGGTCCCCTATAAAGGACCTGTGTCTGGCGTGCTGCACCAGCTTGCAGGCGGCCTGAAAGCCGCTATGGGTTATGTTGGTGGCCGCGACCTTGCCGATTTCCGCGAACGCGCCACCTTTGTGCGCATATCCAACGCCGGACTTCGTGAAAGCCACGCCCATGACGTCACGATCACCCGCGAAAGCCCCAACTATCCCGGCGGAGCCTGATCGGCCCGACCAGTACACGTTCTGGCGCAATCTGGCCGCGACCATCTTGCGGCTATCGCGCCACGCTGCCGCCCTTTGCACCGCATCGGTGGCGGTTTTCATCGCCATGACGCTCATGGAGTTCTTCTATTTCCGCCAGTTGAGTGGCGGTTTGCCGTCGCTCGACATGCGCGTTTTTGGCTTCACGCCGGATGAAGGCATGGCCTGGCTGACGGCGCTCGGCCGGCGCGGCGGCGAGATCATCCTGGTCTGGCACTATCTGACCTTCGATCTTCTGTTCCCCGCGCTGTTGTCGGTGACGCTGGTCAGCCTGATCCTGGCAACGGGAAGGCGGTTGAGGAATTTCCGCGTGCTTCCGGGCCAGATGCAATCGATCTTCGCACTGATCCTGGTGCTGCCCTACACGATCGCCAACTACGCCCAGAACATCGCCGTGGCCCGCCTTCTGTCGGATTTCCTATCGGCCAATCCCGATTCCCTGGGTCTCGCCTCGGCGCTGATCGTCACCAAATTCGCGCTGCTCGCAATTCCGGTGATCGTCATCGCCGTCTTCTGGCTGGCAGGTCAGAAACAGAATTGATCTGACCCGGCACCGGGCGGGGAGGGTTCATGAACCAGACATCGATTTTCTGGCCTGTTCTGGCGCACGTGTTGCTGGTCTACATCGTCTATGGCGCCATGGCCCGGCGCAGGTATGTCGCCATCCAATCGGGCGAAGCCAAAGTCAGCCAGTACAAGGCGCGCTCGACCGAGCCGGCCTCCTGCGTGACAGTTGCCAGCAACCTCAGCAACCAGTTCGAACTGCCGGTGCTTTTCTATGTGCTGTGCCTGATGTTGCACCTGACCAACGGCGTCAACTATCTGACCTTGGCCCTGATGTGGATCTTTGTCGCGACCCGCTATTTTCATGCCTGGGTTCACCTGACCAGCAACAATCTGCTCCTGCGCAGCCGGTCTTTCTCCCTGGGGGCAGTGATTCTTTTGCTGGGCTGGATCTGGCTCGCGCTGCACCTGCTCCGGGTGGTTTGAGCAGTACTCCCCTTCGTTGGGGCGCTCCGCCTACAAATCGAACACCGCTATTTTGCGCTTGTCGAACTTGATGCCGATCTCGCCGCGCACCAGCTTCAGCGCCGCCTCGCCGAAAACGGCGCGGCGCCAGCCCTGCAGCGCCGGCACGTCGGCGGCTTCGCCTTCGGCAGCGATGCGGTCGATGTCGTCGCTGGAAGCCAGGACCTTCGATGCGACGCCTTGCTTTTCGGCCACGATCCTGAGCAGCACCTTCAACAGCTCCGCGGCGGCGCTCGATCCCTCGGGCGGCTGAAAACTCTTTGGCAGCTTCGGCAATTGCTCCTTGGGCAGAGCTAGTGCGGTGTTGACCGCGCCAAGCAGCGCCGCCGCGGTCGAGGAGCGCTCCCAGCCCTTCGGTATCGTGCGCAGCTTGGCCAGCGCGGCCGCGTCGCGCGGCGCCTGCTGCGCCACCTCGTAGATGGCGTCGTCCTTGAGCACGCGGCCGCGGGGTACGTCGCGTTCGCGCGCCTCGCGCTCGCGCCATGCCGCCACGGCCTGCACGATCGCCAGCTCCTGCGGCTTGCGCAGCCGCATCTTCAGCCGCTTCCAGGCATCCTCGGGGTGCGGATCGTAGGTTTCGCGCGAGGTCAGGACGTCCATCTCCTCGTTCAGCCAGTGGGCGCGGTTCTCCCGCTCCAGTTCGGCGCTGAGATGCTGGTAGACCTCGATAAGATGGGTGACGTCGGCAAGCGCATAATCGAGCTGCTTTTCGGACAGCGGCCGATGGCGCCAGTCGGTGAAGCGCGAGGACTTGTCGAGTCGCGCGCCGGTGACGCGCTGCACGAGCTGATCGTAGGAAACGCTGTCGCCGAACCCGCAGACCATCGCCGCAACCTGGGTATCGAACACCGGATGGGGAACGAGATCGCCCAGATGGACGATGATTTCGATGTCCTGCCGCGCGGCATGGAAGACTTTGACGACAGATTCATTGGCCATCAGCCTGAAAAACGGCTTCAGGTCGATGTCTGGCGACAGCGGATCGATCAGCGCCGTTATTCCGGGCGCCGCCATCTGGATCAGGCACAGGATCGGCCAGAAGGTCGTTTCCCGGATGAATTCGGTGTCGACGGTGACGAAATCCGATTTTTCGAAAGCGGCGAGAACGGTCTCGAGTTCTTTTTGGGTGGTGATGACGTGCATCAAATCGCTTTTGGCAGGAGTAGGGTCTTCCTAGATTTCAGCCGGGAAGGCTTTCGTCAAGCGCTGGCGCTCGCATCACGGCCCGTCCGGCCCGTCCGGATCGCCGTTTCTTCTGGCCAGCCGGGCGAAAACCGTCGAGGTGCGCAACAGCGCGGTGAAGCGGCTGCGCTTGCCAGCCGGCACGCCCGATCGTGCCCGCATCCGATAGAGGATGACGGCGATGAAGATTGCATAGACCAGCGCGCTGAACACGAACAGCGCGCTTGGGCCAAAATACTGCATCGCCGTCGATGCGGCGAAAGGGCCGCCAATGGCGCCGAAGGAATAAAACAGCATCAAGGCGGCGTTGATCAGAACGAACTCGCCCGCGCCGGCGCGGTCGTTGGAGTGCGCCGCCGACAGCGAGTAGAGCGGCATGGCGAAACAGCCGAAGATGAAGATGATGAGGAAGTTGAGAAACGGGTCGGCTCCCGCCACGAACGCAAGCGCCAGCGCTGCCAGCATGGCGCAGCATGTCGTCGCCAGCAGCATCGAGCGCCGGTCCCAGCGATCGGAGAGATAGCCTAGCGGGTATTGGATGAGTGCGCCGCCGAAGATACCGACGCTGACGAAGGTGACGACATCGGCGACAGACATGCCGATCTGCTCGGCATAGACCGGCGACAGCGTGCGGAACGCGCTGTTGGTGACGCCGACGGCGATGCAGCCGAAACAGCCGAGCGGCGAGATGCGCCAGACCCGCGCCAGGTCGAGCTTGACGTCTTCCGGCGGCGTCGGGTTGGAGCGATCGCCCAGCGATACCGGCACCAGCGACAGCGTGATCATCATCGACATGATGGCGAATATGGCGAACCCGCCCGCTCCGAAGATCGGGATGAGGAACTGCGCGCCGGTGACCGAGCCGATGTCGACCATGCGGTAGATGGCAAGCACGCGGGCGCGGTCCTTGTTGCTGACCCCGGAGTTGAGCCAGGCCTCCATCACCGTGAACAGGCCGGCGAAGCAGAAACCGCCGGCAAAACGCACCGCGCACCACATCACCGGGTCGATGACCAGAACCAGGAGCAATGTGCCGGCCGAGGCGGCCGCGGCCAGCGCCGAGAAGGTCCTGACATGGCCGACCGCCTTCAGGATGCGGGTGACGGCCAGGCAGCCGAGCAGGAAGCCGGCGAAATAGAACGTGCCCATCAGGCCGATGTCGGAAGCCGAAAAACCTTCCTGCGCGCCGCGCAGCGCGATCAGCGTGCTTTGCAGCCCATTGCCGCCGAGCAGGATGCCTGCGGCGATGAGGAGCGGGATCAGCGGACGGATGGATGACATTAGCGGGTGGAGCACATTAAGAAGCGATCACGTGTCTGTGATCCTTCTTGAACCATCGCCCTTGCCAATGCTAGCGGCAATTGCCAAGGCTCTCAAAGCCAAAAGGGAATAGTCTTCGCGCTTGAATTTAGGGGGGCGGCCTTGCGTGCATTTACGACGAATGGCACCCTCAATCGCAAATATTTTGGGGGCACCTTTGGATTACGCTGAAGTCAATACCATTCGAAGCCAGTTCCAAGCAGGCCAATGGCCACAGTTTCTTCAGATGGTGTCCATCAACGGCCTTCGTGGTTGGACCGGTCAGTCTGTAGAGTTCAACTTTCCCGTCGTTGCTGTTGTGGGTGAAAATGGGAGCGGCAAGAGTACTTTGCTCAAGGCGGCAACGTGCGTTTACGACCAAGAAAACAAGGATAAGAAATTCTACCCGTCCGCCTTTTTTGTCGATACTCATTGGGATGCGATTAAGGGCGTTAGCCTCACCTACAGGGTCAAGCGCGGTCATAACATTGATTCGTTCCGCGTCTCAAAGCCGACGAAGCGCTGGAGGGATCCGGAAAACCCTCCAAAGAGGAATGTCTACTTACTTGATGTTTCCCGAACGCTGCCTTTGGACGCTTCCGCAGGCTATGCGAAAATTGCTAGATCAGCTGCAGCCGAAATTGAGAGCGATGAGATTGACGATGAATTTCGGCAGCGTCTTTCCCATGTTCTGGGAAGAACATACCAGAAGGCAAGGTTTGCTACTTCGGACGTTGATGCACGTAGGCAGGTCGGCTTGCTACAGCGGGAGTGGGGAGAAGTTTCTCAGTTCCACCAAGGCGCCGGCGAAGACGCGACCCTAGATCTGTTCAGGATTCTCCAAAACGTTCCCAATAATGCCCTTCTCGTAATTGACGAAGTCGAGGCCTCACTACATCCGCGCGCTCAAAGACGGCTAACGCGCTTTCTTCTCTGGCTCGCGCGTCAAAGGCGCGTTCAGATAATTCTATCAACTCATAGCCCTTATGTTCTTGAAGAACTTCCTCAAGAGGCCCGTGTCTTGTTGTTGCCAGGGCCGCAGGGTCTCAGTGTTGTCTATGGGGCATCACCAGAATTTGCGATGAGTCGGTTGGATGACGAAGTTCACCCGGATGTTCACATCTTTGTTGAAGATCGCAACGCTGAGATCTGGCTTCGTGAGATACTTGCTTCTTCGTTAGAGACGTCGGAGCTATTGCATCGAATCGAGATAAATCCTGTAGGACCGGCCAACGTTGTGGGAATGCTGGGGAGCTTGGGAAAGGCGGGGAAGCTCCCTTACAAATCACTTGCAATTACTGACGGCGATCACCCGTATCCCGATTGTCAGAAGTTGCCCGGCGATCTCGCACCCGAGAGGATCGTTTTTAATGATTTGAAGGCTGCGAACTGGGCGAACCTGCCGGATCGGTTTGGAATTGGGGCTGGCTCACTATTCACAACGCTAGAGGACGCATTGCTTGAACCAGACCATCACAAGTGGCCTACTCTGGTAGGCAACCAAGTCGCGAAGAGCGCCACAAGTGTTTGGGAAATTCTCTGCACTGAGTGGTCCAAATCGTGTTTAAGTGCCGACGTTAGACAGGAAATGGCATCAGCAGTTAATGAGGCAATACAACAATAGTGACCATACTTGTTGGGTGTGCATTTTCGTCTTGCCTGTAGGCAGCTATATGACTTGCCGATGCCGTGTGCCGACGTTCGGATAGGTATGCGATCGAGCCTTGCTAGCCTTGACAAGCCCGGCCTCCCATGCGCTTTTCGCGCAAATTTTTCAGGCCGGGCCGCGATGCTTCGGCCGGCAACCCAACATCCCGGACTTTTGCCCATGACAATGCACCGTTACCGCAGCCATACCTGTGCCCAGTTGAGAAAGAGCGACGTCGGCGCTTCCGTTCGCCTGTCGGGCTGGGTGCATCGCGTGCGCGACCATGGCGGCCTGCTGTTCATCGACCTGCGCGACCACTATGGCCTGACCCAAATCGTCGCCGATCCCGATTCGCCGGCCTTCAAGATCGCAGAAACAGTGCGCGGCGAATGGGTGATCCGCGTCGACGGCGAGGTCAAGGCGCGCCTGCCTGAAACCACCAATGCCAACCTGCCGACCGGCGAGATCGAGATTTTCGCGCGCGAGATCGAAGTGCTTTCGGCGGCCAAGGAATTGCCGCTGCCGGTCTTCGGCGAGCCGGACTATCCCGAGGACATCAGGCTGAAATACCGCTTCCTCGACCTGCGCCGCGAGACGCTGCACAGGAACATCGTGGCGCGCACGAAGATCATCGCCGAGATGCGCAAGCGCATGGGCGAGGTCGGCTTCACCGAATTCTCGACGCCGATCCTCACAGCATCGTCGCCCGAAGGCGCGCGCGACTTCCTGGTGCCGTCGCGCATTCACCCCGGCACTTTCTATGCGCTGCCGCAGGCGCCGCAGCAATACAAGCAGCTGATCATGGTCTCGGGTTTCGATCGTTATTTCCAGATCGCGCCCTGCTTCCGCGACGAGGATCCGCGCGCCGACCGCCTGCCCGGCGAATTCTACCAGCTCGACCTCGAAATGAGCTTTGTCGAGCAGGATGACGTGCTTTCCACCATGGCGCCGGTGATGACATCGGTCTTCGAGGCCTTTGCCAACGGCAAGCCCGTCACGAAGGACTGGCCGCGCATTCCCTATGATGTTGCGATGCGCAAATACGGTACCGACAAGCCGGATCTGCGCAACCCGATCGAGATGCAGGCGGTCTCCGACCATTTTCGTGATTCCGGCTTCAAGGTCTTCGCCAACATCCTGGCCAACGATCCCAAGGCCGAGGTCTGGGCCATTCCGGCCAAGACCGGGGGCAGCCGTGCCTTCTGCGACCGCATGAACAGCTGGGCGCAAGGCGAGGGGCAGCCCGGATTGGGCTACATCTTCTGGCGCAAGGAAGGCGAGAAACTCGAAGGCGCGGGTCCGCTTGCCAAGAACATCGGCGAGGAGCGCACCGAGGCGATCCGCCTTCAGCTGGGCCTTGCCGATGGCGATGCCGCCTTCTTCGTCGCCGGCGATCCCAAGAAATTCGTCTCCTTCGCGGGTGCTGCGCGCACCCGCGCCGGCGAGGAACTGAACCTGGTCGACCGCGACCGTTTCGAGCTGTGCTGGATCGTCGACTTTCCGTTCTTCGAGTGGAACGAGGACGAGAAGAAGATCGATTTCGCCCACAATCCGTTTTCGATGCCGCAGGGCGGCATCGACGCCCTCAACAACCAGGAGCCGCTCGGCATCAAGGCATTCCAGTACGACGCCGTGTGCAACGGCTTCGAGATTGCCTCGGGCGGCATCCGCAACCATTTGCCCGAAACCATGGTCAGGGCCTTCGAGATGGTCGGACTGGATCGCCAGACCGTCGAGGAGCGCTTTGGCGGCCTTTACCGTGCGTTTCAGTACGGCGCCCCGCCGCACGGCGGAGCGGCATTCGGCATCGACCGCGTCGTGATGTTGCTGGTGGGCGCCAAGAACCTGCGCGAGATCACCATGTTCCCGATGAACCAGCAGGCTTACGACCTGTTGATGAATGCGCCGTCGGAAGCCACGCCGCAGCAGCTTCGCGACTTGTCGCTGCGTGTCGCACCGATCAAGAAAGAGGCATGATGGCGCTTCGGACGGCGCTTTAAAGAAGCCTCCGAAGTGACTCGTTCGATTGAGAATCGCAGACAAAAGCCCGGCATCGCTGCCGGGCTTTTCGTATCTTGAAGCAAGTCGAGGTCGCTTCGATCAGTCTTGGTTGGCCTTGACGGTGACGCCGAGCGTCTTCGGCAGGTCGGTCGGATTGGACATGGCGCCCGCCATGATCAGTGCGAACGGCACCGACGCCGGCGGCTTAGCCGAGATTTCGAGGCTCTTCGGATCGTCGAGATATTTGCCGACCGCCGCCGTTACCTGCGCCGTCAGCTCGGGATTGTTGAGCTGCGCCATGCCGAACGGCACGATCGCCTTGGCCTGGTTGGCGATATCCTTGCCCGACATGCCTTGCTGCTTGCCGACATAGTCCAGCACCTTGCCCGTCAGCGAATCGTCGTCGAAACGGATCGAGGCGCTGTTGAAGGAAAGCTGCTGCAACAGGCCGAGCATGGCCATGCCTTGCGCCGAGTTGTCGGCCCCTTCGGGCTGCGCGGCCATCTTCTTCTGCATTTCCTGCAGCGACTTGATGAAGTCGAGCGTGTAGCCGCCGAGATCGAAGGTCATGCCGAGCGTGCCGGCATTCTCGACCGAAATGTTGTATTTCGACAGCTCCATCTTGCCGTCAGTGGGCTGCCAGGTGCCGGCCATCTCGAAATTGCCCGCAATGTTCTGGTAGCCGAGTGCGTTGATGACTTCCTTCGACTTGAGATCCTCGACCAGCGTCAGGTCGGCATTGAACTTCTCGGTGGTGCCGGTGAATTTCATCGCTTGGCCGTCGGCCGGCGGCGTGATTTCGATGGCAAGCCCGTCCATCGAGAAAGCGGTCTTGTCGGCGATCTTGACCCTCATGTTCGAGAGTTCGGCGGACTTGTACATCATCAGCGAGCCCAGCGGGCCGCTGGCGCCGCTGGCCGGAACCATCATGTCGTGGATGACGAGGGGGCTTAAATTGAGGGTGACGCCGTCCTTGCTATGTTCGAATGCCGAGGTCGACACGGTTGCGATATCATAGCCGCCATTGGCTTCGGTCACGCCTTCGAGTTTAACGTCGCCGATCGCAAGGGCCTCTTTTTCCGCGCCCGGTTTGATGGATACGCCCTGCAACACCATGCTGGCGTTGTCGCCGGTCACGCCGGTCCAGGAAATATCGACGCCCTGCGCGGCAAGCGCCGTCTTCAGCCGGTCGGCGACCGCGGTGTCCTGGGCGAGCGCCGCGTTCAGCGGCAATGTGAGCAAGAAGGTCGAAAAGAGGAATTTCCTGAGAGTCGAGCGTTTGATTGTCATCGCGAATGCCCCTGAGAGTGTCCTGAAAATTATTTTTCAATTTTTGGCGCCATCACCCTTCAGTGACGAACTGGACGGGAAAAAGGCGCATCCTGCCACAATGGTCAAAAATCGCGGCGAAAGGCAAACCCGATCCGAACACGCTGGAGACCGGGCCGCCGAGCGTCGTCGCGCTTCGCAATAGAGACGGCATGTAACAGATTGATGTTGGCTGGCGGGCTTGCCTCGCGGCTCGTGTTGCAGGGCAGGCCATGCTCCCGCTTTAGGACTTGCCCTCTTGCCGCGAATCACCCGCTCGGCTAGTTCCAGCCCATGGGAAAAAGGCTTTTGCCGCCTGACAATGGTGGCGGCGATCATATCGAACCGGTGGACCTGAAGAAGGCGCTGGAGGAGCGCTATCTTGCCTATGCGCTGTCGACCATCATGCACCGGGCGCTGCCCGATGTCCGCGACGGGCTGAAGCCGGTCCATCGCCGCATCATGCACGCCATGCGCCTGCTGCGCCTGAACCCCGACCAGGGCTTCGCCAAATGCGCCCGTATCGTCGGCGAGGTGATGGGCAAGTTCCACCCGCATGGCGACCAGTCGATCTACGATGCGCTGGTGCGGCTGGCGCAGGATTTCTCGATGCGCTACCCCTTGGTCGACGGCCAGGGCAATTTCGGCAACATTGACGGCGATAACGCCGCCGCCATGCGCTACACCGAAGCGCGCATGACCGATGTGGCGACCGAGCTGCTCGCGGGCATCACCGAGGATGCCGTCGACTACCGGCCGACCTACAATGAGGAGGACGAGGAGCCGGTGGTGCTCCCGGGCGCCTTCCCCAACCTGCTGGCCAATGGCTCGTCCGGCATCGCGGTCGGCATGGCGACATCGATCCCGCCGCACAACGCGGCGGAACTTTGCGACGCCGCCCTTCACCTGATCGAGCATCGGGACGCGCCGGTGGCCAAGCTGATGGATTTCGTCCAGGGCCCGGATTTCCCGACCGGCGGCATCATCGTCGACAGCCGAGCCTCCATCCTCGAAGCCTATGAAAGCGGCCGCGGCGGCTTTCGCGTGCGGGCAAAATGGAGCCAGGAAGACCAGGGCAGGGGCACCTGGAGCATCGTCGTCGCCGAAATCCCCTATGGCGTGCAGAAGGCGCGGCTGATCGAGAAGATCGCCGAGCTCCTGATGGCGCGCAAATTGCCGCTGCTCGAGGACATCAGGGACGAGAGCGCCGAGGACATCCGCGTCGTGCTGGTGCCCAAGAGCCGTTCCGTCGATCCCGGCATCCTGATGGAATCGCTGTTCAAGCTCACCGAGCTTGAAAGCCGTTTCCCGCTCAACATGAACGTGCTGTCGCGCGGCAAGGTGCCCAATGTCCTGTCGCTGAAGGGCGTGCTGCAGGAATGGCTCGAGCATCGCCGCGACGTGCTGATCCGCCGCTCGAAACATCGCCTCGGCGAGATCGAAAGACGGCTGGAGATCCTTGCCGGCTACCTGATCGCCTATCTCAATATCGACGAGGTGATCAAGATCATCCGCGAGGAGGATGAGCCCAAGCAGGTCATGATGGCCCGCTGGTCGCTCACCGACACCCAGGCCGAAGCCATTCTCAACATGCGCCTGCGCGCCCTGCGCAAGCTGGAAGAATTCGAGATCCGCAAGGAATTCGACGGCCTCACTGCCGAAAAGAAGCAGATCGAGGCGCTGCTTGCGTCCGAAGCCAAGCAATGGGGGACGATCAAGTGGGAGGTTGCGAGCCTGCGGGACAAATTCGGCCCCGAGACCGAGCTCGGTAAGCGCCGCACCCAGTTCGCCGATGCGCCCGAGCATGACCTGACCGACATCGCACATGCCATGATCGAGCGCGAGCCGGTCACCGTGGTGGTCTCGGAAAAGGGCTGGCTGCGTGCGATGAAGGGTCATCTGACCGATCATTCGCAGCTTGCGTTCAAGGAAGGCGACAGCCTGAAACTCGCCTTCCATGCGCAGACGACCGACAAGATCCTGGTGTTCACCACCGGCGGCAAATTTTACACCATCGGCGCCGATCGGCTGCCAGGCGGGCGCGGCCATGGCGAGCCGATCCGCATCATCGTCGACATGGACAATGACCAGGACATCGTCACCGCCTTCGTTCACGATCCGAAGCGCAAGCTGCTGCTGGTCTCGCATGACGCCAACGGTTTCATCGTGCCGGAGGAAGAGGTCGTCGCCAACACCCGCAAGGGCAAGCAGGTGATGAACGTCAAGGCGCCCGACGAAGCCAAGCGCTGCGTGCCGGTCGGCGGCGATCATCTGGCTATCGTCGGCGAGAACCGAAAGATGCTGGTGTTTCCGCTGTCCGACATTCCGGAAATGAGCCGCGGCAAGGGCGTGCGGCTGCAGAAATACAAGGATGGCGGGCTTCTCGATCTCAAGCCGTTTACGCTGGAGACCGGCCTTTCCTGGCAGGATTCGGCCGACCGCACCTTTACAAGGTCGCGCGAGGAATTGGCCGAATGGATCGGCGCCCGCGCGTCGGCTGGCCGCATGGTGCCGAAGGGTTTCCCGAGGACCGGGAAATTTGGGTAATCTCCCCCCTCGAGGGGGAGATGCCGCCGAAGGCGACAGAGGGGGTCGGTTCGACTGGACGCAACCTCATTGCTTTGAACAAAGAATGCTAGCGCCTTACGCGCGGCTACCCCCTCTGGCCTGCCGGCCATCTCCCCCTCGAGGGGGGAGATCCGCAGCTTCACCATCACCTTTTGAACTATCGTCACGATTGCTGCACTATATCAGAGCATAAGCAGCGGGATGGCCGGGAGAGACGAGCGTTTGAAGGAAGCGAAGATCCAGAAACCGGGGCAGCGCCTGTTCGGCCTGTCGACGCCGCTCAGAGCCGCCGTCATCCCCCCGCTCTCGGCGGCGCGCTGGCTGCTGGTGCTGATCGTTGCCGCCGGCGTCTATTTCTTCCACGGCTTCCTGTTCCCGGTGCTGGCCGCGCTGGTCATCGCCTTCGCGAGCTGGCCGCTCTACCGGCGGCTTTTGGCCGGTGTCGGCGGCAACCGCACCATCGCCGCCACCTTCGCCATATTGTTCATCCTTGCCTTCCTGGTCATACCGATCGCGCTCGCGGGCACCTACGCCATCAACGAGGTGCGCGAATGGGTCGGCTGGGCGATCGAGACCAACCGGCACGGCGCCCCGACACCGCACTGGATCGCCACGCTGCCTATCGTAGGAGAATGGCTGAACCAGCAATGGACGACCAATCTCGGCCATCCCGGCGGCATCGGCGAACTGATCCAACTGGTCAGCGGCGCCAATATCGGCAGCATCTATCGCGGCGTCCTTGCCGCTGGCGGCAGCGCCTTCGGCCTGCTTTTGACGCTTTTGTTCATGATGATCGCGCTGTTCTTCGCCTATCGCGACGGCGAGCATTTCGCGGGCCAGGTCGATCGCCTGGGCGAGCGCATCCTGCCGACGAGGTGGGAGCGCATCTCGCGGGTCGTGCCGGCGACCATTTCCTCGACCGTGACCGGCATGACCGTCATCGCCATCGGCGAGGGATTGGTGCTCGGCATCGCCTACTGGCTGGCCGGCGTGCCGTCGCCCGTGACGCTTGGCGCGCTCACCGGGGTCATGGCGCTGATTCCCGGCGGGGCACCGCTGTCCTTCACGCTGGTTTCGATCTATCTCGCTGCCAGCGGCTCACCGGTGGCCGGCCTGGCTTTGTTCATCTGGGGGACGGTCGAACTGTTCATCGTCGACAAGACCTTGCGACCGAAGCTCGTCGGCGGGCCGATAAAACTGCCCTTCCTGCCGACCTTTTTCGGCCTGATCGGCGGCGTCAAGACGATGGGCTTTCTCGGCCTGTTCATCGGCCCGGTGCTGATGGCACTGCTGGTGGCGATCTGGCGCGAATGGCTGCGCGAGGTGGAAATGATGGACGAGATGCCTGCTTCCCCTGAACAGGAAGGCTCGCCGTCGCTGATCGAGATCGACGGCGAGGCGAAGAAGATTCAGGCCGGATGACGCACCGCAAGGGCGGCGCGGCGCCTGCGTCCGTCATGCAACTGCCACACCGAATGGACCACCAATGTGACGATCAGGATCGCGCCGCCGATCAGGCTGTTGCGTGACGGCGTTTCGGAAAAGATCAGCCATACCCACACCGGTGCCAGCACGGTCTCCAGAAGGTAGAACATCGCCACTTCCGGTCCGGAGATGTATTTGGGGCCGGCCGCCAGGCAGAAGAACGAAATCGGCATGATCACGGCGCCATTAAAGATGATCCACCAGGGCGCGCTCACATGGATGCCTTCACCTGACACCATGAAGGCCGCCAGCACGAGCGACGGAACCACCCCGACGAGCGCCGTGAAGCCCATGTCCTTGCCGCTGGCCCGCGAAATGGTGATGGCCACGGAAATGAAGAAGGCCGAACACAGCGCCATGAAATTGCCGAACAGGTGTCCGGTGCCGACAGATCCGCCGACGATTACCAGCACGCCGAGGATCATGACCAGCATCGCCGCGAGCGTCACCGCCCGCGGCTTTTCCTGGAGAAACAACCAGGACAAGAGCGCAGCGAACACCGTGTTGAAGGCCAGGATGAACACCAGGTCGGCGGTCGAGGTGTAGAAGACGGCGGTGACGAACGTGATCGAGGTCAGCCCGTAGCATATCGCGGCCGCCAGTCCCGACCAGCCTGGAATGAGCTGAGGCGCGTTTCGGCTGAGCGCCCGCCAGACAGCCCAGATGATCATTGCGGCGATGAAGGTGGCGGCCCCGCGCAAGAGCAGGATCGTCCATGCGCCGCCATCGGCGAGGCGGATCAGCGGAATGTCGAGGGTCAGCGTCAGGCCGCCAATGGCGGTTATCAGAAGGCCCTTCTGGTGGTCGCTGTGGGACGTCATTTGCAAACTTTCGTAATGAAATACAGATGGGACAGCCGATCGGCGCAATGACGCACTCTCCCGCCAAGCGGCTGAAAGACCAGCATCCCCTGCGTTGAAACAGTCAAACGTGGATCTTGGAAAAACTCAGCGTGAGACCGCTTCGTTGGTGTAGCGCTCCCAGCCCTTCGGGCCGAGATGCTCCTGCGGCATGAAGCGCATCTTATAATTCATCTTGCGCGAGCCGTTGACCCAGTATCCCAGGTAGACATGGGGCAGCCCCATCGCCCTGGCGCGAGCGATGTGATCGAGGATCATGAACGTGCCGAGAGACCGCTCCTCGAAGTCGGGATTGAAGTAGGAATACACCATCGACAGGCCGTCGGCCATCTTGTCGGTGAGCGCCACCGCGATCAGCTCGCCCTGTCCCTTGCCGGTGATGAAAGTATCGGGCCCGCGCCGGCGATATTCGATGACCTTGGTGTCGACATGGGTGTCCTCGACCATCATGGCGTAGTCCAGAACCGTCATGTCCGACATGCCGCCGCGGCGGTGGCGGGCATCGAGATAGCTGCGGAACAGCGAATATTGTTCGGTCGAGGGCTCGGCATTGTGCATGGCGCCGACGAGATCGGAATTGTGCTGCAGCACGCGCTTCATGTTGCGGCTGGCGACGAATTCCTGCGCCAGGATGCGCACGGAGACGCAGGCGCGGCAGGTTTCGCAGGCCGGCCTGTAGGCGATGTTCTGGGAGCGGCGGAACCCGCCTTGGGTCAGGAGATCATTCATCTCTGACGCCTTGTCGCCGACCAGATGCGTGAACACCTTGCGCTCGAACTGGCCGTCGAGATAGGGGCACGGCGACGGCGCGGTCAGGAAGAACTGCGGCGACTGGGTCGGGTGCTGCGTCATCGAGTCTCGGAAACACTCCTTCGAATCGCTCTACCTTTGGCGCGGAAAGCGAAAAATTCAACAGGATTGTGAAGGCGTGGCCATGCGGACGCCTTCACATTTGTGCCGACGCCGCGGCGATGCTTGCGAAAATGCGCCTCAGCGGCCGGTGCGGCTGACCACCGTGCCGAGCAGCAGGTCGTGCAGCGTGCGCTTGCGATCGGAAAACAGCGTCACCAGCAGCACCAGCGGCGACAGGATGACGTTGCCGGCCCAGAACAGCACCGAATGGACCACCGCCGTGAGCCCGTCGATCGGCCTGCCGTCGAGCCGATCGAGCCGGATGCCCATCATCTTCATGCCCGTGGTCGCCTGGTCGGCGCTGCCAAGCGTGTTCCAGATGTAGAGAATCGCGACGGCCGGGACCAGGACGCCAAACAGCATCCAGCCAAGGCCGAGGGTCAAAAGTCCGAGGAAGAACACCAGGATGGCGACCGGGATGGTGAGCAGCGCGACAATGACATAGTCGATCATGACCGCCAGGACACGCCGCGTGCGTACCCCTTCATAGGCCCTCACGTCGTCGAGCCTGGTATTGATGATTTCACCGTCGAGAACGCGAGCGTTCATGTCATTTCCTCGTAACAGGGGCCTGCTTAGCCTGCGCCCCACCTGCTGGGAAAATGGTAAAGGCTGATGGCGGAATCAAGATCGAGCCTTTCCCGGTGCGCAAGGCGGGCGAAGCGGCCGGTGGGCCGGTTGAATTCGCGCCTGACATGGCGTTAGCTTGTTGCGGCGCACCAAAAGTGCCAAGGGGCAGGGACGGGCAGGATGGATTACGACATGCTGGTCATTGGCAGCGGCCCTTCCGGCCGTCGTGCCGCTGTACAATCGGCCAAACTCGGCAAAACGGTACTGGTCGTCGACAGGGGGCGGCGCCTGGGCGGCGTTTCCGTGCACACGGGCACCATTCCGTCGAAGACGCTGCGCGAAACCGTGCTCAATCTCTCGGGCTGGCGTGAGCGCGGCTTCTATGGGCGCGGCTATCGAGTTAAGCAGGACATCTCGGTCGGAGACCTGGTCGAGCGCCTGCACAAGACGCTCGACCACGAGGTCGAGGTGCTGCAGCACCAGTTCATGCGCAACACGGTCAAGAGCTCCCGCGCCGCGGTGAAATTTCTCGGGCCCAACAGGGTCAGCCTGACATCGGACAATGGCGACTACAGCGAGGTCGGCTTCGCCAATGCGCTGATCGCCGTCGGCACCAGGCCGCACCGGCCGGGCGACGTGCCGTTCGACAAGAGCCGCGTGTTCGACAGTGACGAAATGCTCGAGCTCGACCGCTTGCCGCGCACGCTGACGGTCATCGGCGCCGGGGTCATCGGCGTCGAATACGCGACGATCTTTTCGGCACTCGACGTGCCGGTGACGCTGGTCGAGCCGCGCAACACGATCCTCGATTTCGTCGACCGCGAGATCGTCGACGACTTCATCCACCAGATGCGCGACCGCGGCATGACCATCCGGCTGGGAAGCGCCGTGAAGGAGATTGCCTCCAGGCCCGACCATGCAGAGGTCACGCTGGCCGACGGGCGCACCATACGTTCCGAGATCGTGCTCTACGCCGCGGGCCGCACCGGCAATGTCGGTAGCCTCGGCCTCGATGCGGTCGGCATCGAGGCTGACTCCAGGGGACGCATCAAGGTCGATCCGCACACCTTCCAGACCAGCGTGCCCAACATTTACGCCGCCGGCGACGTGATCGGCTTTCCGAGCCTGGCCTCCACCTCGATGGAGCAGGGCCGGGTAGCCGCGTGCCATGCTTTCGGCGTGACATTGCCGCCGCCGCCGGAAACCTTTCCTTATGGCATTTACGCGGTGCCCGAGATCTCCACCGTCGGCCAATCCGAGGAACAGGTGCGCGAGAGCGGCGCCGCCTACGAGGTTGGCGTGGCCCGTTTCCGCGAGACCTCGCGGGGCCACATCATGGGCGTCAACACCGGCTTCCTGAAGCTTCTGTTCTCGATCGAGACACGCCGCTTGCTCGGCGCGCATATCGTCGGCGAGGGCGCCACCGAACTGATTCACATCGGCCAGGCGGTGATCAATCTGGGTGGCACGGTCGACTTCTTTGTCAACAATACATTCAACTATCCCACGCTGGCCGAGGCCTATAAGATCGCCGGGCTGGACGCCTGGAACAGGATGGGGCAGGGATAACCCTGTCGCCGGCCACTATTATCCTCACTCCGCCGCCTCCCGTTTGGCCGTGGGCGATCCGGTTGCGAGCAGCAGGGGCAGGCAGAGGACATAGAGCGTCGCGCCCGCGACCCACACCATGCCTGGGAAGACCATTCGAGTGCGAAAATAGAGCATGGCGATGACGAGTGGTCCGAGCACCGAGACCAGGCTCGTCATGCTGGTGAGCACACCTTGCAATCGCCCCTGGTGATCTGCCGCGACACGTGACGTCAGCAACGATTGCAGCGCCGGGGCTCCGATGCCGCCGAGACAGAAAAGCGGCAACAGCGCGAACGCCATCCAGCCTTGCCAGGCCAGCGCGATCGACACATAGGCCGTGCTGTCGGCAAGGATGGCGACCATGAGCGCTCGCCTTTCGCCCCAGCGCTCGGCGATCGGTCCGGCGACGAAACCCTGGGCTCCGGCATGGAAGAGGCCGAACAATGCCAGCGAGATGCCCACAGTGAAAAGGCTCCAGCGGAATTTGTCCTGCACGTAGAGAACCCAGACGGTGCCGCCGACTTCGCCGACAAGGCCGAGCACGGCAAAGGCGCCGAGCAGCGGCAGGAGGGCCGGAAAAGTCAGGGCCCAACGCAGCGGCGCCAGCGGGTTGAACGACAGCGGCTCGCCTGTGCCGCCGACCCGCTCCGGCTCCGGCAGCAGAAGGAAGGCCAGCACCAGATTGATGCCGGTGAACCCTGTCGCCGCCAGGAACGGCGCGCGCAGCCAGACATCGCCGAGCAGGCCGCCGAGCGCCGGACCGGCGATGAACCCGACGCCAAAAGCGGCGCTCAGATGGCCGAAGGCGCGGGCGCGCCGCTCTTCGCTGCTGATGTCGACCATATAGGCGGAGGCCACCGCCATGCTGGCGCCCGTTAGGCCGGCGATCAGTCGGCCGACGAACAGCAGCGGCAGCGACGGCGCGAAGGTCATGAACAGATAATCCAGCATCGACCCGGCAAGCGACAGAAGCAGCACCGGCCGGCGGCCGTAGCGGTCGGACAACGCGCCGAGCAGGGGCGAAAACAGCACCTGCATTGCGGCATAGGCGGCGAGGAACGCGCCGAAAATCCAGCCAATGTCCTCGACATGGCCAACCTCGCGCAACAGCCCCGGCAGCACCGGCATGATCAGCCCGATGCCGGCCGCGTCCAGCGCCATTGCCGTCAGCACGACGAGATAGGCCCTTTTCATCGAGATGCTTCTTTCCTAAAGTTTATCGGTGATAAGGTAGCGTTTATCACCGATAAATTGGCTGGGCAAGCGAGGTGCATATGAAGCTGGACAAGGCGCTGATCGTGGCGCAGGCGCTCGAGCTGTTGAACGACGTCGGCATCGATGCGCTCTCGACCCGGCTGCTGGCGCAGCGGCTCAAGGTCCAGCAGCCGGCACTCTACTGGCATTTCAGGAACAAGCGCGCCCTGCTCGACGCAATGAACGAGGAGATCCTGCGGCGCGGCCATGGACATCAGGTACCGCTGCCGGGCGAGAGCTGGCAGGAATTCGTACGCAACAACGCCCGCAGCTTCCGCGGCGCCTTGATGGCCTATCGCGACGGTGCGCGCGTCCATGCCGGTACCGAGGCCGATCCGGGCGATCTCGAACATGTCGAACGGTTGCTCACTTTTCTGCGCGAGGCCGGCATGCCTTCCGTCATGGCCATGCGGTTGCTGATGATCGTCGGGCGCTACACGGTGGGCTGCGTCCTCGAGGAACAGGCAGAATATCCGGCCGGCCCGGGTCGAGGTGCAGCGCTCGATGCCAAGGCAAGCGGTTACCCGCTGCTCAGCCAGGCCCTGGCCGATTATCGTGCGGGCGGTCACGAGGCGCTGTTCGAAAGCGGCCTCGACTTGCTGATTGCCGGGGCGCAGGCCGGCATCGCTGAAGGAGGCTGAGCGCGGCGATCCGCGTCTTGCCCGTCAGGCGGCAGGAGCGGGCGGGGCAAGCCATTGCCGCACGATCGTGGCATCGGGGTCGCCGATTTCATGGCCCGAAGCGACGATACGCGCGTCGACCTCGGCGCCGCGCTGGCTGAGCAGCGTTACCAGGGCCGGCGCGAAGGGTCCGTAGGTCAGGTCGGCGGCGCCGGCGACAATCAGCGCCTTGATGCCGGTCAGATCGGTTGCCGGCGTCTCGTCCAGCACCGGCATCGGCCGCAGCAGTGCCGCCCGTCCGACAAGGCCGGGATGGAGCAGCATCAGGCTGGAAACCAGATTGGCGCCGTTGGAATAGCCGAGGAAAGCCGCGCGCTTCGGATCGATCCGGTGCCGCTTCATGGCCTCGGCCATGAAGCGTGCGAAAGCGGCCGTCTCGCGGCGGATGCTGGCCTGCTCGAAGCTGGTCGGCGTGATCCGCTCGAACCAGCGGAAGCCGTCGTCCTGGACGATGCGGCCACGCACGGCGACCAGGCAGGCATGCGGTGCGATCTGCCTCGCCAGCGGCACCAGGGTCGTCTCGTCGACACCTGATCCATGCAGCAGGAACAGGCATTCGTCGCTGGCCCCGCCGGATCCGAAGAAGCGATAGGGAAAGGCCAGATCCAGCCGCGGCAGGCTGTTTTCGACGCTTGTATCGCTCATGCCGTATCCTTTTGATTACATTTCGTTTCACTCAATTTGCCGGCTTCAAAACGCAATATTTTCATGCTCCGCGAAAGTTGATTGAACCGGGCGCATTTCAGTCCGTTTCTGCGCCGATATACTCCATCGCGGAGGAATCGAAGCGGTGCGCCGGGGGTCGCATTGCTGGGCATGAACAACCAGCTTTGAGGCCTTTTGTCGATGACCACCCCAGTTCCAACCGAGCGCGATACGCGCATCGATGTGCTGCGTGCGCTCGCGCTGCTGACGATCTTCGTCGACCATGTGCCGGGCACGGCTTTCGACACCCTGACCTACAAGAATTTCGGCTTTTCGGATGCGGCCGAGGCTTTCGTGCTGATATCGGGCATTTCGGTCGCGCTTGCCTATGGCACGAAGTTCCGCCCGGGAGGCCGGCTGCTCGCGACGCTGAAAATGTGGCGGCGGGCAGGCGTGCTCTATATCGCCCATATCGTCACCACGATGGCGGTAATGGCATTGTTCTGTGCCGCGGCGGTGTTCGGCCGGCGGCCGGAACTGCTGAAGCTGATCAACATCGAACCGCTGATGAAGGACACGCCCGAGGTGCTGGTCGGCATCGTCACGCTCGGCCACCAACTCGGCTACAACAACATCCTGCCGGTCTACGCGGTGCTGCTTTTGCTGGCGCCGGCCTTCTTGCTGTTCATCAGCTACAGGCCGCTTGCAGCGCTGACCGTGTCCGGCCTGCTGTGGCTTGTAGCCGGCATCTGGCAGATCGCCCCGCCGAACTATCCCGAGCCCGGCCTGTGGTTCCTCAATCCGCTGTCCTGGCAGTTCCTGTTCAACATCGGCCTTGCCGCCATGCTGCATGTCAGGCGCGGCGGCGTCATTCCAGCCAACCGCTGGCTGATCGGTCCCGCCGCTGCCTATGTGCTGGCCGCGTTGGCATGGGTGCATAGTCCGCTTTGGGGCCAGGTGACCTGGTTCGACCTGCCGGTGGTGCTGACCGGCTTCGACAAGACATTCCTGTCGCTCCCGCGGCTGCTGCACATCCTGGCGGTCAGCTATCTGGTGGTGGCACTGCCTGCGGTCTCGAACCTGTTCCGCACCGGACCCGACCATCCGCTGGCGATACTCGGCAAGCGCTCGCTGCCGGTGTTCATCGCCGGCACGCTGATCGCCATGGTCGCCCAGGTGATGAAGCTGATCAATCCCGGCGGCCTCGCCTATGACAGCCTGCTGCTCGCCGCCGGCATGGCCATGCAGTTCGCGCTCGCTTTCTACCTCGAATGGTTGTCGACCATCGGGGGTTCGGGGAAAGCCAGGACGACGCAAAAGGACGCCAAGCCCGTCCAGGCGTCGTTCGGTATCTCGGCCGTGGCTAGAGCCAACCGCTGAGGTCGGCGAGTCGGTTCAGCGGCGCGGTGGAGCCGAGGAGGCGCGCACGATCAGTTCGACCGGCAGCAATTGCCGACTGACCTTGCCGTCGTTTTCCAGGATCGCCTTGACCGCAAGCCGGCCCATCTCGGCGATCGGCTGTGCGACGGTGGTCAGTGGCGGCTCGGATAGCGCTGCTTCGGGAACGCCGTCGAAACCGATGACCGAAACATCATCGGGGACATTCAGCCCGCGCGCGCTCAGCCATTCAAGCGTTGCCAAGGCCATCCTGTCCGACATCGCCAGGATGGCCGTGGGTGGTTCGCCGGAAGCAAAGATCGTTTCCAGCCCCGCCTTTGTGGTGGCGGCATCGTTGGCGGTTTCGTAGACGGGCACTTTGGATGTATCGATGCCAACCCGCGAAAGCTCCCGGAAGTAGCCGGTGAGGCGATCGCGTGTCCCCGCATAGGCCGCGGCGCGAAGCTCCTCGGGCGAAATGATGCCTGTCCTGCCGTCGGCGAAAGGCAGCGCCAGCACGGCAAAGCGGCGATGCCCGAGTTCCGTCAGATGGCGCGCCGCCAGGCTGGCGCCGGCGATGTTGTCGACGCCGATCGCCGCGACGGATCCATCCTCCGAATCCAGGTCCAGCGCCACGAAGGGCAGTTTGCGCTCGCGGGCCAATTCGACAAGGCGCGAGCCGCCTTCGATACAGAAGACGATGAAGCCGTCGACCAGGGCGCTCTGGATATTCCAGGCAAGCTGTTCGGTGTTGGCGGCCGAGACTAACGAGATACCGGCCCCGGTCGCATCGCAGGCCTGCGAGATACCGGCCATCATCACGCGCGCGAAGGGATCCTCGAAGAAATAGGAAAGGGGCTCCGCGGTGGCCACGCCGATGGCGTTGACCTTGCCGGCCCGCAGCAGGCGGCCCTTGGGATCGGGGCCGGCATAGCCCATCGCCTCGGCCGCCGCACGGACCCGTTCGCGGACTTCTTCGCGCACGATCTCAGGGCGGCTGAAGACATTGGAGGCGGTACCATGCGAAACACCGGCCGCCTTGGCGATGTCGGCCAGCCGGACGGGTCGTCGATTGCCTGCGGTGAGTGACGCCATTTGCGCGTGCCTCCTGATATGCATTTAGCACGTTCCCGACTTGCATCTAGCACTTTCGTTGGATCGATTCAAATTTTGCTTGACCGGCGGCTTCCATAGGCCTATCTTTGAATCGATCCAACTAAGATCTGCCTGCTGGATTAAACCTGGATGGGAGGTGCGCCATGCATCCTGTTAACTATCTGTTCGAAGACATCTACCGCAACGACTGGAGCATCGGGTCGGCCGCCAACAAGTCCAAGCGCCGCGGCGGAACAAGCCCGTGGATTCGCGATCTGCGCTTCCTTGTGGCGCGCAAGCGGAGCTGACTGGCGTGAATTTTTTGCGTCGGCCTATTGGATCGATTCAATTCAAATCAAGAGGAGAAGAGCCATGCATCCCATGAAGCATCTGTTCGACGACATTTATCGCAATTATTGGGGCATCGGCACGGCCGCGGAGCGGCCAGAGGCGCCGCGCCGCGCGACGCTCTCGGCGCGCAACCGCGATCTTTGGATCCGACTTGAACGTCGCCGGGATTGAAACCGGCCGCGCATCTCAGGGTCGCCGACGCACCACGGCGGAGACAGCTATGGTCAGCCAGCCTGCGATGAGCAGGGTGCCTCCGATCGGCGCCGACATCGGAAACAGCCTCGATCCGAGAAAATCGCGGGCGAGAAGATCGCCCGTGAAAAGCACGAGCCCGACGAGCAGCACCAGGCTGGCTAACCGCAGCGGGCGATTCGCGTCGAGGAGACCGACGGCGAGAAACACCGGTGCGTGCATCAGCAGGAACGATGCCGCCGTACCGGTGAAGGCGCCGCCGAGATGTGCGGCGGCCGCCGACAGCGCCACGCCGGCCGCGCCCACGATGCCGGCGGCGAGCACAAGCAGACGGCTGCCGGTCGTTTCGGTCAGGTTCATGTCGACGCTCCTTCGGTTGATCGGCTGGGCAGTTCGTCAGGGCTTGCCCGCTTCCATCAACATATTCCGCGTCCGCCGCGCCTGGACAATCCAGTTGTAGACCGCGCCGAGCGCCATCAGCACCGACGTGCCGAGAAACACCGCCCGCATGCCGAAATGGCCGCCGACGAAACCGCCGGCAAGCGGTCCGGCGACCTGGCCGACATATTGGGCCGAGATCGAAAGACCGAGCACGTTGCCGCCGACGCCGTCGGGAATGTTGTGGCGGATGACGCTGGTGATGCAAGGCAGCAAACCGCCGAGCGCCAGGCCCATCAGGAAGCGCAGCCCGATCAGTTGCCAGCCGTCGGTGACGAAGGCCTGCGGAATGAGCAGCAGCGCCGACACGGCCAGCGCGCCGACGACGACGTTCCAGTGACCGACGCGGTCGGCGAGCCTGCCAAGCCATGACGCCGACAGGATTGCGCCAAGGGCGGCCGCCGACATCACCACGCCGGCAACGAGCGTCACCCGGCTCTGGTCCTCGATCAGCTGCTGCACATAGACGGTGATGATCGGCTCGATCGACATGGTGGCGAAGGCCAGCAGCATGCCGGTCGTCAGCATGGCCACGACCGGACGCTTGTCGGCAATTTGCGACCAGCCGCTCTTCGGCTTTGCCGCCGTCGCGGCTTTGCTTGCTTGCGGGCGCTGGTTCTCCTTGATCAGGAATGTCGTCGCCAGAAAGGCAAGGAAGATGACGCCGCCGGACAACAGAAAGGTCGCGCGGATGCCGATTACCGGCGGCAGCGCGCCGCCGAGCAAGGGGCCGACCAGCGAACCTGCCGTGATGCCAGCGGACAAGACACCGAGCGCCCAGCCGGAGCGGTCCTTCGGCGTCTGCATGGCCACCAATATGGTCGAGCCGGAGGAATAGCCGCCGGCAAAGCCGATCAGCAGGCGCAGCAGCACCAATTGCCAGACCGTCTCGACCATTCCGGTCAGCGACATGCAGATCGCCATGCCGAAGGAGGCGCGCACCAGCATCAGCTTGCGGCCGTAGCGGTCGCCGAGCCGTCCCCATAACGGCGCAACGAGCGCCGCCGCGAAGAAGGTCGCCCCATAGGCGACGCCCGACCATTGCACGATCGCCGCATGGCCCTCGACGCCCAGTTGCTCGACATAGAGCGGCAGGAACGGCAAGAGCAGGGTCATGGCGATGAGCGTGCTGAACGAACCCGCGAAGCAGACGGCGAGATTGCGCCGCCAGTGGATATTGTAGCCGCCCTGTTCCGTATCGTTCTGCGTCATGCCGTGCCTGCGTGTGCCAGGGATTGTTGTGGATACCATTTTGGGATACCAAGTCGGTATCCGTCATGGACCCACAGCCCGACCGCTGTCAATGCGGGCACGTGAAAAGGCAACAACGATGTCGCAGATGCACAACGTCGAACGGCAGCTCCGCGAGATGATCCTTGGACTTGAGATCGGCCCGGGTGAGAAACTCACCGAGCGCTGGATCGAAAGCCGCTTCGGCGCCTCGCGCACGCCGGTCAGGGCTGCGCTGCTGCGGCTCGAAACCGAAGGGCTGGTCGGCAGGGACGGGCGCGGCTGGACGGTCTCGCCCATCAACCTGGCCGAACTCGAGCAGATCGCGGTCTACCGCGAAGCGGTCGAGGTCGCGGCCTTGCGGCTGACATGCGGGCTTGCCGACAGAAGTGCCGTCGATGTCATCGAGGCTATGCTCGTCTCCTGCGACGACGACACTCCGCGCGAGGAATGGCATCGCGTCGGCATGGATTTCCACATCGAGCTGGCGCGACTGTCCGGCAATGAATTCCTGTTTCGGGCCGTCCGCGACGCGATGACCAGGCTTTCGCGCGCCCGTTGGCTGGAGGTACGCGATGGAGCGGCCCTTGGCCGCGCCTGGGCCGAACATCATGCCATCCTGGCCGCCGTGCGGAGCGGCGATGCACAGGAAGCCGCGCGCTTGCTCTCGCAGCATATCGTGGGCAGTCGCGACCGTCTGTTGACGTCGCTGGCCAATGATCGCCGCGGCCTTCGCGCCAGGGGATTTGCCGTCGTGGCGGCATAATGCGGCCTGCAGGGCAGGCCACTCGCCGCCGAAAAAAGGACCACCGGCCCCGAGCCCCACTTTCGGCCTCGCTTCGCGGACGCCGATGGCGTAGGACCGGGCGATGGAAAACAACCGATTTGAAGTACCCGTGACCGTCAAATCAGTCACGGCGGGAAGTACACAGCTCTTACGCTCGGCCCGCGAGGCTTCCGACTATCTCATGAACAGCTGGCCCGGCAAGCGCACCCCCAAGCATCGCGCGGCGCTGCAGGCCTGCCACGATGCGCTGGCCGGCGACAAGCCGGCCATGAACGCAAGGCGCGCCTTTATCGCGGCGGCGCGTGAAGTGGACGTCTTCGTCAGCGACAAGGCGCCGGCCTGATCCAGGCCGGATTGCCGCCGCGCGCCGTCATTCCTCTGTTTCAATCTCGGCGTCAGTCTCGGGTTTCTGACGCTCCCGCGCCGCAGCCTTGGCCGCCAGCTTTTCGGCCTTCTTGGCCGCCTTCTGGCGATCGCGTTCCTTGCGTTCCTGATCGTAATTTGGTGCTCGTGCCATAGCGGCTCCTTTTTTGCTGTTCTTGTGGGCTGACTACGCGTCGTTCGCCTTCCGACGTCTCGGAGCCGGCACCAGGGTTCCTATAAGCTGCTTCGGTCGATCACAAGGTCGGCGGCGCCGAAACGCTCCTTTGCCGTCAACTGCTGATGCCAATAGGGATAGAGCAGGGGCGGGCGGCTGACCGCGTCGAGGCGATCACGTTCCTCGCCGGTCAGCGTCAGGCTGGCCGCCGCGATATTGTCCCTGAACTGGGCCTCGTTGCGCCCGCCGATCACCAGGGAGCTGATAGCCGGCCGGCCAAGCAGCCAGGCAAGCGCCACCTGTGCGGCGGACACACCGCGGGCCTTGCCGATTTCGACCAGCACATCGACGATCCGCCACAACCGGTCCTCGTCGCGGATCGGCGGTTCGGACCAGCCGGCGACCTTGCGCGCGGTCGGGCTGTCACGGTGATACTTGCCCGACAGCAGGCCGCCCGCCAGCGGGCTCCACACCAGCACGCCCAATCCCTGGTCGACCGAGATCGGCAGCAGCTCGTATTCGGCTTCGCGTGCTTCGAGCGTGTAGTGGATCTGCTGGGTGACGAAGCGCGGCTGATGGCGGGTGTCGCTGATGGAGAGCGCCTTCATCACCTGCCAGCCGGAATAGTTGGAGCAGCCGATATAGCGGATCTTGCCCTGGCCGACCAGCGTGTCGAGCGCGGCGATGGTCTCTTCGAGTGGCGTCACGCCGTCCCATTCGTGCAGGAAATAGATGTCGATGACGTCGGTCTTGAGCCGCTTCAGGCTCTTCTCGCATTCGCGGATCAAATGATGGCGCGACAGGCCTTCGTCATTGGGACCGTCGCCGATGCGCATGCGCGCCTTGGAGGCGATCAGCACGTCGTTCCTGCGCTTGCCGCCGAGTGCCTCGCCGATGATCTCCTCCGACAGGCCGTCCGAATAGACATTGGCCGTGTCGATGAGATTGATGCCGGCATCGATGCACAGATCGATCATGCGCTTCGCCTCGGCGAGATCGCTGTTGCCCACAGCCGCGAACGGGCCGGCGCCGCCAAAGGTCATGGTGCCCATCGTCAGCGCCGAAACCTTCAGGCCGGAACGGCCGAGAGTGCGGTATTCCATGTCAGTCCTCGCGATTGAGAAGAATGGCCCGATCAGGTTGCTGGATTTGTAGGACAATCCGTGCGGCTTGTCGCCCTCCGGCCCCAGCACACCGATGAGCGGCCGTGGCGTGCCCCTGCAATAAAACCGTCATTGCCGGCCTATACTCAGTCGATCAGGGCGTTGCGCGCCGCCGTCAGGACGCGACCAGTGCGCCCGGTCGTTGCCGGAGGCGGCAGCTTGCAGATGGAGGAACACCAGATGAATGAATCCATACCCAAGTCCGGCGCCCGGGACTGGCTGGAAGCCGAACTCGCCGACACGCTCGACGAGGACTATGAACTGGAGATGTCGGAACCAGCGCTGTCGCTGGAGATCGCCAGGATCTACAAGAACGCGCATCCGCCTTCTATCGACCGCATGCAGTATTTTCGCGACCTGATCGGGCTGCAATCCGAGCTGATCAAGCTGCAATCCTGGGTCGCCTACCACAAGAAGAAGCTTGTGGTGATCTTCGAAGGCCGCGATTCGGCTGGCAAGGGCGGCGTCATCAAGCGCATCACCCAGCGGCTCAACCCGCGCATCTGCCGCGTCGTGGCGCTTCCGGCACCGACCGAGCGAGAGACGTCGCAATGGTATTTCCAGCGTTATGTGCCGCACCTGCCGGCCGGCGGCGAGATCGTTCTGTTCGACCGCTCCTGGTACAACCGCTCCGGCGTCGAGCGGGTGATGGGTTTCGCCGGGGCCGATCAGGTGGAGGAATTCTTCCGTGACGTGCCGGAGTTCGAGCGCATGCTGGTCCGTTCGGGCATCACGCTGGTCAAATACTGGTTCTCGATCACCGACGAGGAACAACAGATGCGCTTCCTGATGCGCATCCACGATCCGATGAAGCAGTGGAAGCTGTCGCCGATGGACCTGCAGTCGCGGGTGCGCTGGGAACAGTACACCAAGGCCAAGGAAGAGACCTTCGCCCGTACCAACATTCCGGAGGCGCCCTGGTTCATCGTCGAGGGCAACGACAAGAAGCGCGCCCGGCTGAACTGCATCGACCACGTCTTGCAGCAGGTTCCCTACGAAGAGGTGCCGCACGAGGAGATCAAGCTGCCCGAGCGCGTCTTCAATCCCGAATACGAGCGCCAGGTGCTGCCGAGCGAGCTCTACGTGCCCGAGAAGTATTGAACGAGAGTTTGTCCTTCTCCCCGTATAGTGACGGGGAGAAGGATCTGCACCAAGGGCTGCCAATTCCCACTGTCGCAGACAACTAGTTCCTAAGTCCGCTTGATGACGACATGCGTGGCAAGCGGCGTCGCTACTTGTTCGCTGCACGCGTAGCCGAGCTTCGGCATATCAATCCCGGCGAAGAGGTGCTCGCCGGAGCCGAGCAGCACCGGCGAGATCGCCAGATGCATCTCGTCGATGAGCCTCTCCTGGAGGTACTGCCGGATGGTGGCGACGCCGCCGCCGACCCGCACATCGCTGCCATTGGCCGCTGCCCTTGCCTGCTCGAGCGCCGAATGGATGCCATCCCTAATGAAGTAAAAGGTCGTGCCGCCCTCCATGACGATCGGCTCGCGCGCATGGTGGGTCAGCACGAAGACCGGCACATGATAGGGCGGGTTGTCGCCCCACCAGCCCTTCCAGTTTTCGTCAGGCCATTCGCCGCGGATCGGCCCGAACATGTTGCGGCCGAGGATCCAGGCGCCGACATTCTCGAAGCTGCGCGCCGCGAACGCCTCGTTGGTATCGGTTGTGCCGCCGTCGTCTCCGAGCACCATCTTGCGGAAGGTGCGGGTACCGATCATCCATTTGTGCAGGGCTTCCCCGCCGACCCCGAGCGGGTTTTTCAAATCCTGGTCGGGACCGGCGCCGTAACCGTCGAGCGACAAGGTGAATGCGTTGACGCGAAGTCTGGACATGGAAAGCCTCCTCAGACCAGTTGTATTTTGCAAGCAGTTACTTTCTAGCAAACCGATTGCAAATTGCAAGTAGTATTTTCAGCGATCGAGAAGATGCATATCCGTACTTCGCCCATGCGATGTCCAGAGTGAAAGTGGCGGCTGCCGAGACAGCCGCCATACCGGCTCATTCGCCGGTGAGTTCCATGAAGAGCATATGGTTTGAAGGCGCTGGGAGGAAACTATGCTCTCAGCATCTCCGCCACCTCAGGGGCGAAATAGGTCAAAATGCCGTCGCAGCCGGCGCGTTTGAACGCAAGAAGCGATTCCAGCATAGCCTTTTCGCCGTCGATCCAGCCATTGGCGCCCGCCGCCTTGATCATCGAATATTCGCCCGACACCTGGTAGGCGAAGGTTGGCACCGCAAATTCGTCCTTCAGCCTGCGGATGATATCGAGATAGGGCAGGCCGGGCTTGACCATCAGCATGTCGGCGCCTTCGGCCAGGTCCTGCTCGGCCTCGCGCACCGCTTCGTCTGAATTGGCGTGGTCGATGTAATAGGTCTTCTTGTCGCCCTTGAGCAGGCCGGCCGTGCCGACCGCCTCGCGGTACGGCCCGTAGAAGGCGGAGGCGAATTTCGTTGCATATGACATGATCGCCACGTCCTGGAAACCGTTTGCGTCGAGCGCGTCGCGGATGGCGCCGATGCGGCCGTCCATCATGTCGGACGGCGCGATGATGTCGGCGCCGGCCGCTGCTTGTATGACGGCCGCCGCGGTTACCTGTTCCACCGTCTCGTCATTGACGATGAGGCCGTCGCGCAGGATGCCGTCATGACCATGGCTGGTGAACGGGTCGAGCGCGGCGTCGGTGATGACGCCGATCTCGGGCACCGCGTCCTTGATCGCGCGCGTGGCGCGGTTGATGACGTTGTCGGGATCGAGGATATGCGAGCCGGTCTCGTCGCGCAGCGAAATGTCCACATTGGGAAAGGTGGCAAGCGCGGGGATGCCGAGCTTCGCCGCGCGTTCGGCCTCCTTGACGGCAAGGTCGATCGACAGGCGGAAGACGCCCGGCATGGCGGCGATCGGCTCGCGCACTTGTCTGCCGTCGACGACGAAGATCGGCCAGATCAGGTCGTCGACGGAAAGCCTGTTCTCCTGCACCAGGCGCCGCGACCAGTCGGCCTTGCGCATGCGTCGCAAGCGGCGGCTGCCGGTGATGTCGTCGACGCTGCGCGCGCCGGCAGGTTTTGCGGGGGTGAATCTGTTCATCGCCAAAACTCTCGTTTGGCCGGCTTTTATCACGCACCCGTGGTGCTGACCAATGCGACACGTTTGTGCCAGCAATCCGATCGGGTCTCTATTCGGGTTGCCCATTGCCCGAAAGGATCTGCGCCGCACCGCGCATGCCGACACGGAACGCCTCGTCGAAGCCGACGCCGCGCACTTGCCAGGCGTAGGTCTTGCCGGCCTTCGCCAGCCGCCAGTCGGCGATCCAGCCCAACTCCTTGTCGCTCCAGACGATGCTGCCGGAAAGCGCCTGGTCGGCGCCGGCCGTTTTCGCAACCCTGTCCAGCTTCGCCATGTCGGCGTCGCGCATGATCCTGTCGTCCAGCCCCGCCTTCGACAGCAGCGCTGCCGTTGGGAAGGTTACCTGCATGGCGATCGGCGCGGCGGCATTGCCGAACGACTCGCGCATCAGCACGCCGCGCTCGTCATCGGCATCGAGCGCGAAATGCCTGACGCCGCGCTCGGTCGACAAGAACACCGCCAGCCGTGGCCTTTCGGTCAGCCATGGCCTGCTGCCGAGCGAAGCCAGCACCGGATCGATCATCGCCGGGCTGTACTGGCAGTAAAGATTGTGAGGCCGATCATACGTGCCCTGATCGTCATGGTTGGGAATGCCTTCCATGCGATCGCGGTAGCGAAAGGCCGCCACGAAGCTGCCGGCCTTGTCGCGCAGCGCCGCCATCTCCGGTTTCGCCGGCAGGCGCTGGTCGCCGGAAACCCGGACCAGAACCGCGTCGAGGCAACGTTTGAAGCCGGCCTGGCGGTTCTTCTCGTACCGACCGTTGACGATGGTCTGCGACTGGTAAAGATCGGCGAGGCTTGCCGCCAGGGTCGGTTGCAAAGCCAGGCAAATGACGATCAGCCCGATCGTCATCGGCACGAGGCGCGCAAATCCAGCCATGAGCAACACCCCTTTGGAAACCCGCTACAGCTGCGCAGTCGCCGTGGGGTTCCCGGCGTTGCGGCCACAACGGCTCTTTTAGCACTAGGCTCCGGCACGAGCCAAGACGCGCTGCCGGCATGCCGGCATTGACGCGGCCATGGGCCACGCTTTAGCACTTCAGTCCCGGCGGAGCGGGGGAGGGATTCTTTCACGATGGATTTTGGCGGAGGCGACGAGATCCGCTTCGAACATCTGGGCCGGGCCGGCATCGTCACGTTGACGCGGCCGCGGGCACTCAATGCGGTCACGCACGGGATGGTCAACGCGCTCGCCAAGGCATTGCACGCTTGGGAGCGGGACTGGAGCGTCGATGTCGTCGTCGTCAAGGCCGAGGGTAGGGCGTTTTCGGCCGGCGGCGACATTCTCCACATCTATGAGGCCGGCCGGGCCGGTAAGCCGCCTGTCGAGTTCTTCGCCGACGAGTATCGGCTGAACGCCCAGATCGCGCGTTTCAAAAAACCTTATGTGGCGCTGATCGACGGCATCGTCATGGGCGGCGGCGTCGGCATCTCCTTTCATGGATCGCACCGGGTGATGACGGAAAATGCGCAGTTCGCCATGCCGGAGGTGGGTATCGGCTTTTTCCCGGATGTCGGCGCCAGCCATCTGCTGCCCGATCTTGGAGGTTCCTTCGGCATGTACCTGGCGCTAACCGGCAATCGTATCCGCTATGGCGACGCGTTGTGGTCCGGGCTGGCCACGCATACGATCAAGGCGCAGGACCAGGCTGGCTTTCTCGACCAGCTCGCCGCCACCGGCGATCCCGAATCGGTGCTGCGCGGCTTCTTCATCCCGGCGAAGCGCGAGACGGACAGGCAGGTGCTGGAGGCGATCGCCCATCACTTCGCGCAGGCGTCGCTTGCCGATATCATCGGCAGCCTGGAGCAGGCGGCAGGGAGCGATGAGTTTGCGGCAAGGACGCTGGCGACGATCCTGACGCGCTCGCCGACCAGCCTTCGTGTCGCCTGGCGCCAGATCACTGCCGGCCTGACGCTGCCGATGGATCAATGCATGAAGATGGAGTTCCGCATCCTCAACCGGATGCTCGCGGGCCACGATTTCTACGAAGGCATACGCGCCACCATCATCGAAAAGGGTTCCAAGCCGCAATGGCTGCCGGCAACCCTCGATGCGGTCGACGACGCGGATGTCGATGCCTATTTTGCCTCGCTCGGTGAACGGGAACTCGCGCTATGAGTGAGGTGACGTCCAGACGCGTCGTGCTTCAGCCTTCAGGGGTGGAGGTTATCTTCGCCTGGTTCCAGCGAATCATATCAGGATACTGCCTGCTGTTCGGTATCCTGTACTGGATCAGGCTTATCGGCTTCTATCCCGGCTCGCTGTGGCGCTTCGACCTGATGCCGGTCCACTGGCAGGTGACAGCGGTGATGCTCGCCGTGTTTTTTCCCTTTGCCGCAGCCGGCCTATGGATGCTGGCTTCCTGGGGGCCGGTGATCTGGTTCATCTGCGCCGCGACGGAGATCGTCATGTATGCCGGCTTTCCCGAACTCTTCGGCCGCCGTCCGCTCATCGTCGTCTCGCATGCGGGGGTGGCGCTGCTCTATGTCGTTTTCCGCCTCGTCATCTATCTGCAGAAGCGGTCGCCCCGGACCTGAAGCCGGCACGCGCCGCCGGCGATCCGGCGGATCGGATTTCGCCCTGAAATCATTGGCTAAATCTTTAGGTTAATTATCCTTGCTCGAGTGACCGTTCGTTAAGCGTCTTGCGAAACCTATTACCGGTAAGCTCTTGTTAGCCTTGGCGTTTAAGTCGAATTTTATGAGTATTCGATAGTGTCGCGATCAAGGTGAAAAACAAAAAATCACCAGGGCGACAAACGAGAGGCAAAGACAATGATCAATTCGCGTCCGGCGGCAAAGACCGCCAACGTTTCCGACGATCGCCGCGAGGCAATCCGTTCCCTTTACATGGAATCGCTCCAACTGGTCGAGCGCCTGCACCGCCGTCTGCTCGACGTGATCAAGGACGAGTTCGACCGCAATGGCCGTTCCGACATCAACGCCATCCAGGCGCTGCTGCTCTTCAACATCGGCAATTCGGAGCTGACCGCCGGCGAGTTGCGCTCGCGGGGCTACTATCTCGGCTCGAACGTCTCCTACAATCTCAAGAAGCTTGTCGATCTCGGCTTCATCAACCACCAGCGCTCGCGCATCGACCGTCGTTCGGTCCGCGTCTCGCTGACGCCGAAGGGCAACGAGGTGGCGGACGTGGTCGCCGGTCTCTATGAGCGCCATGTCGGCTCGATCGAGCAGGTCGGCGGCATCAACACCGACGAATTCAAGCAGATGAACCGTGCCCTCCAGCGCCTCGACCGCTTCTGGAACGACACCATCGCTTACCGGATGTAAGCCACATCCCCAATCAGAAGCCGCGCCACAGAAGCGCGGCCGCAACAGCGACCTCCAGTCAGGGCCGGTGCCGAAAAGCATCGGTCTTTTCTTTTCGTTGCGCTGGCCGAAGCAAATTGGGGGCCAAGGCCACGTTGCCGCCATATTCCAATGGAACCGAAGATGGCAGTGATGCTGTGGTGAAGACCATGAGTTCACCCGCAGCCGCGGTAGCCTTGCGCGTTTTCACACCGAGGTGATGCGGACCATGGTTGGCTAATTGTTAAGATTGCCAATTTTAGAGTGCGGGCGAGATCGCCCGATGATCAACGCAGCAAGTGTTCGAACTGCTACAAATGTCTGGAACGTCCATGAGAACCAGCCGCCGTTTCTTCCTTTCCGGAGCCTCCGCGCTCGCAGCCGCCGTTGTTGCCGGCCGCGCCAGCGCGCAGGACGTGATCGGGGACATCCTGAAGTCCTCGGCGCGCGGCAACTGGGACGATCAGTTCGACGCCCGCGCCAGCGCAGGCGGCAAGGTGGCCTCGACGCTGCCGATCTTCAGCCCGCAGACCGTCGCCTTCACCGAACAGGCTGTGGCGCAGTACCAGAACATTGTCGGGCAGGGCGGCTGGGTCGAGGTTCCCGCGACCAAGAAACTGCAGCTCGGCGTCGACGACCCCGATGTCGTGCCGCTGCGCAAGCGCCTGATGGTCGCCGGCGACCTGTCGCAGAGCGCCGGCATCTCGACGGCCTTCGATTCCTATGTCGACTCGGCGGTCAAGCGCTTCCAATTGCGCCACGGCCTGCCGGCCGACGGAGCGCTGGGCAAATATACCTACGCGGCGATGAACGTTTCGGCGCAGATCCGGCTCGGCCAGTTGCAAACCAATCTCCAGCGATTGAAGGAGAAGGCGGGCACGCTTGGCAGCCGTTATGTGCTGGTCGATATTCCGGCAGCGCAGGTCGAGGCGGTCGAGAACGATCGCGTCGTGCTTCGCCATACCGCGATCGTCGGCAAGATCGATCGCCAGACACCGATCGTCAATTCCAAGATCAACGAGATCATCGTCAATCCATATTGGAACGCGCCGGTGTCGATCGTGCGCAAGGACATCATCCCATTGATGCGCAAGGACCCCGATTATCTCAAGAACAGCCATATTCGCCTGTTTGCGCCAGATGGCAGCGAAGTCGATCCGATGAATGTGGACTGGTCGACCGATGACGCGGCCAAGTACCGTTTCCGCCAGGATCCCGGTTCGGACAACGCCATGGCGTCGGTGAAGATCAATTTCCCGAGCCCGGACGGCGTCTACATGCACGATACGCCGCAGCAGAGCCTGTTCGGCAAGATGATGCGCTTCGATTCCTCGGGTTGCGTACGCGTGCAAAACGTGCGCGACCTCGTCACTTGGATCCTGCGCGACACGCCCGGCTGGGACCGTCAGCATTTCGAGGCTGCGATCAAGACCGGCGAAAACACGCCGGTCCAGGTCACCAACCCGGTGCCGGTGCATTTCCTCTATCTCTCGGCTTGGTCGACGGGCCCCGGCGTCGTCCAGTTCCGCGACGACATATATGGCCTCGACGGAAACAACGAGCTGCAGATCACTTCGTCGCTTTAAGCGATTGATTATTCAGGAAAAAGGCCGCTCTTGAGCGGCCTTTTTATGTCGCCGTCGCCAAGCCGTTCACACCGCCGCTGACCTCCAACTCTGCGTAGGCGCGCTCCGGCTGGACGAAGCGCGGGCGATTGCGCATGGTCGGCAAAACTGCCGGAATCGGACCATGCAAGTTGCCGTCTTCATCCTCGTCGTGCTCGTCCTGGTGGCGCTTTCCGGTGCATTGGTGCGGCTGGTGCGGGTGCCGCTGCCGGTGCTGCAGATCGCCATGGGTGCTGCGCTGGCCTGGCCGGCGCGCGGGCTGCATGTCGAGATCGATCCGGAACTGTTCCTGCTCGTATTCATTCCGCCGCTTCTGTTCGCCGATGCCTTTGCTGCGCCCAAACGCGAGCTTGTCGCCTTGCGTGGCCCCATCCTCGACCTTGCCATTGGACTGGTCTTCTTCACCATCGTCGGATTTGGCTACGCCTTGCATTGGCTCGTGCCCAGCATCCCGCTCGTCGTCGCTTTCGCGCTCGCCGCGGTGCTGTCGCCGACCGACGCGGTGGCGGTGTCTTCCATAGTCGACAGGAACATCGTTCCGGCGCGGCTGATGCACATATTGGAAGGCGAGTCGCTGCTCAACGACGCGTCGGGTCTGGTCATGTTCCGCTTTGCCGTGGTGGCGGCATTGACCGGCAGCTTTTCCTTTGCCGCGGCCTCGCTGAGCTTTCTTTATGCCGTGGCTGCCGGCATTCTCGCCGGCATGGCGGCGCTGTTCGTTGCCGCCAAGGCGCTGCAACTGCTCAACCGCATCGGCGGCGTGCCGGCGGAGGCGCAGGTTCTGATCATGATCCTGGTGCCTTTCGTCTCCTATCTCGGCGCCGAGCATATCGGCGCCTCGGGCATCCTGGCGGCGGTCACCGCCGGCCTGTTGACCGGAGTTTCCGGCATGTTCCGCTTTCTCGGTGTCTCGGCGCGCATGCAGACGATGTCGCTGTGGTCGACGCTGTCCTTCGTCTTCAACGGCGCGCTCTTCATTCTGCTTGGCCTGCAATTTCCCGATATCATCCGTAAGGTGCCGCCGGAGTTGTCCAGCCGGCACTGGATCATCGAGCCGGTGCTGACAGTCCTGCTGCTGACCCTTTGCCTGATCGGCCTGCGTTTCCTGTGGATATGGATCGGCGACATGGCGGGCGCCATGGCGGCGCGGCTCGGCAAGCGAAAGGCCGAGCCGTTCGGCCTGCGCGTGCGGCTCGCCGGATCGGTCGCCGGCGTGCGCGGAGCGATCACGTTGGCCGGTATCCTGTCGCTGCCGCTCACCTTGCAGGACGGCTCGCCGTTCCCGGCCCGCGACGTGGTGATCTTCCTCGCCGCCGGGGTCATCATCTGCTCGCTGGCCATCGCCAGCCTCGCGCTGCCGAAGATCGCTCGCGGGCTGGTCGAACCGGGCGAGGACCCGGCAGCGGCCGAGGAGCGCCGGGCGCGGGTCGGCGCAGCCAATGCGGCGATCGCCAGGATCGAGAGCATCGCCAATGAGGCAGGCGAGGGCGGGGCCGTCGAGGCACGGCTCGCCGTTGCCGACAGCATCGTCGCCGGCTACCGGCGCCGCATCGCCGCCTCCGACGAGGCCGACGAAGCGCGTGCCGAGGCGCGTGAGGCGAGCCGTCTGGAGCTTGAACTCAGGGCGGCCGGCATAGAAGCCGAGCGCGCCGCGCTACGCGCCATGTTTCTCAGCCGCGAGATCAATGACCATACGATGCGGGCGCTGTTTTCCGAGATCACCTTGACCGAGGCTCTTCTGAAGCAGCGGCGCGACAGGAAATAACGGTTCGCCGCTCTGCTTGCCGCAATCGGGCCAGCAAATTTCGCGCCGCAAACGTGGCGAGGCGAAAACAACTGTGTTAATGGCGCGGCGAACCCAATCCTGTCACACAAAAATGTGCAGGGGTTTGGGACAACGGCATGCGCAAGACAAAACCGACCTCCGGACCTAAGGAATTCAGGCCATGGCAACAGCAGCGGCAGCGTCGAACAAATTCGAATCCTTCTTCGAAACCACGCTGGAAGATGCCGATCCGGAAATTTTCGGCGCGATCCGCAACGAACTCGGACGCCAGCGCCACGAGATCGAACTGATCGCGTCTGAGAACATCGTCTCGCGCGCCGTGCTCGAAGCGCAGGGTTCGATCATGACCAACAAATACGCCGAGGGTTATCCGGGCAAGCGCTACTATGGCGGCTGCCAGTTCGTGGATGTCGCCGAGGAGCTGGCGATCGAGCGCGCGAAAAAACTGTTCGGCTGCAACTTCGCCAATGTGCAGCCCAATTCCGGCAGCCAGATGAACCAGGCGGTGTTCCTGGCTCTCTTGCAGCCGGGGGACACCTTCATGGGCCTCGACCTCAATTCCGGCGGGCATTTGACGCACGGCTCGCCAGTCAACATGAGCGGCAAATGGTTCAAGGTCGTGTCCTACGGCGTGCGCAAGGACGACCACCTGCTCGACATGGACGCCATCGAGAAGACGGCGCATGAGACGAAGCCGAAGCTGATCCTGGCCGGCGGCACCGCCTATTCGCGCATCTGGGACTGGAAGCGCTTTCGCGAGATCGCCGATGCGGTCGGCGCCTACCTCATGGTTGATATGGCCCACATCGCCGGCCTCGTCGCCGGCGGCGTGCATCCCTCGCCGCTGCCGCATGCCCATGTGGTGACGACCACCACGCACAAGTCGCTGCGCGGCCCGCGCGGCGGCATGATCCTGTGCAACGACGAGGAGATCGCCAAGAAGATGAACTCGGCGGTGTTCCCCGGCCTGCAGGGCGGACCGCTGATGCATGTCATCGCCGCCAAGGCGGTTGCCTTCGGCGAGGCGCTGAAGCCGAGCTTCAAGCTCTATGCCGAGAGCGTCGCCGCCAACGCCAAGGCGCTGGCGTCCAGCCTACAGGAGACTGGCCTCGACATCGTGTCGGGCGGCACCGACAACCACCTGATGCTGGTCGACCTGCGCCCCAAGAATGCCACCGGCAAGCGCGCCGAGGCAGCGCTTGGGCGCGCCAACATCACTTGCAACAAGAACGGCATCCCCTTCGACCCGGAAAAGCCCTTCGTCACCTCCGGCGTGCGGCTCGGCACGCCCGCCGGCACAACGCGCGGCTTCGGCCAGGCCGAGTTCCGCGAAGTAGGCAAGCTGATCGCCGAGGTGCTGGATGGCCTCAAGGCCGCCAATTCCGATGAGGGCAATGCCTCGGTCGAGGCCGCGGTCAAGGCCAAGGTCGTGGCGCTGACCGATCGATTCCCGCTCTACCCTTATCTCGGTTGACCTCGCGCCACGCGTCATCTCTTATTCGCCAGCGGCGCGCCGACCCCCGATCGGTCGACGCGCCGAACTGGAGACCAGACGATGCGTAATTTCCGTCCCGCCATCCTTGGCGCCCATGGCTTGCTGGCCGTTTCCCTGACATTGCCCGGGACTGCCCTTGCGCAGACCGCCCCTGAAGTGCCCGCCACCGCTACCTTCGGCAGATGGACAACCATCGTCGATACGCTCGACACCGGGCAGGATGCGCGCAAGACCTGCGCCGCTTCGACTGCCTTTTTCGATGCCAGCGGCAATTCGGGCACGCTGACGCTGTCGATCTCGAACGGCGACGCCATGCCGCCGGACGCCTACCCGGCCATCATGCTTATTGTCGACAACCGGAACCTGCCCACTGGCAAGAAGATCGCCGCGACTTTTGGTGATCCTGGCGTCAAGGTTTCCGCCACCGTCTATTCGAACGATGCCGTGAACGGCCGTCCCAGCTGGACGGTCGACAACCAGCCCAAGACCAGTCTCGCGCTCTTGCGAGCCATGCGCAAAGTCACCTCGCTCGATGTCGCTTTCGGCAAAGAGGCTTTCGCCAGCATTCCGATGGACGGCTTCACTAAAGCCTACCGCAACCTCGGCACATCATGCGGCTTTCCGACCAAGGACGTTGCACCCTAGCCAAGCGCGCGAAGGCGGGTGCTGGCAATCTGCCTCGCGGCTCGCTATCTCTGACGCGAAAGGGTCTGCGTGCCTTGCCATCGTGGCAAAAGGCTCTAAGCCTTTTCGCCTCACCAGATTCGTGAACCCAAGGCTCTCAATGCGCTGTCCCTATTGCCAGTCCGAAGATACGCAGGTGAAGGATTCGCGCCCCGCCGAGGATGGCGCGGCGATCCGCAGGCGTCGCGTCTGCCCCGATTGCGGCGGCCGTTTCACCACCTTCGAGCGCGTGCAGTTGCGCGACCTCGTCGTGGTCAAGAAGTCGGGGCGAAAAGTGCCTTTCGACCGCGACAAGCTCTTGCGCTCCGTCGAGATCGCGGTGCGCAAGCGCAATGTCGATCCCGAGCGCATTGATCGTGCCGTGACCGGCATCGTGCGCCAGCTGGAAAGCTCCGGCGAGACCGAAGTGGCCTCGGGCGAGGTTGGGCGGCTGGTCATGGAAGCGCTGAAGTCGCTCGACGACGTCGCCTACGTCCGCTTCGCCTCGGTCTACCGCAATTTCCGCGAGGCCAAGGATTTCCATGAGCTGCTGGGGGAATTGAAAGGCGACGAGGACAAGAGCGAAGAGGACGCTGGCTGAGCATGGCGGAACACAGCGAGGCCGGACAGGCAGCCCTTGACCGCCGTTTCATGGCAGCCGCACTCAGACTGTCGCGCAGGAATGCGGGCCGGACCTCAACCAATCCTTCCGTTGGTACACTCATCGTGCGCGACGATGGCTTGGGCCCGATGATTGTCGGCACCGGCGTCACCGCTGTCGGCGGCCGCCCGCATGCCGAGACCGAGGCGCTCGCCGAAGCGGGCGAACTGGCGCGCGGCGCCACCGCCTACGTCACGCTGGAGCCTTGCGCGCATCACGGACGCACGCCGCCTTGCGCCAACGCTCTGGTCAATGCCGGCATCGCGCGCGTCGTTGGCGCCGCCAGCGACCCCGATCCGCGCGTGTCAGGCCAAGGCTACGCGATCCTGCGCACCGCGGGCGTCGATGTTGTGGAGAATGTCCTGGCGGCGGAGGCCGCCGAGCAGATGGCCGGCTATCTCATTCGATCGCTTAGGAAACGGCCGGAAGTGACTCTCAAGCTAGCGCTTTCCAGCGACGGCAAGATCGGCATGGAAGGGGTTGGGCAGGTGTCGATCACAGGCGACATTGCGCGCCGCGAAGTCTATTTGATGCGCGCCGAGGCTGATGCCATCCTGGTCGGCATTGGCACGGCGCTGGAAGACGACCCGGCGCTGACGGTGCGTCTGCCGGGATTGGAGAACCGGTCGCCGGCGCGCATTGTGCTGGACCGCCAGATCAGGCTGCCTGAGACTTCGAAACTGGTGTCCGGTGTCGACAGGGTGCCGCTCTACGTCGCGGCTTGCCTGGAAGCGGATCCTCTGCGGCGGGCAACGCTCGAACGCGCCGGCGTGCGTTTCATCGGCACCGAGACGCATGAAGGCGGCGTGGCGCTGCCGGAACTGCTCGAGGATCTTGCCGCGCTCGGCATGGCCAGCGTGCTGGTCGAAGGCGGAGCCAGGGTGGCCAGCGCCTTCCTGTCGGAAGGCCTGGTCGACCGCATCGTGCTGTTCCGGGGGCCGGAGGCGATCGGCAAGGGGGGCATTGCATCGCCCATCGATGCCAACCATGTCCCAGCGGGATTTCGCAAACTGCGCGAGATGCGGTTCGGCGAGGACAGCTACGCCGAGTGGATAAGAGACTTTTAGGATCAACACCGATGTTTACCGGCATTGTTACAGACATAGGTACCGTCGCGGCCGTCAAGCCGCTGCGGGAAGGCGTGGGATTGCGTATCGACACCGCCTATGATCCCGAAACCATCGCCATCGGCGCCTCGATATCATGCGGCGGCGTTTGCCTTACCGTGACGGCCTTGCCCGACAGCGGCTCGAACGCGCGCTGGTTCGAAGTCGAGGCCTGGGAGGAGGCGCTCCGGCTGACGACGGCGATGGGCTGGAAATCGGGCACGCGGATCAATCTGGAGCGGGCGTTGAAGATCGGCGACGAGCTTGGCGGCCACATCGTGTCGGGCCATGTCGACGGTACCGCCGAGATCGTCGAGCGCAAGGATGAAGGCGACGCCGTTCGCTTCACGCTGGAAGCGCCGCGCGGGCTGGCGAAGTTCATCGCGCCGAAAGGCTCCGTCGCGCTCGACGGTACCTCGCTCACCGTCAACAAGGTGGAAGGCACCCGCTTCGACGTGCTTCTGATCCACCATTCGCTGACCGTCACCACCTGGGGTGAGCGCCAGGTCGGCGACCGCGTCAATCTCGAGATAGACACCATGGCCCGCTATGCGGCCCGCCTGGCGGAAGCGGCGAAAGAGGGGCTTTGAGCATCGCCGAGCTGTTCATGAGGAACTAGCGGTGATGGAAAACAGGAATTCCAAAGTGCAAGCGCGGCTGGGGTGGCCGATGTAGATGCTGGCCGAGTAGTGGCCCACGCCATTGTTGCCTGGGCTCAAAGCCTCGCTACAGACTGTCCGATCTCGGTACCCCGTCCCAATGAGGCAATCTTGTGCTTGCGATCAATCCGGCTTCGGCCTAAGTCACCGGCGATCCCGGAGACATTTATGGCTGGCACATCCCAACACGGCAAAGCGTTCATTCGCCCGAAGAAGAAGGCCCACCTTCTCGTTATCGAGGCACGCTTCCACGACGATCTTGCCGACGCGCTGCTCGAAGGCGCGACGAGCGCGCTTGACGAAGCGGGTGCGACCTACGACGTCGTCACCGTTCCAGGTTCGCTCGAAATTCCCGCCGTCATTACCTTCGCGCTGGACGGCGCGGCGGAAGGCGGCATGAACTATGACGGCTTCGTCGCGCTTGGCACCGTCGTCCGCGGGGACACCTATCACTTCGATATCGTCGCCAATGAATCCAGCCGCGCACTGATGGACCTGTCCGTGCAGGACTCGGTCTGTATCGGCAACGGCATCCTGACCACGGAAAACGACGCGCAGGCCTGGACGCGAGCCAAGCGTTCGGAGGGCGACAAGGGTGGCTTTGCCGCGCGCGCGGCGCTGACCATGATCGCGCTCAAGGAACGACTGGGAGCGCGATCGTGAGCGACCCCGCTTCGCCCGGACAGCCCACGGTGCGCCACGCCAACAAGCGCGGCGCGGCGCGGCTTGCCGCCGTGCAGGCCCTCTATCAGATGGATGTCGCCGGCAGCGGCGTCTTCGAGATCACTGCCGAATACGAAGCGTTTCGCCTTGGCAAGGAAGTCGATGGCGCGCTTTACCGCGAGGCGGATGCCCAATGGTTCCGCGCCATCCTCACCGGTGTCGTCGAGGACCAGAAAACCATCGATCCGGTTATCCGCCAGGCGCTGACCGATGACTGGCCGCTGTCGCGCCTCGATTCGACACTGCGCGCAATCCTGCGCGCCGGTGTCTACGAACTGATGAAGCGCGAAGACGTGCCGGTGGCGGTGATCGTTTCCGAATACGTCGATATCGCCAAGGCTTTCTACGAGGAAGACGAGCCGAAGCTGGTCAACGCCGTGCTCGATCGCGTCTCCCGTCGGGTGCGTGGCGAGGGACGCGGCAAGGACGCTTCATGACGGCGGTCGCCATCGAGGCGGCCAGGGAGGCGCGGCGCACCGCGTTGATCCTCGCCGCCTCGCAGGCGATCATCGGTTCGGCAGCGCCCATCGCCATCTCCATGGGCGCGCTTGCCGGTCAATATCTGCTCGGCCCGGACAAGTCGCTGGCGACGGCGCCGATCACCGGCTTCAATCTCGGCGTGGCACTCGGTGCGCTGCCGGCGGCGGCCATCATCCGCGCCATGGGCCAGCGCGGCGGCTTCGTGACCGGTACGATCATCACCGCGCTTGGCGGTCTGGTCGCGACGCTGGCACTCTTCCATGGCAGTTTTTGGCTGTTTGCCTTCGGCCTGACGGTGATCGGTGTCGGTGGCGCCTTCGTCCAGCAGTTCCGCTTTGCCGCCGCCGACAATGCGCCGCCGCAGTTCAAGGCGCGCGCCATCTCCTTCGTGCTGGCGGGCGGCATCATCACCGCCATTCTCGGACCGCAGATCGTCATCTTCACCCGCGAGTTGTTCGCACCGGTGATGTTTGCCGGTTCGTTCGCATCCATCCTGGTGCTAGCCGCCGTCGGCGCGGCGATCCTGTCATTGCTGCGCCTGCCGGCGAGGGCCGCCGCCGGCGGAACGGAAATTGCCGGCAGCGATGCCCGGCCCTTGGCCGAGATCGTCACGCAGCCGCGTTTCGTCGCGGCACTCTTCTGCGCGGTCGGCAGCTATGCCCTGATGAGCTTCGTCATGACCGGCGCGCCGCTCGCCATGGTCGGCTGCGGCCTGTCGGAGGACGATGCGACGCTCGGCATTTCGTGGCATGTCATGGCAATGTTCGGGCCGAGCTTCTTCACCGGATCGCTGATCCATCGCTTCGGTGCTGAACGCATTGTCGCGGTCGGCCTCCTGCTGCTGATCGGCTGTGCGGTCGTCGCGCTGTCCGGCTTGGCGCTATGGCAATTCTGGACGGCGCTGATCCTGCTCGGCCTCGGCTGGAATTTCGGCTTCATCGGCGCCACGGCCATGGTCGCGGCAAGCTACCGGCCTTCCGAAAAGGGCAAGGTGCAGGGGTTCCACGACTTCGTCCTGTTCGGCTCCGTGGCCTGCGCCTCGCTGATGTCGGGCATGGTCTACAATGCCTGGGGCTGGACCATGCTGAACTGGATGATCTTTCCCGTCACCGTGCTATGCTTCGTCGCGCTCGGCGCGCTGAGGATTGCGAGCTTGCGTCTGGCTTGACGCCCAATTTGAATCTATGCGTCCGGCGGCAGAACCTGAAGCACTCGCGCTATGAACATGTGAAACTCAGCCATGTAGTTGCGCAGGAAGTCCTCAGTGGATTCGACCGTCACCTCGCCGTCGTCGGTGATCAGCCCCGGCGTGAACTGTATGTAGGCTTCAGGCGCGTTCATCTGGGGCGAATTGCAGAAACTCAGAACGCTTCGAAGGCTTTGTTGGGCGACGGCGGTCGCGATGGCGCCCGGCGATGTTCCGATGACGGCCGACGGTTTGCGCGCGAACGAATTCTTGCCGTAGGGCCGACTGGCCCAGTCGATTGCGTTCTTCAATCCACCAGGGATCGAGCGGTTGTACTCCGGGGTGACGAACAATACGGCCTGGACGGAGGCGATCGCCTTTTTGAAATCCCGGGCTGCCGGTGGGAAGTCGGCGTCATAGTCGTAGCTGTACAGTGGCAGATCCTTGAAGGCGATTTCGGTCATGTCGAGTTCGGGAGGGGCAAGTTGAACGAGCGCCTTCGCGAGCTTGCGGTTGATGGATTCCCGGGCAAGACTGCCGATGAGGTAACCGACTTTGTGTATGGCCATGACACGCTCTCCGTGTTTGCCACCCGCACCCTCACCGCATTATCCGCCAGATGGCAGCAGATCGCCAGCGTCGCGTCGCAATTGGCCTTCCGAACAAAAATATTGCGTCTGTACCACTTGTTATGAAACCGTGTGCCCCGACGAGACGTTGGAGCCGTGCTCATATGCGGCACCGAATTCCGGTTCACAGCAAGGGATTTTCACAATGTTTTCAATCAAGCTTCTGGCTGGCGCGGCGCTCGCGCTCGGCATCACGGCGGCATCGGCGAATGCTCAGGTGGTTGTTTCCTCAAAGATCGACACCGAGGGCGGCGTGCTAGGCAATATCATCCAGCTCGTCCTCAACGCCAACAACATCAAGACCACTGACCGCATCCAGCTCGGCGGCACGCCGGTAGTGCGCAAGGCGATCACCGCCGGCGAGATCGACATCTATCCCGAATACACCGGCAATGCCGCCTTCTTCTTCGAGAAGGCCGACGACCCGGTCTGGAAGGACGCCGCCAAGGCCTATGAGACGGCCAAGAAGCTCGATTACGACGCCAACAAGATCGTCTGGCTGTCGCCGTCGCCGGCCAACAACACCTGGGCGATCGCACTGCGCAAGGAGGTGGCCGAAACCAACAAGCTCGCCACCCTGTCCGATTTCGGCAAATATGTCGCCGGCGGCGGCAAGGTGGTGCTCGCGGCCTCGGCCGAGTTCGTCAATTCAGCCGCGGCCCTGCCGGCGTTCCAGACCACCTACGGCTTCACGTTGAAGCCTGACCAGTTGATCACGCTCTCCGGCGGCGACACGGCCGCGACCATCGCGGCGGCAGCCAACCAGACCAATGGCGCCAACGCCGCCATGGTCTACGGCACTGACGGCGGCATCGCGCCCTCCGGGCTGGTCGTGCTCGACGACGACAAGGGCGTGCAGCCGGTCTACCAGCCGGCGCCGATCATCCGCGAGGCGGTGCTGAAGGAGCATCCCGAGATCGAGACGTTGTTGAAGCCGGTCTTCGCCAAGCTCGACCTCATCACGCTGCAGGAACTCAACGGCCGCGTCCAGGTCGGCGGTGAGCCGGTCAAGGGTGTGGCGGAAGACTTTTTGAAAAAGAACGGGTTCTTGAAGTAGACAGCGCTTGGCTGACCGTGATGCTGGCCTTGCGCAGAGTTCACAATTCTGCAACTGCATTGCGTTCTGGTGACGCCGCTCTGCGCAGATGCGCCCCATGACCCTCCGCTTCGACAAGCTCGGCGTGGTCATCGCCGCGATCGCTGCCTATGCGGCTTTCGTAGCACCCTTCGCCACGTTCCGCGCCAATCGCATCGTGCCCGGCCAGGCGCGCTCGATCGTAGAGGCACTTCCGGCACTGGCCGGCCCGCTGCTTTTGGCCATCGTTGTCACAGCCGCGCTTGTCGCGCTGCTGAAAACGCCGCTCGTCCTGCGCCTTGCCGCCAGCGTGATCACGCTGGCGGCTCTCGCGCTGTTGATCGGCGTCACCGGGACATTCCTGACCCCGGCAGGCAATACCTTCGCGCGCGTTTCGCCGGCCTCCGGGTTTTGGCTGCTGATCTTTGCCTTTACCCTCCTGCTGGCCGACGTGCTGACGAGAATGAACCTGTCTCCCTGGTCACGTGTCGGCGTGCTTGTCGTTGCCGCGCTCGCCATCGGGCTGCTGCTCATATCGGGATCCTGGGACAGCCTTTCGATCCTCAAGGAATATTTCAACCGTGCCGACAGTTTCTGGGCCGAGGGCGCCAAACATGTCACGCTGGCGCTTGGTTCGCTGGCGGCGGCGGTGATACTGGGCCTGCCGCTTGGCATCCTGTGCCATCGCGTCGAGCGCCTGCGCGCCGGCGTGCTCAACGTGCTCAACATCGTCCAGACCATTCCCTCGATCGCGCTGTTCGGCCTGCTGATCGCGCCGCTCGGCTGGGTGGCGGCGCATGTGCCGGGAGCGGCCGCGCTCGGTATCCGCGGCATCGGAACGGCACCTGCGTTCGTGGCGCTGTTCCTCTATTCGCTGCTGCCGGTCGTCGCCAATACCGTGGTCGGCCTTGCCGGTGTGCCGCGTGCCGCCAATGACGCGGCGCGCGGCATGGGCATGACGGATCGCCAACGCCTGTTCGGCGTCGAGTTTCCGCTGGCCTTCCCAGTGATCCTCACCGGTATCCGCATCGTGCTTGTGCAGAACATCGGCCTCGCCACCATCGCCGCCCTGATCGGCGGCGGCGGCTTCGGCGTGTTCGTGTTCCAGGGCGTCGGCCAGACCGCGATGGACCTGGTGCTGCTTGGCGCCGTGCCGACGGTTGCGCTCGCCTTCGCTGCTGCCATCATTCTCGACGCGGTGATCGAAATGACCTCAACCAAGCGCAGGGCGGACCCCGCATGATCGAGATCGAAGGCATTACCAAGCGCTACGATGCGACCACGGTGGTCGATGAAGTCTCGATGATCATAGAGCCCCGCACCCTTTGCGTCATCGTCGGCACCTCGGGCTCCGGCAAGACGACGCTGCTTCGCATGATCAACCGGCTGGTCGAGCCGACTTCCGGCGTCATCAAGCTCGACGGCGCCGACAACCGCTCGGTGCCCGGCTACGAGCTGCGGCGCAGCATCGGCTACGCCATCCAGGGCCACGGCCTGTTCCCGCACCGAACGGTGGCGCAGAACATAGCCACCGTGCCGGTGCTGCTTGGCTGGGATAAGGATCGCATCAAGGCGCGCGTCGACGAACTGATGACGCTCTATCAGCTCGACCCGCAGGCCTACGGCCCGCGCTACCCGCACGAGCTCTCCGGCGGCCAGCAGCAGCGCGTCGGCGTCGCCCGCGCGCTCGCGGCCGAACCCAATGTGCTGTTGATGGACGAGCCGTTCGGCGCGCTTGACCCCATAATCCGCACCAAGGCGCAGGAAGACCTTCTTGCGATCCAGAGGCGCTTCGGCACCACCATCATCCTCGTCACCCACGACATGGAAGAGGCCGTGCATATGGGCGACAAGATCGCCGTCATGGATGCCGGCAAGCTGGTACAATATGCCAGGCCGGCGGAGATACTGGCGAGGCCGGCCAGCGGCTTCGTCGAGACCCTGGTCGGCGCCAGCGAAAAACCGTTCCGGCTGCTGTCGCTCGGCCGCGTGCGCGACGCAGTCGAAAAGGGCGCGGCGGAAGGTGAGGGGATTCCTGGCGACGCCAGCCAGCGCGACGCGCTGGCCGAACTTCTCTGGTCTGGCCGTCCGGCGCTGCCGGTCAAGGATGCCGACGGCAAGCCGCTCGGCCGGGTTACCGTCGACGGCTTGGTGAAGCGTGCGGCGAGGCCGGCATGAAAGCCTGGCTGCCGTTGCTGCTCAGGCTTGCGCTGGTGGTGCTGCTGGTCGCTTTCGTCACCAGTCCCGGCTGGTTCGAGCCGCTGCTCAAGCCGCTGACCGAGAACGGCGCGCCTGTGATCTACAATCAGGGTAGCCTGCTGACGCTGATGCTGCTGCACCTGCGCACCGTGCTGATCGCCACGCTCGCCGCCACGATCGTGGCGGTCGCGCTCGCCATCCTGGTCACCAGGCCTGCCGGCGCCGAATTCCTGCCGCTGTCACGCAGCCTGGTCAATATCGGCCAGACTTTCCCGCCGGTGGCGGTGCTGGCGCTTGCCGTGCCGGCGGTCGGGTTCGGCGAGAAGCCGACGCTGATCGCATTGTTCCTCTATGGTCTGCTGCCGATCTTCGAGAACGCGCTGACCGGCCTGACGACGTTGCCCGGCAATGTCATGGAAGCGGCGCGCGGTGCCGGCATGACCGGTTGGCAAAGGCTGCTGAAGGTCGAATTGCCGCTCAGCGCGCCGGTCATCCTCGGCGGCATAAGGCTGTCGGTGGTTATCAGCCTGGCCACCGCCACCATTGGCTCGACGGTTGCAGCGAAGACATTGGGCGAGGTGATCATTGCCGGGCTCTTGTCCAACAATCTCGCTTTCATCTTGCAGGGCGGCCTGATCGTCGCCGCCTTGGCCGTGCTGATCTATGACGGATTATCGGCGGTCGAACGCTATGCCGCGCGGCGCATGGGGCGTCAGGCCGAGTAGGCTTCTGTCCCGGTGCTCCGATCTTTCAACGTCCACTTGAACGGGCAGGGTGGTCGAGCGTCAGTTCGACTTCGATGCCTTGCTCTTTGCAGATCCAGCGGCGGCAGATGACGGCAAAGTCGTGTTGTGTGCCGGCTTTCACGAGCGAGACAAGATCACCCACGGCGCAATCGCTGCCGAGCTGGAGCGCCTCGATGGGTTCGGCGATGACTTGCTTGCCGGCATAATGTCTTGCGCTGGCCGTGAGCGTAATCAACACCCGCCTGCCAGTTGCGCGATCTTCGGGACTCGGCGATTGATTGGGCCGATGCCCCGATCCTTCAGCAGGAGTTCTTGCCATGACCTTGCGCTTCTCCAAGATCGTCATGTGTCTCTGTCTGGCGGCTTTCGCCTTTCTTGTCGCTTTCGGCAACGTCACCGATTACGGCTCAAACTTCGCCTTTGTCCAGCACGTGCTGAGCATGGACACGACCTTTCCCGGCAACGCGCTGATGTATCGCTCGATCACCAACCCCTCGCTATGGACGACGGGCTACTGGCTCATCATCGCCGGCGAGGCGCTGACCTGTCTGCTCTACCTGATCGCGGCCTGGAACCTATGGCAAGCGCGCAATGCCAGCGGAGAGGTTTTCAACGATGCCAAGAAATTCGCCGTTATCGCCGCGACGATGGGATTCCTGATCTGGTATCTTGGATTTATGGTGGTGGGCGGCGAGTGGTTCGCCATGTGGCAATCGAGCATCTGGAACGGCCAGCAGAAGGCATTCATGTTCTACATGACCATGCTGGCGGTGCTGATCTTCGTCATCCAGCCAGACGGTGATCTGCGCCAAACCTGAGTGCTGATCCGTGATTTCAATCGATATAAAGCAGCAGCGGCATGGCGACACCTGCCGCCGTCTGGCTCTTTTGGGCGAAAGCCGGGCAAAAACCGAACAATATCTTGACGTTCGCGGCCCTGTTTCGCATACACCGCTGCGAAGAGGGGGATTCCGCGCACGGGATTCCGTCTTTGTCTCAACGGCCCAGGGAGGGGTTCTTTTGGGCCAGCAATCGAGGAAAACCCGGCATGACCATAATTTCCGCCGTCATCGCCTGCGGCCTGCTTTCTGTCCTTTACGCCATCTGGGCGACACGTTCGGTCCTCGCGTCGGACCAGGGCAATGCACGCATGCAGGAAATCTCCGCCGCCATCCGTGAGGGCGCGCAAGCCTATCTGGCGCGCCAGTACACCACCATCGCCATCGTCGGCGTGGTCGTGCTGCTGCTCGCCTGGTGGCTGCTGTCCATCACCGCCGCGATCGGCTTCCTGATCGGGGCCGTGCTTTCGGGCGCGGCCGGCTTCATCGGCATGCATGTTTCGGTGCGGGCCAATGTTCGCACGGCACAGGCCGCTTCCAACAGCCTTGCCGCCGGCCTCGACATCGCATTCAAGTCGGGCGCCATCACCGGCATGCTTGTTGCCGGCCTTGCCCTGCTTGGCGTGTCGATCTACTACCTGATCCTCACCCATTTCATGGGGCTTCAGCCCAATGACCGTATCGTCATCGACTCGCTGGTTTCGCTCGGCTTCGGCGCCTCGCTGATCTCGATCTTCGCCCGTCTCGGCGGCGGCATCTTCACCAAGGGTGCCGATGTCGGCGGCGATCTGGTCGGCAAGGTCGAAGCTGGTATTCCCGAGGATGATCCGCGCAACCCCGCCACCATTGCCGACAATGTCGGCGACAATGTCGGCGACTGCGCCGGTATGGCGGCCGACCTGTTCGAGACCTATGCGGTGACAGTCGTCGCCACCATGGTGCTGGGCGCCATCTTCTTTGGCGGCACCGCGGTTCTGAGTGCCGCGATGCTCTATCCGCTCGCTATCTGCGGCGCCTGCATCCTGACCTCGATCGTCGGTACTTTCTTCGTCAAGCTCGGCTCCAACGGTTCGATCATGGGCGCGCTCTACAAGGGGCTGATCGTCACCGGCCTGTTGTCCATCGTGGGCTTGGGCGTCGCCACCTCGGCCACGCTTGGCTGGGGCGAGGTCGGCACTGTCGCCGGCATGGTCATCACCGGCAAGAACCTGTTCATCTGCGGCCTGATCGGCCTCGTGGTGACCGGTCTCATCGTCGTGATCACCGAGTACTACACCGGCACCAACAAGCGTCCGGTCAACTCGATCGCCCAGGCGTCGGTGACCGGGCACGGCACCAACGTCATCCAGGGCCTTGCGGTCTCTCTGGAATCGACGGCACTGCCGGCCATCGTCATCGTCGGCGGCATCATCTCGACCTATCAGCTCGCCGGCCTTTACGGCACGGCGATCGCCGTCACCACCATGCTCGGCCTTGCCGGCATGATCGTCGCGCTCGATGCCTTTGGCCCGGTCACCGACAATGCCGGCGGCATCGCCGAAATGGCCGGCCTGCCCAAGGAAGTGCGCCACTCCACCGACGCGCTCGACGCGGTCGGCAACACCACCAAGGCGGTGACCAAGGGCTATGCCATCGGTTCGGCGGGCCTCGGCGCACTGGTGCTGTTCGCGGCCTATTCGAACGACCTGAAATTCTTTGCCGCCAATGGCGACAAATATCCCTACTTCCAAGGCATGGGCGAGGTCTCCTTCGATCTTTCCAACCCCTACGTCGTCGCCGGCCTGATCTTCGGCGGCTTGATCCCGTATCTGTTCGGTGGCATCGCCATGACGGCCGTCGGCCGCGCGGCGGGCGCCATCGTCGAGGAGGTGCGCAAGCAGTTCCGTGACGACCCGGGCATCATGGCCGGCACGTCCAAGCCGAACTATGCGCGCGCGGTAGATCTTCTGACCAAGGCGGCGATCCGGGAAATGATCATCCCGTCGCTGCTGCCGGTGCTGGCGCCGCTCGTCGTCTATTTCGGCGTGCTGCTGATCTCGGGCTCGAAAGCGTCGGCCTTTGCGGCTCTCGGCGCCTCTCTGCTCGGCGTCATCGTCAACGGCTTGTTCGTCGCCATCTCGATGACTTCGGGCGGCGGCGCCTGGGACAACGCCAAGAAGTCGTTCGAGGACGGATTCACCGACAAGGACGGCATCAAGCACCTGAAGGGTTCCGAGGCGCACAAGGCCTCGGTGACGGGCGATACGGTCGGCGATCCCTACAAGGACACGGCCGGCCCGGCGGTCAACCCGGCGATCAAGATCACCAATATCGTGGCGCTCCTGCTGCTGGCGGTGCTGGCGCACGGCTGAGCGGCAAAGCTCGACATTGAAAACCCGCGGGGAGCAATCCCCGCGGGTTTTTATTTGACGGCGGTTTTGGAAGGCGGAAAACGAATTTCAATGGCTGCGTCCGCGTCCTGCCGTCGCTGGCTGCCCATCGCCGACGAGCCGGCCTCTCCCGCCCCATGATAACAAAAACCCGTGGGATCGCTCCCACGGGTTTTTGGTCGCCTGAGATGGTGCTGCCATCCCCAAGGGGAAGGCGGGTCTGAGATCAGGGAGTGCCGCCGCCGGGAATGCCGGGCGCCAGCTTGCTGGCGCCGTTGATGATCTGGCTGAGGAAGTTCTGGTCCTTGCCGCCAGTCGGCGTGGTGCGCGAGATGAAGTCGAAGATCTTGCCGTCCTTCAGGCCGTAATTGGCGATCTGGGTGACCCGCCCATCGGCCCCGAAATAAACCGCCAGCACATGCTGATCGATCAGCCGGGGCTTGTCGAAGGCGACATAGCGCTTGCGAGTCTGCGAGATGTAGTAAAAGGCTTCATTGTCGAAGGTCGCCGTCGTCGAGGGCGTGCCGAGCGCGAGCAGCACCTGCTCGCGGCTTGAGCCGACCGGCACCGAATCGATCGCCTGCTGATCGATGACATACCCCTGCGTCAGCGTTTCGCTGGGGTTCAGATCACCGATCATCTTGGAACTGTTGCAGGCCGAAAGCGCCGCAATGATGGCCAGCAGCGAGATCGCGCCAGCGGGCCTGGAAGAGAAGGTCGACTTGAAATTCAGCGCGCGCAACAACAATTCTCCACTATATCGCCGCAACTTGCGCTGGGCCGCAAAACCGGTAAACCAGCTTGCTTGCCGATGCAACAAGGCCAATTCAACAAACGGTCCCCGGAGACCATCCCCATGTTCCAGCGCCTTTTTGGTCGCGAACGCCACGCCAACCGCGCCATCACCGACGCGCTTTACGCACAAATCGTGGCGGCCGCGCGGCAGACCGTATTTTATTCCCACTGGAATGTGCCGGACACGCCGCTTGGGCGTTTCGAGATGCTGTCGCTGCACATGTTCCTGGTCCAGCACCGGCTGCGTGGGGAAGACGGCGTGGCGCAGGAGATCGCGCAGGTGCTGATCGACGAGTTTTTCCTCGACGTCGACCATTCGCTGCGGGAACTCGGCATTGGCGATGTCGGAGTGCCCAAGCGCATGAAAAAGCTGGCGAAGATGTTTTATGGCCGCACCGCCGCCTATGACGACGCATTGGAGCGCAATGATCATGATGGGCTCACCGCCGCCCTTGCACGCAATGTCCGGCCCGACGCCGCGGCCTGGGCGGAAGCGTCACGACTGTCCGACTATGTCGCCGATGCCCGCAACCGGCTGGCCACGCAGCCGTGCCGGGCGATCGTCTCCGGCACGGTGACCTTTCCGCTCGCCCAGGAGGCAGATCGATGAAGCACGCCGATCCGCAAAGTCCGGTATCGTTTTTTGCCAACGTCGCCCGCCTGCCGCAGAAGGGCTTGCCGGTGGTCATCGAGGCCGACGCCACCCAGCGCGCGACACTCGCCGAAGAGCACAGCTTGCTCTCGGTCGAAGCCTACCGTGCCGAATTCCTGGTGACGCCGTGGAAACGCAATGGCGTGAAGGTCAGCGGCCGGGTCGAGGCCGACATCACCCAGGCCTGTATCGTCACGCTCGATCCGGTCGGGGCGCATATCGACGAATCATTCGAGGCTCTGTTCCTGCCCGAGGATTCCAAGCTTGGACGACAGGGATTCGAAGGCGGCGGCGAGATCCTGCTCGACGCGGATGGACCTGACAGTCCCGAAACATTTTCAGGCGACACGATCGATGTCGGGGCACTCGCCGAGCAGTTCTTCGGACTGGCCATCGATCCTTATCCGCGCAAGCCGGGTGCGTCGCTTGATGCCGGCCGCGAGGCCGAACCGGTGGAGAATGAATTTCAGCAGAAACTGCGGTCGCTGTTGGGAAAATCCTGAAAACCTCACCCGCGACGGAAAAGTCGGTTGTGCGAATGTCCAAAACCGCTATTTTCGCCGAACCTTCGCGATCACTAAAACGATCCGCCGCCTAAGCAAAACCGTGAGATGAATACCGCGTGATCAGGATTTCCATCGATGCCATGGGCGGCGATCACGGACCAGCCGTGGTCATTCCGGCGCTCATGACGGTCGCGACCCGCCGTCCCGACGTCCGCTTCGTCATCTACGGGCGGGAGGAGGCCGTACGACCCGAACTGGCCAAATTTCCCAAGCTGGCCGGTGTGAGCGAATTCTTCCACTGCGAGGTGGCCGTCAGGATGGACGACAAGCCGAGCCAGGCACTGCGCCATGGCCGCTGGAAATCGTCGATGTGGAAGGCTGTCGAGGCGGTCAAGTCGGGTACGGCGGACGCCTGCGTCTCGGCCGGCAACACCGGCGCGCTGATGGCGATGTCGAAATTCTGCCTGCGCACCATGGCCACCATCGACCGCCCGGCGATCGCGGCACTTTGGCCGACGCTGCGCGGCGAAAGCGTGGTCCTCGACGTCGGCGCCACCATTGGCGCGGATGCGCACCAGCTCATTGATTTTGCCATCCTTGGAACCGGCATGGCCCGATCGGTCTTCGGCGTCTCGCGGCCCAGTGTCGGCCTGCTCAATGTCGGCGTCGAGGAGATCAAGGGCCAGGAAGAGGTCAAGGAGGCTGGGCGCATGCTGCGTGAAGCCAATATGGCCTCGATGAACTATCACGGTTTCGTCGAGGGCGACGATATCGGCAAGGGCGTGGTCGACGTCGTCGTCACCGAAGGCTTCGCCGGCAACATCGCCCTGAAGACGGCGGAAGGCACGGTGCGCCAGATTGGCGGCTACCTGCGGGCGGCGATGAGCCGTACGCTGATGGCCAGGATCGGCTATATCTTCGCCAAGGGCGCGTTCGATCGCCTGCGCGAAAAGATGGATGTCGGCCGCTCCAATGGCGGCGTTTTCCTGGGGCTGAACGGCATTGTGGTGAAAAGCCACGGCGGCGCCGATTCGGATGGTTTCGCCGCCGCCATCGAACTCGGCTACGATATGGTGCGCAACAATCTGCTCGACCGCATCGAGGCCGACCTGGACTTGTTCCATGCGCGCAATCCGCATGCCCAGACATCTAGGAAATCCGACGTCGTCAGCGACGCAAAGGAATAGGAAAGAACTTTGATCAGATCAGTCGTGCGCGGCATGGGCGCCGCGCTGCCCCGCCGCATCATGAAGAATGCCGACTTTGAAGGCATGGTCGAAACCTCGGACGAGTGGATCGCCCAGCGCACCGGCATCCGCCAGCGCCATATCGCGGCCGACGACGAGACCACCGCTTCGCTGGGTGAGGCGGCGGCGCGCGCAGCGCTCGCCGATGCCGGCCTGACACCCGGAGACATCGACCTGATCGTGCTGGCGACCTCGACACCCAACAATACTTTTCCGGCCACGGCCGTCGAAATCCAGAACCGGCTCGGCATGCATCACGGCTTTGCCTTCGACCTGCAGGCGGTATGCTCGGGCTTCGTCTATGCGGTAACCACGGCCGACCTCTATATTCGCGGCGGCTTGGCCAAGCGCGTGCTGGTGATCGGCTCGGAGACCTTCTCGCGCATCCTCGACTGGACCGATCGCTCGACCTGCGTACTGTTCGGCGATGGCGCCGGCGCCCTGGTTCTTGAAGCCGGCGAAGGGGGCGGCAGTATTGCCGACCGCGGTGTGCTAGCGATGAGCCTGCGCTCCGACGGCGCGCACAAGGACAAGCTCTTTGTCGACGGCGGGCCTTCGACGACGGGAACGGTCGGCTATCTCAGGATGGAAGGCCGCGAGGTCTTCAAGCATGCGGTGGGCATGATCACCGACGTCATCGAGGCGACGTTTTCGCAGGCCGGCATCACCGCCGACGACCTGGACTGGTTCGTGCCGCATCAGGCCAATAAACGGATCATTGACGCTTCCGCCAGGAAGCTCGGGATAGCTGAGGAAAAGGTGGTGGTGACGGTCAATCTGCACGGTAACACCTCGGCTGCTTCCGTGCCGCTGGCGCTTTCCGTGGCTGTTGCCGATGGCCGCATCAAAAAGGGCGACCTTGTGCTTCTGGAAGCGATGGGCGGCGGCTTCACCTGGGGCGCGGTTCTGCTTCGCTGGTAAGTGCCGAACGGTCCGGTTCGGTCCTTGACCTTGCCGGATCAATTACTTAGGCTCTGCCGCTGTTGTATCGATTTTATGTTTGAGCTGATGGGACGGTCGCATGGGGGGAAAGACACTTACGCGCGCCGACCTTGCCGAAGCCGTTTACCGCAAGGTAGGTTTGTCGCGCACTGAATCGGCCGAACTCGTCGAGGCGGTGCTGGACGAGATCTGCGAGGCGATCGTCCGTGGCGAGACGGTGAAACTGTCGTCTTTCGCGACGTTCCACGTCCGCTCCAAGAACGAGCGCATCGGGCGCAATCCCAAGACCGGCGAAGAGGTGCCGATCCTGCCGCGCCGGGTGATGACCTTCAAGTCGTCGAACGTGCTGAAGAACCGCATCTTGCGCTCCCACCAGAGCGGCAAGGCAAAGGGCGGCAAGTAGGCTCGCTGCAAATGCACGGTTGAAAACAGGCCTTGCGATGATGCCGGGCTTGAATATTGCCTCACAAACCGCTGAAATGAGACCCGATTCGGCAACATGGCCGGATTGGTGTTCCGCGTGATCGTTACGCGCAGCCGGAATGAGCTCCCCTCCTGTCGAGGGAATCTCGTTCGAACGCCGGTTCCCATGTCCCGGGATCATGCTCCAGTGTGAGGATTTCGCCCATGGACAAGAGCCCTGACGCCTTTCGCACCATCAGCGAGGTCGCCGAAGACCTCGATCTGCCGCAGCACGTGCTGCGCTTCTGGGAAACGCGTTTCAACCAGATCAAGCCGATGAAACGCGGCGGCGGCCGCCGCTACTACCGGCCGCAGGATGTCGAACTGATCAAGGGCATTCGCCATATGCTCTACGACCAGGGCTACACCATCAAGGGCGTGCAGAAGCTGTTGCGCGAAAACGGCAACCATTTCCTGGTTGCCATCGGCAATGGCGATATGGCCGCCGTCGAGGCGATCTCGCAACGAAAGCAGGCCGACCAGGTGCCGTTGACAGCGGCAGCGCAGCCGCGCGGCGGAGATGACGAACTGGTTGGCCAGCCGAGGGTCAAGCCCAGCCGCCGTTTCTTCGGTCTTGGCAAGAGCGACGAGGAAGGCCCGGTCCAGCCGGACGCTTCGAAACTGTCGCGGGACAATCGCGCGCTGTTGCAGGAAGCGTTGTTCGACCTCCTCGAATGCAAGCGCCTCCTCGACCAAGTGCGCTGACGGGCAACCGGCCGGCGCCTGAAGAACGGGAACCCGCCTTTGGGTGATGCGTTACGTTTTCTTGAGCAAGACAAGGCTTGAGCAGACAAGGAAACGCATCATGGCATTATTCTCGACCCTCTCGGACGTCGATCTCGACAGGCGGGTCGCTGCACTCTCCAGGGAATTGGCGGCCCTGAAGAAGGCTGCGTCCCGGCGGGGCGGCGCCTATTACGAAGACGGTCGCGACGCGGCGCTTGACACGTATTCCGACCTTGCGGAACGTCTGCACGATGCGTTGCCGGCGATCCGCGAGCGGGGCAGGGCGATCGAGAAATCCGCCCGCGAGCATCCGGCGACGGCCGCGGCGATCGGCTTTGTGGTGCTTGGTCTGGTCGCCAGTCTGCTGTTCAGCCGGCGCTGACCTTTATTTATTCCTCGGTTCCGCTGGATCGGTGCGCGGGCGATTCATGTTGCCCGAAAGTGCACCCGGTTTAGGACAGCGGCGCCTGTGGGTGCCACGAAAAAAGGGCCATAGCCCCAGCTTGTCGGTCTGCAGCACGAACAGGGGTTTTTTCGTCAGAGCAGGCGCTCGTTGTAGCGCTGCGAGATCGCGCTGATACGGCGCGTATCCGGAGGAAACCAGGAGAAGACCGGCTTCGAACAAGAAGCCAAAGCCGGTCTTCTCATTGGCAGTCGGTTAAGCTCAGGCCTTCTTGCCCATAACCTTGTGGTGGTGGTGATGATGGTAGTGGTGGCTGCGATGGTGCTTGCGATGATGACGGTGATGCTTGTGCATCGGCGCCGCATCAGCGCTGGTCGCGCCGAGAATTGGCATGGTGAATGCAAGTGCAACTGCAAGCCCGAGGGCCGAGAGGAGGGACTTCTTCATGGATATCTTCCTTTTTTCGCAGGCAATCTGAATCAGGCCAACAGCCTGTTCGCCGCGAGCGGGATTACGCTCCCGTTTTTTTTCGTCAGTATTTCCCGAATATAGAATTTTGTTTCTGGAATGTGTCTGGCGGCGAAGGCTGTGGGCTCCACCGACAGGCTGAGCCCACAGCGCCGATGAGCGGGAGAAATTTCGGTACGGGGCCGCAGACGCAACCGGCTTACATGGGCGGGACCACGCCATTGTTGCCGACCACGACGCGGTTGGCACTCAGCGTGCCGTCGGCGCCGCGCGTCGCGGTGACCACGACGGGCGCGCCGGGCTTGAGATCGGCCGGCGTGGCCGGCGCAAAGGTGACGACCGGCGTCTTGTCGGGGATTGAGATCTTCTTTGTCTGGCCGTTGTCATAGGTCAGCGTCACCGCGCGGCCATTCACGTCGGTCACGTCGGCGACGGTGCCGTTGGTCATGCGGCTGTTGGGCTTGAGGTCCCAGGCGCGGTCGCCTTCGCCCGTGCCTTTCAAGGCTGCGGGAAACACCACGACCTCGAGCGCGCCGCTGCCGCCATTGGCCTTCGACACGGACGCTATGCCGAGGAAATCGCCGAGCTTGATGTCCTTTACCGACGCGCCCGCGACGCCCGATATCTTCCATCCGGCGGCGAGCTTGATCTTATCCATGCCACCCTGGCGGTTTTTCACCGTCAGCTGGGATTGGTCGGAACTGGCCACGACGCCGCGCACCCGCACCGTGTCTGCCGCCGGCGCGCTGGTTGCAGCAAGGCCAAGGCTGGAAAGCGTGCCGAGCACGATCATGATTGTCCGCAATTTCATCGCATCGATCCTTTCAGGAAAATGACAGCCGCGCCGGCAACGGTCCTGGGTTTCGCGCCGGCGCAATTGAACCAACGAACGGGGTCGTAAAAATCATCGAGCGACGAGGTGATCAGGTGTTCAAAAGAACTTGATCGAGAGCGGTTGCGAGCGGCGTGCGCCAGGCATGGTTCACGATGCTGTGACGGCCAGTTTGTGACTTGGCAAATCACCCGCAAGCGGGCATGTTCTCGCCGTCTCAGGCAACACCATTTTCATCAAACTCTTTCAGCCAACGGAGTTGCCAATGCCATACAGTGCAAAGCGCGAACCCCTCCCGGAACTGGTTGCCAGCGAAGCCGGGCAAGGCCATAGCGCCCTAAGAACGATTCGGGAAACCAAGGGATACAGTGTCGAGGAGCTTTCCCTGACAACCGGTCTGGCGGTCGACGAAATCGAGGATATCGAGAACGGCAGGACGGCCGATCCGTCGCAGCTGCGCCGTATTGCGTCGGCGCTTCGGCTTCCTCAGGAGGCGCTGCTCGGCACGGCCGTGCAGGCGCGGGCCGCGCAAGACCGCCCCGCGCTGTAGCGCCAGTGCCATGCATGTTCGAAAACCCGCCGGGGACCTTGGCGGGTTTTCTGTTTGCCGTGACTGAAGGCCTTGGCACGTGTTTATGGACGCGCCGGCCTAGCTTGCTGCTTCGTCATTTCGATCCGCGGGGGTTTCGATGAGCCTGGAATCCGTTCGTGCCTTTTTCGCCAGCAAGGCGCCCGATATCGACGTGATCGTGACCGAGGCGAGTTCGGCGACCGTAGCATTGGCTGCGCAGGCACACGGCGTGTTGCCGGCGCAGATCGCAAAGACGATCTGCCTTCGCGTCGGCGAACGCACCATGCTGGTCGTGACCTGCGGCACCGCCAGGCTGGACAATCGCAAGTTCAAGGATCGGTTCGGCAGTAAGCCGCGCATGCTGGAGGCCGCTGAGGTTATCGAGGCAACCAGCCATCCGGTCGGCGGTGTCTGCCCGTTCGGCCTGCCGGCGCCGCTGCCGGTCTATTGCGACGTGTCGCTGCGCGGTTTCGAAGAGGTCGTGCCTGCCGCCGGCGCCACCAACGCGGCGGTGCGGATCGCACCGCAGCGCATGGCTGATCTCACCGGCGCCGAATGGGTCGATGTGTGCCAGGGGTAGATGGCGATCGATGAGACGGACTTTGGGGGTAAGTCCTTGTTTAAAATGGTCGGAGTGGCCGGATTCGAACCGACGACCCCTTGACCCCCAGTCAAGTGCGCTACCGGGCTGCGCTACACTCCGGACCGCGCAAAGCCATATATATTCGAGGCTTGGCGCGCAAGCGCTAAAACCGCCTCCGGAAGCAGAACCAACCATCGTCGATAAATCGCGTCAAACCTGACCGGAAGTCCCACGGGCGTTCCCGGGTCGCTCCGTGGACCATGCCATGAGCAAGGCTTCCTTCAGAGTAAATGCCTCCACCTGTCGGGGCCCTCTTGGCCGGGAATTGCTTTCCAAACGTGGCGTCGCCGTTCGAGGCGGGGAAGATGTCGCCCTGCATTCAGAGATGACGAGCCCGGCGATGGCTCAATCCGGTGGCGGAAATAAATTCCCTTTCGCCAACTCCCGCCTTGGAACAAACCGCCCCCGGTCCGGTTTGGCAACCGTCCGGGGAACTTAGGAGGGACGAAATGACCGGCAAACTCCATATCGGCCTTCCGTGCGCGATCATCGTCGCGGCGGCCAGCATGAGTGCGTTCTCGGATCCGCTGCCTCCTGACATCACCTATCGGCCATTGCCGAGCCAGCCCTTTTCCGCGGTGAAAGCCGATGACGAGGCGCAGAAGCCTGGCGTGATGGAGCGTCAGAAAAAGCTTTTGGAGCAACGTTATGATCTGGCTGACCGTCCGATACCGGGCGTGATGATGACCGACGGCAAGAAGCCGGTCCAGGGTGGCGTCAGGGTCAAGCTGGCGGGTGGCTCGACCTGGGACAGGCTAAGCTCGATGAGCCCCGGCGATATTCGTGACCAGGGTCTTCTGCCGGCTGGCTTCCTGCCGCTACCTCATGTCAAGCAGGCTGCCGGAGGCCAAGTGTTTCCCGAGAAGGAAATCCGCGAGATCGGCCGCCAGGAAGGCCGTGATCTGCGCCGCTTCGACGTCGATTTCGATCTTCCCGATCACCTGACGCCCGAATTCCCGCCACCGATTTTCCTGACCACCCACCCTGAGCTCGGCGATGTCTCGCGCGGCGAGCTGCTTACCATCCGCAATTACTACGAGATCATGAACGGCATCATCACCCCAGTACAGATGGAGGGTTTGCGGCTTCTGCTGACGCCATTCCCGCAGGAAGAGTTCAATCAGACCGAGGACCGCAAGGTCGCTGGCCAGAGCATGGGTGTCGCCTGCCTTGATTGCCATTCCAATTTCAACACTAACGCCGCCTTCCATCAGACACCCGACATCAGGCCGCAGGCGGCGCGCTTCCGTCTCGACACCACCAGTCTGCGCGGCCTCTTCAACCAGCAGATACATGGATCGAAGCGCTCATTGCGGTCTGTGGAGGATTTCACCGAATTCGAGCAGCGCACCGCGTATTTCAATGGCGATCATGTCAGTGCCACCCGTAAGGGCGTCAACCTGCCTGACCGCCCGAACCAGGTGGCGATGATGGCACAGATGCAAAACATCATCGATTTCCCGCCGGCGCCTAAGCTCGATCCGTTTGGCCGCCTCGATCCGGCACTGGCGTCAGCAGAGGAATTGAAAGGGGAAGCGGTGTTCATGGGCAAGGGCCGCTGCTCCCAATGCCACAATCCCCAGACGTCCTTCATGGACAACAACATGCACGATCTGAAGCTCGATCGTTTCTACAAGCCAGGACAGACCGTCAACGACATGGTCGAGCTTCCCGACGGTCCGATCAAGACGTTCACGCTGCGCGGCATCAAGGACACGCCGCCCTATTTGCATGACGGCCGCCTGATGACGCTCGCCGACACGGTCGAGTTCTTCAATCTGGTGCTGGGCACCAAACTCGACCAATCGGAAAAGGACGCGCTGGTCGCCTATCTGCTCGTGCTCTGAGAAAGCGCGCCGTGATATCCGGCGCGATACGCTTCCCGAGGAGGTTCGCATGCGTCTACTCGCAACTGTCGTGGGGCTTGCGCTTCTGCCTGCCGCCACCGCCTTCGCCCAGTTCGGCAATCCGGCTGGCATGGCGCCGGACACGATGAAGGAATCTCCCGGCAAGCCAATGCCTCACCAAACCAACTATCAGGACCGGCTGTTCGCGCAGCTTACCGCTGCTGGCGGTCTGGCCGAGGTCCGCTTCGGCGAGCTTGCCGGAAAATCCGAAAATGCCGCGGTGAAAGACTTTGCCCGCAGGATGGTTGACGACCACCAGAGGGCGAACGACAGGCTGAAGTCGCTCGCCGAAGCGGCCAAGATGCCGCTTCCGTCTGGGCTGGATGCCGAGCACGAGGAGATGCGTACCAGGCTGGAAAAGCTTACAGGCGTCGAATTCGATCTGGCTTACATCAGCGGCCAGATCGTCGACCATCAGAAGACTGTGCAACTCCTTGAATGGGAGATCGGCTCCGGCCAGGATCCGGATGTCCAGCATTTCGCCTCGGATATCCTGCCGGCCGTGCTGGAGCACCTGCGAATGGCGCGGGACGTCCGCAGCAAGCTGGTGAACCCGGCATTGGCCGATGCCTCGGGCCAGAGCAAGAAGTGACCGTCGCGTCGGCGGCCAATCCGCGCGTTGGCAGCGCCTCTGGCCGAACCTGCCATAGTCCGGGCGGAACCATCCTCTCCGCTCGCGGTTTGGGCGAGCAACCCAAAGGGAGAGCTTCATGACACAATCGCGCGACTGGTTGATACAGTGGCTGAGAGACGCTCACGCCATGGAGGAGCAGGCCGAGACGATGCTCTCCGGGCAACTGTCACGCCTCGAAAGCTATCCGGAACTCCGCAACCGCATCCGTCAGCATCTCGACGAGACGCGGCAGCAGGCCTCGCGCCTCAAAAGCTGTCTTGACCGGATCGGAGAGGGATCCTCCGCGATGAAAGACGCAGGCGGCAAGCTCACCGCCATGGCCCAGTCGATCAGCGGCGTGTTTGCCGGCGACGAGGTGATGAAGGGCTCGCTCGCCAGCTATACTTTCGAGCATATGGAGATTGCCTCCTACATGATGCTCATCGCCGCGGCCAACGCCGAAGGGGAGGTCGAGGTGGCGCGTGTGTGTGAACAGAATCTGCGCGAAGAGGAGGCGATGGGGGATTGGCTCAAGAGCCATCTCGCCGAGACGACGCAGATGTTCCTGTCTCGCGCCGCGGCCGACAGCGATGCCGCAAAACGATGATCGGGCCTGTCATCGCGTCGAATTTCGCCGGCCATGATCGTGCGACAGCGGCAGCGCGCGCTGCCTGTCGGCGGCGGCGACTATCGAGCCGATAGCGCTCCGCGATCAGATGAAGCTTTCGGCATTGCCAGCCGCACTTGCCGCACTTGCCGCTGATGACGGTGTTCCAGCGCAATCGCGCCCCAGACCAATCCGAGCAGCAGATAGACGTGGCGCCAATGGTCGATGTCGATGAAGGTGCCGAGCCCGACATTGCCGATGAAGGCGACATAGGCGCATAGGAGATAGGGCTGCCATGGCCGGTCGCGCAGCAAGATGCGGAATCCGGCACATATCGTCCAGATGACGAGCGTCAGGAACGATACGAAGCCGAGCCAGCCATAATCCATCAGCATCTTCAGCCAGATGTCGTGGGTGTCCTCGCCGAAGATGGTGCCGAACACCAGAGGCCCGATGCCGAACGGGTGCTCCATCGCCATTTGGAAGCCGATTGCATAGCGGGCGAAGCGGCCGAGGCGGGCGGTGTCGTAGCTCTGTTCGAGATGGGCACGGTTGGAGAACATCTCCGCCACGCCGGGCAGCTGCAGGATGACGATCATGGCGATCGTCAGCAGCGACAGTGCCGCGATGGTCATCACCACCACGCGCAGCCGGAACATGCCGCTGTTGCTCTGCAGGAACAGGCAGCCGGTGAGCAGAACGGCAGAGACGGCAAACATGCCCCAGGCGCCGCGCGAGAAGGAGAAGAAGATGCCTGATGTGATGATGAGCAGCGGCACCGCCAGCAGCGGCATGCGCGAGACCGGCCCGGTCAGCAGCAGATAGAGCAGATAGATGCCGGGCAGAACCAGGAACGGCCCGAACACGTTCGGGTCCTGGAAGGCGCCTGCGGCGCGGTCGTATTTGGTGAACATCTCCGCGCCCGGGAAGGCATGGAAATAGCCTGCTATGCCGAGCAGCGAAGTCATCACCGCGGATACGACATAGGCAATGAAGATCAGCCGGTAGAGGCTCGGCTGCGTGGCGGTGACCGATGCGAAGAAGACCGCGCTGAAGGCGAGAAACAGCGACACTGCAAGGTAGAGCGGCGTGTTGGCGAGGTCTGACATCTGCGTCATGGCGATCATGCCGCCAATATTCATCGTCACCAGAAGCACCAGCAGCGGCGCGGCCGCGCGCGAAATCCTCAAACCGAAAAGCGCCCAGATGGCGATCAGGCCGGCCATGTAGATTTCGTAAGGAGCCGGCTCGCTGATAACGAAGCCGGAAAGCAGGATGCCGAGCCCGACCGCGCCCGAGGAAATCAGTGCGATCAGCTTGGCATTGACCGCCGCGCGCGGCAGGTCATGGGTGACCGCGCTCAATAGGCGTTTTCCGTGTTGAGCAGCCGGATCGGCGTCAGGAACAGGATCCGCAGGTCGAACAGCATCGACCAGTTCTCGATATAATAGAGGTCGTATTCCGTCCGCATGCGGATCTTCTCGTTGGTGTCCATCTCGCCGCGCCAGCCATTGATCTGCGCCCAGCCGGTGACGCCGGGCTTGACCTTGTGGCGCGCGAAATAGCCGTCGACCACTTCGTTGTAGAGCAGGTTGTGCGACTGCGCGGCAATCGCGTGCGGCCGCGGGCCGACCAGCGACAGCGAACCCAAGAGCGAATTGAAGAACTGCGGCAGCTCGTCGATCGAGGTCTTGCGGATGAAGCGGCCGACGCGGGTGACGCGCGGGTCGTTCTTGGTGACCGTCTGTCTGGCGGTCGGGTCCGACCGGTCGGCATACATCGAGCGGAATTTGTAGACTTCGATCACCTCATTGTTGAAACCATGCCGCTTCTGGCGAAACAGCACCGGTCCCTTGCTGTCGAGCTTGATGGCGATAGCGGTCGCCAGCATCACCGGTGAGAACACGACGATGCCGATCAGGCTGAAAACGATGTCGAAGGCGCGCTTGGCCACCGAATCCCAGTCGTTGATCGGCTTGTCGAAGATGTCGAGCATCGGCACCGAGCCGATGTAGGAATAGGCGCGTGGACGAAACTGCAGCGCGTTCGAATGCGCCGACAGCCGGATGTCGACCGGCAGCACCCACAGTTTCTTCAGCAATTGCAGCACGCGCGATTCGGCGGTCAGCGGCAGCGACACGATCAGCATGTCGATGCGGGCGATGCGGGCGAATTCGATCAGCTCCGAGATTGTGCCGAGCTTAGGATAGCCGGCGACGATAGGCGGCGAGCGTTTGTCGCTGCGATCGTCGAAAATGCCGCAAATGCGGATGTCGTTGTAGGGCTGCCTCTCGACCGAGCGGATCAGGACCTCCGCTGCCTTGCCGCCGCCGACGATGACGGCGCGCCGCTCCATGTGGCCGTCGCGCGCCCAGCGCCGGATCAGCTTCGACATCACCAGCCGCAGGCCGAAGATGAGAATGAAACCGACGGCGAACCAAGTGCCGAACAGCAATCGTGAATAGTTTTCAGATATCTTCATCACGAATGCCGTCAGCGCCATGAGGGCGAACGTGCCGGCCCAGACCAGCAGCAAACGGCCAAAATTGGCGATCGGCCGCATGAGTGAGACGATCTGGTAGCAATCGGTGACGTCGAGCAGCACCACTGCAAGGAACGACGCGGCGGCGATCGTCAGCGGATATTGCCAGGCGAAATAGTTGAAGAAGCCGACAAAGTAGAAATAGACGCCGAGGCCGGAAAGGAACAGCACTGCGAACTCGACCATCCGCAGGACGCCGCTGACCATGATCGGCGACATCGTATCGCGCCGGTATTGCGAGGCGACCTGACGGGCGACATCATTCATGCCGCCCGGCATGCCGCCATCGGTCGGGGTGTCGAGTTTGCGCACAGCCTCTGCCGAAAAGCGGTGCACGGGATCGATCTCGTTCATGGGATTTCCGCAAGCTTCCCCCAGGCAATAGCAAAAGAGAGCTAAGAAACCCTTGAAACAACGCGTGGCTTTGGAAGGGCTTGGGCTTGTGGTTTATTTGGCCAGCGCCGCGAAATACGCTTTCTCGATCTCGGCGGCCATGACATCGGCTCCGAAGCGTGCCTCCAGATCGGCGCGATCGGGCATCAGTTTTCGATAGGCGGCGGGATCGGCCAGCGCTTCGGCCATCTTGTCGGAAAGCTGCAGCGGATCAGGCCTGATCAGGGCAGGGGAATCGGCACCGAAGATCTCCGGTATGCCGCCAACGGCCGTGGCGATCATCGGTTTTCCCGCAGCCAGCGTCTCCAGCACGACATAGGGCAATGCTTCGGCGCGCGAGGGAACGACGACCAGCGCGGCCAGCGCAAAGGCATCCCTGGCAGGCATCGGCGGCAGGAAACGCACATTGCCGTCAAGCCCGAGCCGCTTCACTTGCGCGCGATAGCGAGGCAGGTTGTCGCCGTCGCCCACCATGACCGCGCCCAGCGGGCGTCCGAGCCGTGTCCCCGCAAGGGCCAGCGCGTCGATGAAGATGTCGGGTCCCTTGAGGTCACGCATCATGCCGATGTAGAGCAGGTCCACCATTCCGGGCTTCTCCGGAACGGGGTCGAACTCAGCCGCGCGCAGGCCATTGTAGATCAGCGCGTTCGGAATGGGCGCCTCGCCGACCTTCCTGCGATAGGTGCGTCGCTCATAGTCCGAGACGAACAGCAGACAGTCGGTGAAGTGAGCCATGGATCGCTCGAGCGCGAAGAACAGCTTTCCCGTGAACGTGCTCTCGTCATAGTGGAGAGAACCGCCATGCGGCGAATAAAGGCGGGCTACGCGAGACCTTGATACCCGCAACAGTGAGCCGAACAGACGGGCATAGGCGCCACCCTTGGCGCCGTGCCCGTGCAGCACGTCCGGCCGCAATTCCTTGATGATTCCGTAGGTCCGCCAGGCCGAGGCGAGATCGCCCAATCCGACATGGCGCTGCATCGGCGTGCGATGGATGCCGAGCGCCAGCATGGCCTTCATCCGCTCGAACAGGCGCTCCTCGAATTCCCCGCCTGTGGTCGAATCGCACACGATGCCGACCGAATGGCCGGCGGCGACCTGAGCTTCCGCGAGGTCCCGCACATGCCGAAAGATCCCGCCGACAGGTGAACGAAAGCAATGGACGATCCTGAGTTTGTCCGCCACGTGTGTTCGTCAGAACAGACGTTCGCGCACATAGACGGTATCTCCGGGCAGCAGCGGGTCCGACGTAACAACCCGGCCGGTCATCACCTTCCCGTTGATATCTCGGGTGATGTCGACGCTTTCCTGGTTGGCGCGCGGCGTGAAGCCGCCGGCAATGGCGACGGCTTTCTGAACGGTGAGGCCGGGCACATAGGAATACTGGCCGGCGGCGCCCACTTCGCCCATGACGAAGATAGGCCTGTAGCGGTCGATCTCGACGGAAACGTCAGGATCGCGCAGATAGCCTTGGCGCAATTTGTCGGCGATTTCCTTTTCCATCTGCTGGGCGGTGTGGCCACGGGCCGGCACGGCACCGACCAGCGGGAAGGAGAGATAGCCGGACTGGTCGACACTATAGGTGTTGGTCAGCCCGTCCTGCTCGAACACGGTGACGCGGACGCGGTCGCCGGCGCCCAGGCGATAGGGTTGATCGAGCACCTCGTGGAAGGCGGCCGGCGTCGGCCGGTAGCTGGAGCAGCCGGCAAGCATCGACACGGCAAGCAGCGCGCGAAAAAGGGAAGCAGTGCTTTTCATGACAGGACACATACCTTCGACTGGCCGCTGCGGCGTCGCAGCAAACATCTGAGAGCGCGTCCGTTATCGTCCTGTTAGGGTTAATGGCCGGTAAAGGGTACGACCGATACGGCATCGATCGACAGGAGTTTTACAACTTTGGCGATTTTGCTTGGCGCCTCCCAGTAAGTCCTGACGGAAGCTTGCTGTGATCTTAACGGCTGAGTTACCATAGTTGTTTACGGTGCACGCGATCCGTATCGGAGTAGGATGCATGTCCGTTCAGTCCACGGCCGCAGACGTTGACGTCGAACTTGGGCAGCTCTTCGCCAGCCTGGCGAGGAACTGGCTGCGAATATTGGTCGTCTCCCTGGTGGTCACCGGGTTGGCGTTTGCGCTCGCTTCGCTGGCAACCAAGCACTACAAGGCCCAGACGCAGGTTCAGATCGATACGCGTGAATCCGTCTACACGCGCCCCGCCGGCAGTAATGACAGCGACAAGCCGATCCTCGATGAGCAAGGCGTCGCCACCCAGGTCCAGATCATTTCGTCCAACGAAATCCTGAAGCGGGTGGCGCAGAAGCTTGATCTGTCGCGATTGCACGAATTCGATGAAACTGTCGATATGTCGCCTCTCAGCCGCCTGCTGATCCTGGTGGGGTTGAAGAACGATCCCCTGGATATCCCGGTCGATGAGCGCGTCCTGAAGAAGATGCGCGAGAAGCTCAACGTCTATGGCGTCGAAAAGACGCGTATCATCGCCATCGAGTTCTCCTCGGAAGATCCCAAGCTCGCGGCTGCTATCCCCGATGCCATTGCCGCCGCCTACATTGCCGGGCAGGGCGCGGCCAAGCTCGAATCCAACACCGCCGCGGCGGACTTCCTGGCTCCCGAGATCGCCGATTTGCAGAAGCAGGTCAGGGATGCCGAGGCCAAGGTCGCCGCCTATCGCGCCCAGTCGGACCTTCTGGTGGGCGGCAACAATTCTGTGCTCGCCACCCAACAACTGGCCGAACTGTCGACCGAATTGTCGCGGGTGCGGGCCAACCGCGCCGCCGCCGAAGGCACCGCCGACAGCGTGCGCAAGGCGCTGCAGAATGGCGGCTCGCTGGATTCGCTGCCCGAGGTACTGTCATCCGATCTGATCCAGCGCTTGCGCGAACGGCAGGTCGAACTGCGCGCCAACATCGCCGACCTGTCGACGACGCTGCTCGACAATCATCCGCGCATCCGCGCGGCAAAATCGCAGCTGGCCGATCTCGACGCGCAGATCCGCAGTGAAGCTCAAAAGGTGATGAAGGGCCTGGCGATGCAGGCCGATGCCGCCAAGTCACGTGAGAGCCAGCTCGTCGCCGACGTCAACACGCTGAAGGCGGCTTCCGCGGAGGCAGGCGAACAGCAGGTCGGTCTCGATGCGCTGCAGCGTGACGCTGCCGCCAAGCGCCAGCAGCTCGAACTTTACCTGACCAACTACCGCGAGGCGGCTTCGCGCCAGGATCGCAATTACGTGCCGGTCGACGCGCGTGTCATCTCGAAGGCCGTAGTGCCTTCCGAGGCCTACTTCCCCAAGATCGGGCCGATCGTCGGTGCTGCTTTTGCCGCCTCGCTTTTGCTCATGTCGGTGTTCACGCTGCTGCGCGAACTCTTTTCCGGCCGCGCCATGCGCCCGGCCAGCGGCGCTCGCTTCGAGCCGATCGACGAGGTGGCGATGCCGGTCGCGGCCAGGGAAACGACGATCATTCCAGAGTCCGGGCCTGAGCACCACGCTGAGAAAGCGGTGGAACCGGAGATGATGGTGGAACCGGATCTGCCCTCGCCGGCGGAATCTGCCATAGAGGTCGAACCCGCCGCCGGCCCACCGGTCGCCGAAACCGTCCCTGTTGCCGAGGCCGTCCCGGTCGCCAAAACCAGGCCGCGTTCGGTGCTGGGCGAGATCGACGTTGAAAAAGCGGCGGAAAAGCTGATCGCAAGCGGCGCCGCGCGCGCCATCTTCGTGTCGCCCGAAGGTGACGAGGCGGCCGCGTCCGCGATCCTGGTGGCGCGTGAGGCCTCCGACGCCGGCCTGCGCGTGCTGCTGCTCGACCTCACGGCTTCCGGCGCCGCCTCGCGACCGATGCTCGACAGCGGACTGTTCCCGGGCATCACCAATCTGCTCGCGTCGCAGGCGCAGTTCAGCGAAGTCATCCACCCCGACCTCTATTCCGACTGCCATGTCATTCCTGTCGGCACCGCCGATCCGGTTCGCGCCATGCGCGCCGCCGACCGGCTGCCGATCATCATGCAATCGCTGACCACCGCCTATGACCTGGTGGTGGTCGAATGCGGTCCCGCCGACGCCCAAGGCATCAGCCGTCTGGGTGGGGATGCGACCGAGGTGTTCCTCTCCATGCTGGAGCCGGATGATGAGGTGACGCAGGCCGCCGTCAAGCTGATCGAGAATGGCTATCCGGAGTTGACGCTGGTGACCCCGCTCGGCCACGAACCGCCGGGCACCCCGGTGCCGGGAAGGCGCTCGGCGGCTTGAGTCCGATGAGCGGCGCTTGTGGTCATCACGTTGGAAGGTGGGCGGGTTAGCTACCGTCCTCGGCGGGCGCCGGCGCCTGGCCAGCGGCCTTGCGACGCAGCAGCTTGGTCAGCTTCCAGATCGTCGGACTGTTCTTGACGACGGCTTTCAGCCTGGCGCTTTGCCGCAGCCCCAGCGCCAGTGCGCGGCCTTTCGACGTCAGCGGAACCAGCACCTCGAAGTGCTGCGTTTCGATATCGCACCATAAACGCTTGTACGGCTCGTCGCCGACCGAGAAATCATAGACGTCGAAACCCGCCTCGCAGGCTTCCTGGATATTGTCGAAGAACAGGAAGTCGCCGGGGCTGGTGTGGGCGAGGTCATCCTCGGCGATCGCGCCGAACTCGCAGATCAGCCGTTTGCCCGAGCGGCTCGATCCGGTCACGGCGCGAAGCTTGCCGGCGACCTCGAGCCCGTGCAGCACGAAGGAGGGCTTATCCTCGGCAAGCGCCTCGGTGAACAGAGCACGGAAGAACGCGCGCACTTGATTGTCGCCGAAGACGTTGGCGATGCCCATCCTGCGGAAGCGGGATTCCTTCATCTCGAAAAAGCCGTCGAGCAGCCGGCCGACCTCGTCCACGGTCCGCGCCTCGATGCGCCGATGGCTGCCGATGGCCTCGAACTTGCGCGTCTGCGAGCGGTGCTTCTTGCGTTTGCGCTTTCCGTTTGCGCGAGAGAGCAGTGCATCGAAACCGCCGACCAGGTCGACGGCGAGCGACAGGTTCGGGCTGTCGAAATAATCGAACGAGGCGAGTGGGTTGGCTACGCCATCGAGGTCGGGCAGCAGGCGTTCGAAGGCGACGAGATCGATGTCGGGGCGAGCCTCGGCTATGGCCGCCAGGGTCGAACGAATAGCCGCACTGTCCGCCCTGGCAAGCCATTGCGGGTCGGCGGCGACGAAATTGCCATTGGCGTGGCGGCCGCCCATGAAGCGGGCAACACGGAATGGCCCATGGCCGACGACCTCCAGCGCCAGTGCGAAAACCGGTCTGCCTTCGCAATTCAGCATCGCCACGACCGGGTCCGGCTCGACCTGCGCGGCCCAGTTGCGGATCCAAGCCGCGCTCTGCGCCGGCGCGAACACGGCGGAGCGGCAGAACGCGGCATAGGCCGCGAGCCCATCGGCGGAAGCGGTGGAAACCGACAGCCCAGCCGGCTCTATTGGCGGCACACTGGGCGGGGCTTCGATTGCCGCCAGGCGATTGCCGTCAAATGACGCGGCCGCGTCAACCATACCTCAATCCTTAGGGCGTATTGCTGCCGATTTGGGGGCGCTCAGGCGTATCCGTGCTTGGTTCAGCCTAGGCGCAAAAGGTGAAGGAATGATCGACGGCGGGGAGGCAATCCGAAAGCTGGCGCTCAACGTCGCCCGCTATACCGGCCTCGCACCGCTGGCCAAACCGCTGGTCGGCGGTATTGGCGCCATCCTCATGCTGCACCGCGTTACGGCAAAGCCCGAAAAGCCCGACAGCGTCAACCGTCATCTCAACATTGCGCCCGACTTCCTCGACGCCATGATCGCCGGCCTGAAGGCGGATGGCTACGCCTTCGTCTCGATGGACGAGGCGGTGGAGCGTATCGCGGCGCGCGGCAAGGGCGGCCAGTTCGCCGCCATCACCGCCGACGACGCCTATCGCGACAACATGACCGAAGCCTTGCCGGTGCTGGAAAAGCACGGCGCGCCGATCACCATCTATGTGGCTCCGGGGCTGATCAACGGCACTGCGGATCTGTGGTGGGACGTGGTCGAGGATCTCGTCAACGCGGGCGATCGCCTGACCCTGACGACGTCCGACGGGCAAACGACGATCGACTGCACCAGCCCGGCCAAAAAGCTCCAGGCCATCGCACGGCTGCACACCTATCTCACCACCGAGGTTCGCGAGGAGGACCTGCGCGCCGTGCTGCGCGAACTGGCGCATGCGAAAGGCGTCGACGCCGGCCGGCCGCGCGTAGACACGCTGATGACCTGGTCGGAGATCCGCGCGATCGCAGCGCATCCGCTGGTAACGATCGGTGCTCATACGATCAACCACAGCAATCTGAAGCGGCTTTCAGAAGCCGACGCGCGGCACGAAATCGTCGGGGTGAAGTCCATCCTGCGAGCCGAGCTGGGCGAGGAGCCGCGCCATTTCGCCTATCCCTACGGCTATGCCAGCGCCGTCGGCTGCCGCGAAGTGGGCTTTGTCCGCGATGCCGGCTACACCTCGGCCGTGACCACCCGTCATGGCGTGCTGCGCGCCGAACACGCCGGCTTCCTGCACGCATTGCCGCGCATCTCGGTCAACGGCCGTTATCAGAACCTCGCCCACATCCGCACCATGCTGTCTGGCGTGACGACGCCGCTCGCCAATGCCGGAAAGATGGTGGTCACCATCTGAGGCCGACCGGCAACGGTCAGCGCTTGGGCCGAGGCTCCAGCATCAGCCATTTGATGATGCCCATGGCCGGCAGCACCCAGAGCAGGCCGCTTAGCAGGAAGAACAGGAAATGCGTCCACGGGCCCGCCTCGGACAGCCGGGCGACCGCGAAGATCGATGCGACCAGCGCGTAGATGACGACAAGCGCCACCAGCAGGAACATTCCGATCAGCTTTTTCAGGCGCACGGGCATGGTTGGCCTCCTGGAGCCGGGGTAAAGTGCGGCCCAGCTCAATGTGTCGGCTTGGCCATAGGCCTTGACGCGAAGCTGTGCAACCCGACAGACGCGGCGCGACGGCGTGCCGCGCCGCCCGGTCTTGCATGCGGGAATGCGATGGTCCACCAATCCGCGACTTCAACCTGCCGGGATAAATCCATGGCCGCCATTACTGCCGCGCCTTACGAGGCGCGTGACCGCGATCTGCACAACCGCGCGCTGGTGCGCGGCTGGCTCTACGTGGTGCTTCTGGTGCTGTTCGCGCTGGTGCTGGTCGGCGGCGCCACAAGGCTCACCGAGTCCGGCCTGTCGATCACCGAGTGGCAGCCGATCCACGGCGTCATCCCGCCGCTCAACGACGCCGAATGGCAAGAGGAATTCCAGCGTTATCAGCAGATCCCGCAATATGCCGAGCTCAACAAGGGCATGAGCATCGAGGCATTCAAGTCGATCTTCTGGTGGGAGTGGGCGCATCGGCTCCTGGCGCGCAGCGTCGGCCTGGTCTTTGCCTTGCCGCTGCTGTTCTTCTGGGCGGCGCGCCGCATCGAGCGCGGACTGGGGCCGAAGCTGGTCGGCATCCTGCTTCTCGGCGGTCTGCAAGGCGCCATCGGCTGGTGGATGGTTGCCTCGGGTCTGGTCGACCGCGTCTCGGTCAGCCAGTACCGGCTCGCCACCCATCTGACGCTTGCCGCCCTGATCTTCACGGCGACCATGGTCGTCGCGCGCGGCCTGGCGCCGCATTCGGAACCTGCGGCCGATCGTTCGACCCAGAAACTGGCTGGTTTCATAGTGCTTCTGGCGCTGATCCAGATCTATCTCGGCGGTCTGGTCGCCGGGCTCCACGCTGGCCTGAGCTACAACACCTGGCCGCTGATGGACGGCAAGATCATTCCCGGCGATCTGCTGATCCTGGAGCCGGCATGGCGCAATTTCTTCGAAAGCCCCAAGACGGTGCAGTTCGTGCACCGGATCGGCGCCTACACGGTGTTCGTCGTCGCCCTGTGGCACATGATCGCCACGCGTCGCCGTCTGCCCGGTTCAACGCATGCTCGTCGCGCGACGCTGTTGTTTGCCCTGGTGCTGGTGCAGGCCTCCGTCGGCATCGGCACGCTGTTGATGCATGTGCCGCTGCACATGGCGCTGACCCACCAGGGATTCGCGTTGATCGTGCTGGGGTTCGCCGCCGCGCATTGGCGCGGCACCAAGGGCGCATATCCCTTGCCCCACGAGATCGCCCTCGGACGCTGAGTCTCTCCGGTCACATCCAGAACGTTCGACTGCGCCATCGTCTTGTCGCCGTCGAATTCCGCCTGACGCAAGGCGGCACGGATCAGAAGCCGAGCCGTACCGTTCGGATCGCTGCTGCGACCGACAGTTCGCGGTTCTCCTCGATCGCGTTGTCGTCCTCATGGTGCCAGGAAGCCGACAGGCAGCCATAGGCGATGGCGTGATCCAGTATTGCCGCCGGCGTCTGGCTCAGCGTTCGCGCAAAAACTTCAGCCATCCCGGCAATCCGTGGGGGATCGAGACAAAGGTCGTCGCGATCAAGAGGATTGTAGAACATGTTCGCGGCATCGAATCCCGGGTCGCCGAGAACGCCCTTCGGATCTATCGCCAGCCAGCCGCGTGCTCCGTGCATGATGTTGTCGTGATGGAGGTCGCCATGCAGCGGCCTGATATCATGCGGACCACCCAGCAGCCGGTCGGCGATTTCCGCCGCTTCGACATAAAGGCTGTTCCGGCCAACGACACGGTCGGCCTCCGCTTTCTTGAACAGGCTGGAAAATCGTTCCCGAAGCGGCTGCAGGTCGGGCGGAGCGGGGTGATCCGATGGCGAAAACAGCTTTGCCATCACCTCCGCCGCGATTTCCGTGGCGGCCAAATCTCCCTGCTCGGCAAGAACATGCGACAGCATGGTCTCCCCGGCATATTCGAGCAACATGGAATGCCCGTCGCGGCCCAGCAGCCGCACGGCGCCTTCGCCGCGCCGCCAGGCAAGGAAATGCTCGCCGCGCAACTCGTCTGCGACGTCATCGAATGGCTTCAGCGCCTTGACGATCGCCGGCGAGCCGTCCTCGCGCCGCACCTTCCAGATGCGGCTCGAAAAGGTCTCGGCGATGAGCTCGGGCGCGCTGATCTTCCAACGGTCCGGAAATGCCGGTGCCGCCATCAGAGGCCGAGCATCAGGTCCATGTTCTGTACGGCAGCCCCCGATGCCCCTTTGCCGAGATTGTCGTAAACGGCGAGCAGCAGGGCCTGCGCGCGCTTGTCATTGGCAAAGACGTAGAGCTTCATGCGGTTGGTGCCATTGTAGATTTCCGGATCGATCTCCGGAATGCGCTCCAGATGCGCATAGGGCGCCACTTCGACCACGCCGCCCTTGATGGCGGCGAAATGGTCGGCGATGGCTGCATGGAGTTCCGCACCGGTCGGCACATGGTCGAGGCCACCGAGCTGCAGCGGCACCACCGTGATCATGCCTTGCGCGAAATTGCCCACCGCTGGCTGCATGATCGGATCGTGCGACAGTTTCGCATAGGCCCTGAGCTCCGGCACGTGCTTGTGCTGGAGGGTGAGCCCGTAGGGTAGAAATTCAGAGGCGTCCTCGCCCTTGGCGACATAGTCCTCGATCATCGGGCGGCCGCCGCCCGAATAACCGGAGATGCCGTTGACGGTGACCGGGAAATCCGCGGGCAGAAGGCCGGCGGCGACCAGCGGCCGCAGCATCGCGATCGGTCCTTGCGGCCAGCAGCCGGGATTGGCGACGCGTTTTGCCGCCCCGATCTTCTTCGCCTGCTCCTTGTCCATCTCGGCAAAGCCATATTCCCAGCCTTGCGCGACGCGATGCGCGGTCGAAGCATCGATGACTCTGGTGGTCTCGTTGGAGATCAGCGACACGCTTTCCTTCGCCGCATCGTCCGGCAGGCACAGGATCGCAACGTCGGCGGCATTGAGGAATTCGGCTCGCGCCGCCGTTTCCTTGCGGCGCTCGGCGGGAATTGAAATGATCTCCAGGTCGCCGCGCTCGGCAAGCAGCGCCCGGATCTGGAGACCGGTGGTGCCGTGCTCGCCGTCGATGAAGATTTTCGGTTTCATTGGCTGATCAAATTCCCTGATATCGAAAACTATATGCCGTTGCCTTGGTTCACCGCGGCACCGTTGTGGCTGCCGTTGTTCAGCTCTTCGAGCCGTGCTTTCCGCTCGGCCAGCAGGCCGAGATACTGCATGGCGATCATCGAGCCGGCAATCGCCGTTATATCGGCGTGATCGTAGGCCGGCGCAACCTCCACGACATCGGCCCCGACAATATCGATCTGGTTGAGCTGGCGCAGCGTCGACAGGATCTTTGCAGAGGACGGCCCGCCGGCGACCGGCGTGCCGGTGCCGGGTGCATAGGCGGGATCAAGGCAGTCGATATCAAAGGTGAGATAGGTCTTCTTGCCGCCCGTCCTGTCGACGATGGCGTAGGCGATGTCGGATGCACGCATCTCCTCGATCTCGTGACCGTAGAGGATCTTGATGCCGAACGTGTCGGGCGCGTGGGTGCGGATGCCGATCTGGATCGAGCGGTCGGGATCGATAATGCCTTCCTTGACCGCGCGGCCGACGAAGGATCCATGGTCGATGCGTTTGCCGTCATCCTCCCAGGTATCCTGGTGCGCATCGAACTGCACCAGAGCGAGCGGGCCATGGATTGCGGCATGTGCCTTGAGCAGGGGCCAGGTGACGAAATGGTCGCCGCCCAGCGACAGCAGGAAGGCACCTGACTTCAGGATCTTGGCCGCCTCGCGTTCGATCGTCCCCGGCGTCTTCTGGTGGTTGCCGGTATCAAGCAGACAATCGCCATAGTCGACCACCGCGAGGTGCTCGAACAGATCGCGCGAAAAGGGATATTGCGGATCGTTGTCGAGGATTGCCGAGGCGCGGCGGATCGCCTGCGGCCCGAAACGCGCGCCGGGCCGATTGGTGACGGCGGCATCAAAAGGGATGCCCCAAACCACAGCGTCCGCGCCCTTCACATCCTTCGTGTATTTGCGTCGCATGAACGACAGCGCGCCGGCATAGGTCGGCTCCAGCGAAGCGCCCGTCTTCGAGCGGGCTGTGAAGGCATGGTCGATGTTCTTGTTCGCCATTACGGATCCTTGGTTTTCATCGGGGTGCAACAACTACAGAACCGGCACGCAACATGCCAGTCACAGCTTGGGGAAACGAAACGGCGCGGGCGCGGTGCCGCCGCGAGACAGGATTGTATCATCATGACGCAGACCGCGTTTCTTGATTCTCCCCATGGCGCGGCGTCGATCCAGTCCGGCACGGTGGCGGGTGAGCGGTTCCTGGTTCTCGATTCGTGGCGCGGCATCTGCGCCCTGCTGGTGGCGCTGTTCCACTTCCCGACTGCTTCGACGATCTCGCAAAGCGCCTTTGTCGGTTCGTCCTATCTGTTTGTCGACTTCTTCTTCGTTCTCTCCGGTTTCGTCATCGCCAGCTCCTATGGCTGGCGGCTGAACCAGCCGCGGGAGGTCGCACGCTTTGCGCTGGTGCGCTTCGGCCGCATCTATCCGCTGCACTTTCTCATGCTCGCCGCTTTTGCCGGATTCGAGCTGCTGCGGCTGATGCTGCCGCAGGTGCATGGCGCCGGTGCCGCTCCCTTCACCGGCGGCTTCAGCCTCCAGAGCCTGCTTGCCAACCTGCTGCTGCTCCAGGGGGTCGGCTTCGAGGACCAATTGACTTGGAATGCGCCAAGCTGGAGCATTTCGGCGGAGTTCTTCGCCTACCTGTTGTTCGCGGGAGTGGTCTTCACCGCCGGGGCACGCGCCTGGGTGTGGTTCGTCGCCGCCGCCATCACCGCGCCGCTGTTTCTGCTTGGCTTCTCGACCCACCATATGGATGTGTCCTTCGATTTCGGCTTCATACGCTGCCTGTACGGCTTCTCACTCGGCGCCTTGCTTGCCTGGTTCCAGCATGATTCCATTGCAGGCGCGCGACAGGCGCTTGCCCGGACCGGCCCGCTGCTGAGCTGGACCCTTGCAGAAATCGTCATGGCGGCTGTCATTGTGCTTTTCGTCGCACTGGCGGGCGACAATGATGCCGGGATCGCAGCACCGCTGGTGTTCGCGCTGGCGCTGTTCCTCTTTGCCCATGAGGGCGGCTGGATCAGTGTCTTCCTGAGAACCCCTTTCATGCTGACGCTCGGCGCGCTGTCCTACTCGATCTACATGGTCCACATCTTCGTCCAGGCGCGCATGATTAACGTCGCCGGCCTGGTCGAGCGCAAGCTCGGCCTCGGTCTTGTCGGCGACATCGTCTTGCGCGGAGAGCCGGCGACCGGCTTCGGCGCCGGCTGGGCGGGGGACGTTGCGATCCTCGTCATGCTCCTTGCCACGATAGGTGTCTCCTGGATTACCTGGCGTTTCGTCGAGATGCCTGCGATGGCCTGGTTCCGCCGACTGTCGAAACGCATCTGAGGCGACATATCGCTGGCAACCGCTAGCCGGCTTCGTTCACCTAGACGTCACGGGCATCGCCTATTCCCGGTTCGATCCGGAATGGAGCGATTCTCGATGCGGACCTTCTGGCCGAGCCTTCTGTTTTCCGTCACGCTGGCGGCTTCCGCCAGCCAGTCAATGGCGGGCGAAACCCGTGCGAGGCAGATCCTCGACCGCTTCGAACATGCCAACCGATGGCGCGACCACGTCATGGTGGCCGCGCATCGCGCCGGCAGCATGCAGGCCGGCAAGACGCTCTATGCGGAAAATTCGCTCGCCGCCGTCGAAGGCTCGATCGCGATCGGCGCCGAGATCGTCGAGGTCGACATCCGGCGCTCGAAGGACGGCGAGTTTGTCGTCATGCATGACAGCTGGCTTGATCGCACCACGACCTGCAAGGGTGAGGTGGTTAAGTACACGCTGGCCGAACTGAAGAGTTGCCGGCTGGTGATCGAAGGCACGGGCGCCGTAACCGACGAGACAGTCTCGACGCTGCGCGAGATGCTGCTGGCGACCCGGGACCAGATCCTCATCAATCTCGACAACAAGCTCGAGGTTGGGGACCTGTCGGGTATGGTCGCGGTGGCGCGAGATCTCGGCATGGCCGACCAGGTCATCGTCAAGGAAAACCTGTGGAACCAGACCAGGATCGCTACGGTGAAGGCTGCCATGGAAGCGGTCGGCGGCGGCGTTCACTTCATGCCGATCATCGCCGACGACGCAGTGCATGACGCCGGTTTCGCCGCGACGGTCGACCATGCTTTTGCGCCGCGCGCGATCGAGCTGATCAACTGGCGCGCCGGCGGGGAGACGTTGACCGAGAATGGCGGGCCACTGTTCAGCACGCGCATGCGCGCGGCCGCGGTGAGGGGCGACTGGCACATCTGGGCCGACACCTACGCCATCGTCAACAAGCCGGGCGGCTTCCTTGCCGGCGGCCGGGGCGATGAACTGGCGGTTCAGGCCAGCCTGCCGCGTGAAGCCTGGGGCTTCTGGGCCGATCGCGGCGCCACCATCATCCAGACCGATGAGCCGAAGGCGGCGATAGGCTGGCTGGCGGCAAATGGGTTTCGCGTGCCCTATGCGGGGACGGGCGAACGCGTCGAACCTGCCGCGACCGCCAGCATCAATTGATTTGCCGCGGCTGAAGTTCCGGCCTGGTGTCGCAGGCCGGCGCCTGCTGACGCAACGGTGTCAGGGGAAACCCGTTATCCATGGGCATGCCCGATACCATCGTTATCAAGCGCCCTGCCGCCTATGCCGCCACCGTTGCTGCGACCAGCCTCGGCTTCGTGGTCGTGCAGCTCGATGTCTCCATCGTCAACGTCGCGCTGAACAGGATCGGTACTGGGCTGTCGATGGGGGTCGGCGGCCTGCAATGGGTCGTCGACGCCTACACGCTTGCCTTCGCCTCGCTGCTGCTCGCCGGCGGCGCCCTCGGCGACAGGGTCGGCGCTCGCCGCGTTTTCGTTGGCGGCATGGCGCTGTTCAGCATTGCTTCGCTGGCTTGCGGCTTGGCTCAGAGTGCCTGGTTGCTAATTGCGGCGCGCGCTGCACAAGGCGCGGGTGCCGCCTTGCTGATGCCGTGTTCGCTGGCACTCCTCAATCGCGCCTACGCATCCGACAAGGCGCGCCGGGCACGCGCCGTTGGGCTGTGGACGGCGGCGGGCGGCATCGCGCTGTCGGCAGGGCCGGTGCTCGGCGGCTTCATGGTCGCGTCGCTTGGCTGGGCCAGCATCTTTCTGGTCAACCTGCCCATTGGCGCTCTCGCCATCTGGATGGCTTATCGGTTTCTGCAGGAAACGCCGCTCAAGGCCGAGCGGCCGCCGATCGACTGGGTGGGGCAGGGACTTGTCGTGCTGGCGCTGTTTTCGCTGACCGGCGCCTTTATCGAAACCGGTTCATCGGGCTGGACCTCAATGCCGGTCATCGGCGGACTGGTATTGGCGGCGGTGGCCGCAAGCCTGTTCCTGCTGGTCGAGAGCCGGACGAGGGCGCCGATGTTTCCGCTCGGTCTCTTTGCCAGCCGCGTGCCGGCTGTGACTAGCCTCGTGGGACTGGCCGTCAACCTGACGCTCTATGGCACGATCTTCATGCTCAGCCTGTATTTCCAGCAGGAAAGGCATTTTTCTCCCGAAATGACAGGGCTGGCCTTCCTGCCGTTCATGGCGGCAGTCACCCTGTCGAACATTGCCGCCGGGCGCATTGCCGCAAATCATGGCCCACGATCGCCCATGGCGATTGGCCTGTTCGTCGGGGCAGCCGGTTTCGGACTGATGGCGCTGATCCAGGCCGATACGTCCTACCTGTCGCTGCTGTGGCGCCTGCTGTTCCTGCCGGTCGGCATTGGTCTTGCCGTACCGGCCATGACCACCGCGCTGTTGTCTTCCGTGCCGGCGGAGATGTCGGGAACGGCATCGGGCGTGCTCAACACCGTGCGCCAGTCGGGTGGCGCGATCGGGGTGGCGCTGTTCGGATCCGCCTTGGCGCTGGGCACGATCGAGGGCATGCAACTGGCATTCCTGGCCTCGGCGCTCGCGGTGGCCGGCTCGGCACTTTGCGCGTTCCTGTTCATCCGCGACGCCGACCATTCCGCTCAATAGTGATGCGCAACGCAAAAAGGCCGCCCGGAGGCGGCCTTTCGGTTGTGAAGCTGCGATGCGCTTAGCGCTTCGAGAACTGGAACGAACGACGGGCCTTCGCCTTGCCGTACTTCTTGCGCTCGACGACGCGGCTGTCGCGGGTCAGGAAGCCGCCCTTTTTGAGCACGGCACGCAGCGCCGGCTCGTAATAGGTCAGCGCCTTGGAGATGCCGTGACGCACAGCGCCGGCCTGGCCCGAAAGGCCGCCGCCGATGACCGTGGCGACGATGTCGTACTGGCCCGAGCGGTTGGCGGCGATGATCGGCTGGTTGAGGATCATCTGCAGGACCGGACGCGCGAAATAGGTCGCGAATTCCTTGTCGTTGACGACGATCTTGCCCGAACCTGGCTTCACCCAAACACGCGCGATGGCGTTCTTGCGCTTGCCGGTGGCATACGCGCGGCCCGACTTGTCGAGCTTCTGGACATGGACGGGTGCCGCGGCCTGCGTATTGGTGTTGCCGGTGGCGGCGCCCAGTTCTGCGAGCGAGGAAAGCTCAGCCATCTTATGCGACCTTCTTGTTCTTGGAATTCAGCTTGGCCACGTCGAGGACTTCTGGCTGCTGGGCGACATGCGGATGCTCGGCGCCTGCATAGACGCGCAGGTTCTTCATCTGGCGACGGCCGAGCGGGCCACGCGGAACCATGCGCTCAACGGCCTTCTCGACGACACGCTCGGGGAAACGGCCTTCGAGCAGTTGGCGCGCGGTGCGCTCCTTGATGCCGCCGGGGTGCCCGGTGTGCCAGTAATAGACCTTGTCGGTGAACTTCTTGCCGGTGAACACCACCTTGTCGGCATTGATGACGATGACATTGTCGCCGTCGTCGACATGCGGGGTGAAGGTCGGCTTGTGCTTGCCGCGAAGATGATTGGCGATAACGGTGGCGAGCCGGCCGACGACGAGACCTTCGGCGTCGATCAGGATCCACTTTTTCACCACATCCGCAGGCTTCTGCGAAAAGGTTGTCATGTTTTCTGCTTTCGGTTCGGACCTTCCCCAATCCACAAACGATAAGGAAGGCGTTTCTTGTTGCTTGGATTGGCGAAAAGCGCTTGCCCGCCGCCAATAACAAAACGGCGGCCTTTGCGGGCCGCTGCTTCGTGAGGGCTTATAGGGGAGGAGGGTAGCCCTCGTCAAGCATCATCGGGAGTCAACGAAAACGAAAAACCGTTAAATTTCAAGTACTAAACTATGTGGTATTATTTTACAACACGGCCTACCGCCAAAACGGCTGGTATTTCGCTCACCGCCGGCCACTCGTCACTGCAAGCAGGAGTCTGATTCCGACGGCGACCATAATGGCTCCGGCCAGCCTTCCCTGCCACACGACGAAGCTGCTTCGGCGCGACAGCCAGCCGCCGACCGCGCCGGAGGTCAGCGCGATGGCGCCGAGGACAACCATTCCCATCATCTTCATAGTCGTGCCGAGAATGACGAACTGCAACGCCGCTGGACCGGCCCAAGGGTGAACGAATTGCGGCAGCACCGCTAACATGAAGGCAAGCGTCGTCGGATTGGTGAGATTGCAGATCATGCCCTGCCGGAAAGCGGCTGCAGTGCCACCGGTGTTGGCAAAGGCAAAGGTTCGACTTTCATCCTGCCGGCGCGCCAACAGGAACTTGACCCCGATGGCGATCAGATAGATGGCGCCGACGATTTGGAGAAAGCTGTAAAGAGGCGGCGAGGATGTGATCAGCGTGGCAAGTCCCATCGCAAGTAATGGAATTTGCACGACGCCGGCCGATACGCAGCCTGTCGCGGCCGCCAGCGCGTGGCGCCAGCCCTGTCCGACGCCGCGACTGATCACAAGCATCATATCGGGCCCGACGCCGGAAAGCTGGTAGGCAAGCACGGCGCCGAGAAAGGCAAGGTATGTGCTCAGATCGGGCATGCCGCAAAACGGACGTGTCGATCGGGAGTTCCGGCCAGGATGCCGGATCGGCCTTCTCCGTGTCAGCGTTTCGGCGGGATCGAATAGGTTCCGGTGGCGTGCGCCACTGTCTGTCCCTCCGGGCCGGCGACGATGTCGATGTCGAAGACCATCAGGTTCTTTCCGAGCTTCAGGATGCGGCAATGGCCATCGATCGGTCCCGCTTCGGCCTTGCGGACGAAATTGATGTTCAGATTGGTGGTGACCGAGAGCGCATCGGGCCCGGCATGGCTGAGCACGCAGACATAGCCGCCAATGTCGGCCAGCGTGAACAAGGCAGGGCCGGACACCGTACCGCCGGGACGCAAATGCCGTTCGCCGGCATTGAGCCGCACGGTGCAGCCGCCGGGAAACACGTCGGTTGCCTCAAAGGCCGCGCCCTTTTCGTTGAGCTGCGGAAACACGGTCTCCATCAGCGCATTGACCTGGGCTGCTGTCAGCACCGGCTCGAGCTTGGTCTGGGCGGGCATCTCGGTCCTCATTCTGCGCCAAGCCTGTATGGGCGAAGCGGCGCGTTTCTGGCAACACCTTCATCCTACTGGCGCAAGCGATACGGTGTTGATGAAACCCCAGCCGATATTAGATACCTTGCCAGCGGAACGGAATCGCGGAGACCTTAGCCATGGCCGAAATCCTTGCCATCAAGCCTGTCGCAGTTGAAGGGCCGGTTGTGGCTAGGCGCGACGAGGGCCTGCTGCGCCTGACGCTTGCCAATCCCCCCGCGAACGCGCTTTCCCTGGCGGCGATGACGGCGCTGACGGAGGAACTGGACCGTGCCAGGGCCGACAAGGCCGTTCGCGTCATAGTGCTGTCGGCGGCCGGAAAGGTATTCTGCGCCGGCCACGATCTCAAGGAGATGACAGCGCGCCGCGCCGACGCCGATCGCGGCAAGGCCTTCTTCGAAGAGACGTTTGCCGCCTGCGCTACGCTGATGCAGGCGATCGTGCGCCACCCCAAGCCGGTGATCGCCGAAGTGGATGGCCTTGCCACCGCCGCCGGCCTGCAGCTTGTCGCCAGTTGCGACCTCGCCATCGCCTCGCATGAGGCGACGTTCTGCACGCCGGGCGTCAATATCGGCCTGTTCTGCTCGACGCCGATGGTGGCGCTGTCTCGCAACGTCTCGCGCAAGCACGCCATGGAAATGCTCCTGACTGGCGAAACCATCGATGCCGCGACCGCCAAGGAGTTCGGCCTGGTCAACCGCGTCGTGCCGCGCGAGTACCTGAATCAGATTGTCAACAAATACGCCCAAACCATTGCTTCAAAATCATCTTCGGTGCTGAAGACCGGCAAGGAAGCGTTTTATGCGCAGGCCGAGATGGGGCTGGCGGATGCCTATGGCTATACTGGCCGGGTCATGGTCGAGAACATGCTGGCGCGTGACGCCCAGGAGGGCATCGGCGCCTTCATCGGCAAACGCAAGCCGGAATGGACCGACGAATAAGGACGAAAGTCATGGAGCCGCGCATCTCCATCATCACCATCGCCACCGATGATCTCGATCGTGCGGTGCGCTTCTACGAGACGATGGGCCTGAAGCGCCATGCGGGCATCACCGATGGCGTCGCCTTCTTCCAGATGGGTGGTGTTATACTCGGCCTGTTCCCGCGCGCCAGCGCCGAGGAGGATTCCGGCATCACCTTCGCCAAGGCGCCTGCCGCCGTCTATCTCGCCTACAACACCCGCTCCGATGCCGAAGTGGACGCGGTGCTTGCGATGGCTGAAGAGGCCGGCGGCCGCATCGTCAAGCCGGCAGGCCGTGCCTTCTGGGGCGGCTGGTACGGCTATTTCGCCGATGCCGACGGACATGTCTGGGAAGTGGCGCACAACCCGGCCTTTCCGATCACGGAAGACGGTACGATCTCGCTGCCCGATTGATGGCTTACCGCAGGCAGTTGACGCGGCTCAAGGCGCCCTATCTCAAGCGCATTCTGCTCGATTCCGAGCGGGTGACCGATTGGGAAAAATACCCGTGGAACCTGCCGCTGTTTCGTGGTCACGCCTTCGAACTCGAATTCACCACACCAATTACCATCATCGTCGGTGAGAACGGCACCGGCAAATCGACATTGCTCGAGGCGATCGGCGCGCTCGCCGGTTACGACGAAGCCGGAGGCGGCAAGGGCTACCGGCCTGTCGACCATTCCGGCGCCATCGACAGGAGTGGTGCCGCGCTGGCAGATACCTTCCGTGGCCATTGGTTGCCAAAAGTCACCGCCGGCTGGTTCTTTCGCGCCGAATCCTTCTACTCGGTGGCTCGCTATCTTGACCAGGTGGCCCTGGAAGATCCGTTCAAGCCACCTCCGCCCGACTTTCTGTCCTGGTCGCATGGCGAAGGGTTCATCCGCTTCTTCGAGGAACGTTGCCGCAGGCAAGGCATCTACATCCTCGACGAGCCCGAAAGTGCGCTGTCTCCATCGCGCCAGATCGAACTTCTCAAGATGCTGCGGCGCATGGATCGGTCGGGCACTGCGCAAGTGATCATGGCGACGCATTCGCCGCTGCTGATGGCCTGTCCAGGCGCGCGGCTGTTCCGCATCAGCCGGTTCGGGCTAGATTCGACCGATTTTCGTGATACGGACCACTTCCGCATGATGCGCGATTTCAGCAGTGATCCTGATGGCTTTCTCGCCGAGGCGTTGTATGAGGACGAGCCATGAATCACGATAGCTATGACAACGCCTACATCGCCGGCATCCTCAATTCGGTGAAGACCATCGCCATGGTCGGCGCGTCCGCCAACGACGTTCGTCCAAGCTATTTCGTGTTGAAATACCTGCTGGCCAAGGGGTTTGAGGTGTTCCCCATCAATCCGGGCCATGCTGGCAAGGAGATACTCGGCCGTACGGTCTATGGCAGCCTTGCCGAGATTGCCCAGCCCATCGACATGGTCGACATCTTTCGCGCCTCGGCGGCGGTGGCCGGCGTTGTCGACCAGGTGCTGAAGCTCGATCCCCTGCCGAAAGTGATCTGGATGCAACTCGGCGTGCGCCACGACGAAGCCGCCGCGCGCGCCGAAGCCGCCGGCATCAAGGTGGTGATGAACCGCTGCCCCAAGATCGAATACGGCAAGCTGTCCGGCGAGATCGGCTGGACCGGGGTCAATTCCGGTGTGCTGTCGTCGAAGAAGCCGCTGATGCGGTCGGGGTTCCAGAGTTTCGGCGTGCGGCAAAAATAGACAAGGGGAAGGCGCAAAATTATTCCGGCAGGAGCCGTATTTTCCTGCTATCTGGTCGAAGATGACACGCCGAAGGGTATTTTCTTCTTTGCATTCGTGGTCGAGCTTGGCCAAGAATGGCCGGCGAATTTCAGAAGTTTTGTTCGAGGGAGGTTTCAGTGACCCGCACGCCCGGTTTCAACACGCTCGCCGTCCATGCCGGCGCCAAACCCGATCCGGCCACCGGCGCACGCGCCACGCCGATCTACCAGACGACCTCCTTTGTTTTCGACGACGCCGATCATGCCGCCTCGCTGTTCGGGCTGAAGGCCTTCGGCAACATCTACACCCGCATCATGAACCCGACGCAGGCGGTGCTCGAAGAACGCATAGCGGCGCTCGAGGGCGGCACGGCCGCCCTGGCGGTCGCGTCCGGCCACGCCGCCCAGGTAATCGTGTTCCACAATCTGTTGCAGCCGGGCGACAATTTCGTCGCCGCCAACAAGCTCTATGGCGGTTCGATCAACCAGTTCGGCCATGCCTTCAAGAACTTTGGCTGGGAGGTGCGCTGGGCCGAAGCGAACGATCCGTCAACCTTCGAGAGCCAGATCGATGACAAGACCAAGGCGATCTTCATCGAGAGTCTGGCCAATCCCGGCGGCACCTTCGTCGACATAGAGAAGATCGGCGACATCGCGCGCAAGCATGGCCTGCCGCTGATCGTCGACAACACCCTGGCCTCGCCCTACCTGATCCGGCCGATCGAGCACGGCGCCGACATTGTAGTCCATTCGCTGACCAAGTTCATTGGCGGTCACGGCAACTCGATCGGCGGCGCCATCGTTGATGGCGGCACGTTCGACTGGTCGAAATCAGGGAAGTACCCGATGCTGTCGGAACCGCGCCCCGAATATGGCGGCCTGGTACTGCACGAAACCTTCGGCAATTTCGCCTTCGCCATCGCCGCGCGCGTGCTTGGCCTGCGCGATCTCGGCCCGGCGATTTCGCCGTTCAACGCCTTTCTCATTTTGACAGGCCTCGAAACCTTGCCGCTGCGCATGCAGCGCCATTGCGACAATGCGATCACCGTCGCGGGCTGGCTGTCCAACCATCCCAAGGTGGCCTGGGTCAACTATCCCGGCCTTCCCAGCGACAAGAACAACGCCCTGCAAAAGAAATACTCGCCGCAAGGCGCCGGCGCGGTCTTCACCTTCGGCCTCAAGGGCGGTTACGAGGCCGGCGTCAAATTCGTCGAAGCGTTGGAGTTGTTCTCGCACTTGGCCAATGTCGGCGACACCAAGTCCTTGGTCATCCATCCGGCGTCGACCACGCACCGACAGCTGTCCGACGAGCAGAAGGTCAAGGCGGGTGCGGGACCGGACACGGTGCGGCTGTCCATCGGCATCGAGGACGTCACCGACATCGTCGCCGATCTCGAACAGGCACTCGCCAAAGTTTGATCTAGCCTCCCCCTCGTAGGAGGGTCGGCGCAAAACGCCGGGGTAAGGCGAGCCGGCCCGAGGCCGGTTCTCATGGAGGCAAATCCTGTCCGAGCATTACCTGACGATATCGACGGATTCTGTCGACGCCGAAGAAGGCGCGCCGGCGCCCGATCGCCTGATCTCAGGCGATCCGAAATTCCGCACCTGGAACGTCGAGGAGCGCGAAGGCGGTCTTTATGCCGGTATCTGGGAATCGACTCCGGGCAAGTGGCGCATCGTCTACGACGAATGGGAATTCTGTCACATCCTTTCCGGCGTTTCGGTGATCGAAGAGGAGGGTGGCGAAGCGCGCACCGTCAGGGCCGGCGACAGCTTCGTGCTGCGACCTGGCTTCAAGGGAAGCTGGGAAGTGCTTGAAACCACCCGCAAGGAGTATGTGATCAGGCTGTGAGCTGCGCGCAGCTCACAGCTCAGGCCTGCGCTCCTTCAGAAGCCGACGGTGAGCGCTTCCAGCCCATGGAAATGATACGTGTCACGGAAGCTTGGGCTTTGGGCAAGACGGAGCTTTGGGTGCCGCTCGAACAAGGTTTTCAGCGACACCTGCAATTCGAGCCTGGCCAGGGGCGCGCCGATGCAGAAATGGATGCCGGCGCCGAACGACACGTTCTTCTGGTCGGCACGATCCGGCCGGAAGGCCCGCGGCTCGGCAAAGGCATGAGGGTCATGGTTGGCCATGCCAAGCAGCAGACCGATCGTCTGGCCGGGCTGCACGACGATCCCGGGAGCGATTTCGATCTCCTTGTAGGCGTAGCGGGTGAACATGTGCAACGGCGCGTCGAAGCGCAGGCATTCCTCGACAGCGGCCGCCGTTGCCTCGGCTGAGGTGAAGAAACGGCGCGGGTCGCCGCCTTGCGCCAAGATCGAGCGCACCGCATTGCCGGTCTGGTGCACGGTCGCTTCGTGGCCGGCATTGAGCAGCAGGATCGCCGAGGACACCATTTCGTCTTCCGACAATTTTTGGCCGCCCTCCTGCGCCGAGATCAGCAGCGACAGCAGGTCGTCGCCGGGATTTTTGCGCCGTTCGGCGATGGTGCCGCGCAGGAAATCGGCAAAATCCTGCGCCGCGCGATTGGCCGTCTCCTCGATCTCGCGAGTGCGGCCATGCACGTACATGGCGACCATTCGATGTGACCAGTCGAGCAGTTGCGGTCCCATTTCGACCGGCACGCCGAGCATCTCGGCGATGATGGTGATGGGCAGGGGAGAAGCGAAGGCGGGCAGCAGGTCGACTTGCTTGCCCGGCTCGAAACGATCGATCAGTTCGTTGGCGAGTGCCTCCACGCGCGGCCGCAGCCGCTCGACCTGGCGCGACACGAAGGCGCGGTTGACCAGTGTTCGAAGCCGCGTGTGTACCGGCGGCTCCAGTTCCAGCATGGAATTGGCTTCGATGCCGTCGAATGCCTTGAGATGTGTTCTATCCCGGCCGATGCCACAACTGTCGGGAATGCCCGCCGGGTTATGGCGGCCGAAGCGGCGGTCGCGCAACAGCTTGTTGACGTCGTCGAAGCCGCCAAAGCACCAGAACCCGAATTCTTCCCAGAAAAAGACGTTCGATGCATCGTGCAGGAACGCATAGGCCACGTACGGATCCTGGAAGAAAGCCCACTCGTGCGGGTCAAGTCTCAGGTGACGGGTCGCTGGATCAAAGGCGAGGTAGGATGGCGTCAATTTGGTCATGCCAGACCAATAGCGCGGCTTGCCAGCCTGGTTCCAGACCGTATGTTGGCGCCCGCAATCCAATGCGTTGAGCCAGCCGCAACGGCTGCGGAAAGTCTGATTTGATGAATGTGATCGTTGTCGGCGCGGGCATCGCCGGTCTCTCCACCGCATGGTCGCTGGTCAAGGCTGGCCATAGCGTTTCCATCGTCGAGCAGGGGCCGATCCCCAATCCGTTGGCGGCATCCGGCGACCATCACCGCATCATTCGCCGTGCCTACCGGGCCGGGACCGGCTACGGCCGGCTGATCAGCGAGGCCTATGAAGCCTGGGACGAAATGTGGGCCGACCTCGGCGAGAACCATCTCGATTCCAGGGGCTTCCTCTGCGTCTCGCGCGAGCCGGGCGACGAAGCCGAGGAATACCGGGAAGGGCTGGAGGAGGGAAACTATCCGTTCGACCTGCTGGAACCTGATGCCGCGGTCGAACGCTGGCCTTTCCTGGAGCCGGGCTCGTTCCGCTACGCCTACTTTTCGCCGGAAGGCGGCGCGCTGCATTGCCGCAAGATCGCGTCCGGCCTGGCCAAGTGGCTGCGCGCCAACGGCGCCAACGTCTACGAGAACAGCAAGGTGACGGCGGTCGACTCCGAGGCAGGGCATATCGTGCTCGCGTCCGGCGAGACGATGCAGGCCGACCGCATCGTCGTCGCTGCGGGCGCCTGGGTGCTGAAACTGTTCCCCGAACTCGGCGGCGAACTGAAGACGTACCGAACCGCGCTCGCCTATGTCGAACCGCCGGCGGACCTCAAGGCCGTCTGGGAAGTTGCGCCCGTGGTCCTCGATGTAGGTGGCAAGACCGACGGCTACATGATTCCGCTGACCCGAGGTGCCGGCATGAAATTCGGTTCAGGCCTGCACAGGGTGCCGACCAGCGACGCCGACTGGAACCGGCAGCCGGTGCCGGGCGAGGGCGAGGCGATCCGCAACCTGTTTTCACCGCCGATCGCCCGCATCGAGGAGTATGAGGTGACCGAAGTGGTCACCTGCGCCTACACATTCACGGACGATGAGAAATTCCTGGCGCATGAGACGGGCAAGTGCCTGATCGTCTCGGCCTGCTCGGGCCATGGCTATAAATTCGGGGCGGCGGTCGGCCGGCGTGTGGCGGCGGCTGTCGATGATGGCGATATTGCCGGCCTGAAACGTTGGTTGCGAGCCGAAATCGCCTGAATTCAGTCCTGGCAATGCCTGGGAATATGCACGCGCCGCCAGCCGGATGAGCCTTCGCGCACCAGCACGCGCCGCGCGACGGTCTGGTAGGCGCCGGGAATGTCGATGACGCGCCTTTGCTCCGGTCGCACCAGCACCTCCTCGGCGATCCTGTCATATTGCGCCGGAATGACGACGCGCCTTGTGCGCTCCGGCCGGATCACCACCGTTTCGGCGACGCGTTCATAGCGCGCCTTGTGCCGGACCTTGCACAGCACCTTGCGGCCGTGGATGACGCGCCATTCCCAGGAATAGCCGCCATCATCGACCTTGACTGTGTGGTAGACCGTACGGGTGATTGCGGGCACCACCTCATAGGTCACCTGTGCCGGAACCGTCATCACCACCCGCTCGCGCGTGCCGTAGATCGGCGCTTCATAGTCGACCTGCTGGCTGGGCGGACTGATCATCACGTCCTCGTAGACCGTGTCATAGACATCAGGCGTTTGGACCGGCTCATAGCATTCGACGGCGCGGCCGCCGGCCGCCGTCTGCGAAATCGAGCCGAGCATGGTCAGCCCGGCCATGGCGAAGCATGCGGTTTTCCTGGACATGACGTTCCCCCTGTTGAACCGCGGACACAAGTTCAACGTTGAATTGTAGGGGAAGCGGTCCGCGAGAAAAGCGGGTTCGGCGCATTCGTTAAGTGACGCGGTTAAGAAACTGCTACCTGTCAGGCCGCAGGTGCCGTCGCGAGCCGGCGGAAGCGCCCGCCGTTGCGAATCTCGCCTGGAAAGCTTGATTCGACTTACCCAGATGGCTAGGAGGGGTCGGCCTTGCACAAGGATGAGCCGGCATCCTATTTACACAATAACGATCCAGAACCGATTCTGCCCGAGTTGCCAGCATGTCCGGCGCCGGAATCCCACCGCGAGACAAGAGATAACGAATGAAGAACCCCGTCGAAACCTACATGAACCTCGTTCCGATGGTGGTCGAACAGACCAATCGCGGCGAGCGGGCCTACGACATTTTCTCGCGCCTCCTCAAAGAGCGCATCATTTTCATCACCGGTCCGGTCGAGGACGGCATGGCGACGCTGGTCTGCGCGCAGCTTCTGTTCCTGGAAGCCGAGAATCCGAAGAAGGAAATCAACCTCTACATCAATTCGCCCGGTGGCGTCGTCACCTCGGGCATGGCCATCTACGACACCATGCAATTCATCAAGCCGGCCGTGTCGACGCTGTGCATCGGCCAGGCGGCCTCCATGGGCTCGCTGCTCCTGACCGCCGGCCACAAGGACATGCGCTTCGCCACGCCCAACGCCCGCATCATGGTTCACCAGCCGTCCGGCGGCTTCCAGGGCCAGGCGTCCGACATCGAGCGTCATGCCCAGGACATCATTAAACTGAAGCGCCGCCTCAACGAGGTGTACGTCAAGCACACCGGCAAGAGCTACGACGAGATTGAAAAGACGCTCGACCGTGACCATTTCATGACCGCGGACGAGGCCAAGGACTTCGGCCTGATCGACAAGGTCATTTCGTCGCGCGAAGCGGCCGAAGGGGCGCTGGCATAACGGCATATTGGCAGTTGGATGGCGGCATCACGCGCTTTTGGCGCGTCTTGCGGCATTTCGGCCACAATTGGCTGTTCCCTCGACGATCGGGATTGCCTACGTTAAGGCTATGTTGATTTTCGACGGCTTAGCTTTGTGTGGGGTTGCTGCGAATCATTGCCACGTTTTCTGATTTGTGTTTCGTACGGAATACGTTGCGGGAGCCGGGATACTGGCGGCGGCGGATTCCCGCGATAAATAGAGTATGCGCCCTTTCAGCCAGACCATCGGCGGGCGGCCATGAAAGGACATGAAAATGAGCAAAGTCGGCAACAACAGCGGCGATTCCAAGAACACGCTTTATTGCTCGTTTTGCGGCAAAAGCCAGCATGAGGTGCGCAAGCTGATCGCCGGCCCGACGGTCTTCATCTGCGACGAATGCGTCGAGCTGTGCATGGACATCATCCGCGAGGAGAACAAGACCTCGATGGTGAAGTCGCGCGAGGGTGTGCCGACCCCGCAGGAGATCCTCAAGGTTCTCGACGACTACGTTATCGGCCAGCCCTACGCCAAGCGCGTGCTCTCGGTGGCCGTCCACAATCACTACAAGCGCCTCGCCCATGCCGGCAAGAACAACGATGTCGAACTGGCCAAGTCCAACATCCTGTTGATCGGCCCGACCGGTTGCGGCAAGACGCTGCTGGCGCAGACGCTCGCCCGCATCATCGACGTGCCCTTCACCATGGCCGATGCCACGACGCTGACCGAGGCCGGCTATGTCGGCGAGGACGTCGAGAACATCATCCTGAAGCTGTTGCAGTCGGCCGACTACAATGTCGAACGCGCCCAGCGCGGCATCGTCTACATCGACGAGATCGACAAGATCTCGCGCAAGTCCGATAACCCCTCCATCACCCGCGACGTGTCGGGCGAGGGCGTGCAGCAGGCGCTGTTGAAGATCATGGAAGGCACTGTCGCCTCGGTACCGCCACAGGGCGGCAGGAAACATCCACAACAGGAGTTCCTGCAGGTCGACACCGCCAACATCCTGTTTATCTGCGGCGGCGCCTTCGCCGGGTTGGACAAAATCATATCGGATCGTGGCCGCAAGACCTCGATCGGCTTCGGCGCCACCGTGGCATCGCCCGAGGATCGCCGCACCGGCGATGTCTTCCGCCTTGTGGAGCCAGAGGATCTCTTGAAGTTCGGCCTCATTCCCGAGTTTGTCGGCCGTCTGCCGGTCCTGGCGACGCTGGAAGACCTCGACGAGCCGGCGCTGATCCAGATCCTGACCGAACCGAAGAACGCACTGGTCAAGCAATACCAGCGGCTGTTCGAGATGGAGAATGTCGACCTGACCTTCCACGAGAACGCATTGTCTGCGATCGCCAAGCGCGCCATCGAGCGCAAGACCGGCGCGCGTGGCCTGCGCTCCATCATGGAAGCGATCCTGCTCGACACCATGTTCGAACTGCCGGCGCTCGAAGGCGTGCGCGAAGTGGTGATTTCGGAAGAAGTGGTGACCGGCAGTGCCCGGCCGCTCTACATCTATTCCGAACAGAAGGAAAAGAAGGGCAATGTCAGCGCCTGACATGCCACTTGAACCCATATTTTTGTGGAACGGCGCCCTCGGGGCGCCGTTTTGCCATGAGAGGCATGCGACCTTCGCGAGGGAATGGAACGCCGGCGATGTTAACTCTTGATCTTTGGCCCTCCTGCATCCACCTAACACGAGAAGGCCGAGGTGCCCGATTTCTGTGCTGTAAAACTCCCGTCACAACGGTGGTAGGCGGAACGATCCCCGGTCGTTAATATAAGATTCGCGGTTGGCCGATTGGCGGCCGCGACATGAAAGGTTGGACAATGGCCAAAATAACCAAGGCTCCCAGCGACGGCGTCTTCGCAGTCCTCCCACTGCGCGACATCGTGGTGTTCCCGCACATGATCGTTCCGCTCTTTGTCGGGCGTGAAAAGTCGATCAAGGCGCTGGAAGAGGTGATGGGTCAGGAAAAGCAGATCCTGCTCGCCACCCAGATGAATGCCGCCGATGACGATCCGGAGCCCGATGCCATCTTTGATATCGGCACGCTCGCCAACGTGCTGCAATTGCTGAAGCTGCCCGACGGCACCGTCAAGGTGCTGGTCGAAGGCGCCTCGCGCGCGAAAATCACCGCCTTCACCGACCGTCCCGACTTCCATGAGGCCCGCGCCACCGCGCTGGTCGAGCCGGAAGAGGAAGAGGTTGAGGTCGAGGCGCTGGCTCGTTCGGTCGTCACCGACTTCGAGAACTACGTCAAGCTCAACAAGAAGATCTCGCCCGAGGTGGTTGGTGCCGCCAGCCAGATCGACGACTATTCCAAGCTCGCCGACACGGTCGCTTCGCACCTCGCCATCAAGATCCCCGAAAAGCAGGAGATGCTGGCCACGCTCTCGGTCAAGGAGCGGCTGGAAAAGGCGATGGGCTTCATGGAGGCCGAAATCTCCGTCCTGCAGGTGGAGAAGCGCATCCGCTCGCGCGTCAAGCGCCAGATGGAGAAGACGCAGCGCGAATACTACCTCAACGAGCAGATGAAGGCGATCCAGAAGGAGCTCGGCGAAGGCGAGGATGGCCGCGACGAGGCCGCCGAGATCGAGGCCCGCATCAAGAAGACCAAGCTCTCCAAGGAGGCTCGCGAAAAGGCGGAAGCCGAATTGAAGAAGCTGAGGACGATGTCGCCTATGTCGGCGGAATCCACCGTGGTGCGTAATTATCTCGACTGGATCCTGTCGATTCCGTGGGGCAAGAACTCCAAGGTCAAGCAGGACCTGGCGTTCGCGCAGAACGTGCTCGACACCGACCATTTCGGTCTCGACAAGGTCAAGGACCGTATCGTCGAGTATCTCGCCGTGCAAAGCCGCCAGAAGAAGCTCAAGGGGCCCATCCTGTGCCTCGTCGGCCCTCCCGGCGTCGGCAAGACCTCGCTCGGCAAGTCGATCGCCAAGGCGACCGGCCGCGAGTTCATCCGCATGGCGCTGGGCGGCGTGCGTGACGAGGCCGAGATCCGCGGCCACCGGCGCACCTATATCGGCTCGATGCCCGGCAAGGTCATCCAGTCGATGAAGAAGGCGAAGAAATCCAATCCGCTCTTCCTGCTCGACGAGATCGACAAGATGGGCCAGGATTTCCGCGGCGATCCGTCGTCGGCTTTGCTGGAGGTGCTCGACCCCGAGCAGAACTCGACGTTCATGGACCACTATCTGGAGGTCGAGTACGACCTGTCGAGTGTGATGTTCGTGACGACGGCGAACACGCTGAACATCCCTGCGCCCTTGATGGACCGCATGGAAATCATCCGTATCGCCGGCTACACCGAGGACGAGAAGATCGAGATCGCCAAGCGGCATTTGCTGCCGAAGGTGGTGCGCGATCACGCGCTGCAGCCGAAGGAGTTCTCCGTCAGTGAGGACGCGATCCGCGCCATCATCCAGACCTACACCCGTGAAGCGGGCGTCAGGAGCCTGGAGCGCGAGCTGATGAAGCTCGGGCGCAAGGCGGTGACCGAGATCCTGAAGACGAAGAAGAAGACTGTGAACATCACGGCGGACAATCTCGCCGATTATCTCGGTGTTCCGCGCTTCCGCTTCGGTCAGGTCGAGGCAGACGACCAGGTCGGCGTCATCACCGGACTTGCCTGGACGGAAGTCGGCGGCGAGCTGCTGACGGTCGAAGGCGTCATGATGCCCGGCAAGGGCCGCATGACGGTGACCGGCAATCTGCGCGACGTGATGAAGGAATCGATTTCGGCGGCGGCCTCCTATGTCCGCTCGCGCGCTCTCGATTTCGGCATCGAGCCGCCGCTGTTCGACAAGCGCGACATCCACGTCCACGTGCCGGAGGGTGCCACGCCCAAGGATGGGCCGTCGGCCGGTGTGGCGATGGCGACCGCGATCGTCTCCGTGCTGACCGGCATTCCGGTCAGGGCCGATGTCGCCATGACCGGCGAGATCACGCTGCGCGGCAGGGTGCTGCCGATCGGCGGTCTGAAGGAGAAGTTGCTTGCCGCACTGCGCGGCGGCATCAAGAAAGTGCTGATCCCGGAAGACAACGCCAAGGATCTGGCGGATATTCCTGACAACGTGAAGAACGGTATGGAAATCATCCCGGTCTCGCGGGTCGGCGAGGCGTTGCGCCACGCGTTGGTGCGTATGCCGGAGCCAATCGAATGGGTCGAACCGGTCAATCCTCCTGCCGCGACGGACACTGCGGATGACGCCGGAAAGTCGCTTGCGCATTAGTTCTTGCTAAAGTTGCAGCGCACAAACAGAAAGCCGGGCCTCGCGCCCGGCTTTTTCATGTGAAAAACCCCGGAATTCCGGGCTTTTTTCCATTCTTTCCCGGCTTTTCGACTTGGTTGCGCGAGCGCTTCTTTCTAAAGTCCGTTTCCTGCCGGATGAGTCGTGAGTTCCGGTGTTCTCATGGAAGGGAATTTTTATGAACAAGAACGAACTGGTGTCCGCTGTTGCCGACGCCGCGAGCATTTCGAAGGGTGACGCGCAGTCGGCTGTCGATGCGGTATTCTCCGTCATCACCGGCGAACTGAAGAAGGGCGGCGATGTCCGGCTTGTCGGCTTTGGCAATTTCACCGTGTCAAAGCGCGCAGCCTCGACCGGCCGCAACCCTCAGACCGGCGCCGAAGTAAAGATCCCGGCGCGCACCGTGCCGAAGTTCTCGGCCGGCAAGGGTCTCAAGGACGCCGTCAATTAAGCGCCTTTTTTAAATTTCAAAATATCAGAAAAGCCGGGCAAGCCCCGGCTTTTCTTTTGCGCTCCTACTGGTCGATAGGTTCGTGATTGCGAGCTACCCGGTCGGCGCGTCCGCCCGCATCAGGCCGTCCTTCTTCAGGTCGGCCCAGAGTGCCGCCGGCAGTCTCGCATCGAGCAGTGACCGATTGCTTTCGACCTCGCTTGGCCGCTGGCCACCGGGGATCACCGACACGACGGACGGATGCAGCAACGGGAACTGCAGCGCTGCTTCGATCAAGCGCACGTCATGCCGTCGGCAGACCGCCTCGATGCGCGCCACCCGGTCGAGCACGTCCCGCGGCGCTTCGGTGTAGTTGTAGAAGGCACCCGGCTTCGGCCCCGTGGCCAGGATTCCGGAATTGTAGGGGCCGCCCAAAACGATGCCGATGCCGCGCTTCTGGCAGAGCGGCAGGAAGGATGTCAGCGCCTCCTGCTCGAGCAGCGTATAGCGGCCGGCGAGCAGGAACAGATCGAAATCACCGCGCTCGGCCAATGTCTGGGCAACCTGCCATTCGTTGATGCCGCCACCGAAGGCCTTGATGACGCCCTGGTCGCGCAAGGCAAGCAGCCCGTAATAGCCGGAGCGCATAAACTCCTCTATGCGCTGGTCGGACGCTTCCTTGCTGCCATGGGTGAAGATGTCGACGTCGTGCACGAACAGAATGTCGATGCGGTCGACGCCGAGCCGTTCCAGGGACGCTTCGAAGGAGCGCATCACGCCGTCATAGCTGTAGTCGTAGACCTCCTTGCGCGACGGCGTGTCGAAGAACTTGCCGATGCCGGTGCGCTCTTGCGGCGGACAGGCGCGCATGATGCGGCCGACCTTGCTCGACAGCACGTAGTCGTCGCGCTTCTTGCCGCGCAGGAAGGGGTTGAGCCGCGTCTCCGACAAGCCAAGCCCATAGAGCGGCGCGGTGTCGTAATAGCGGCAGCCGGTCGCCCATGCAGCCTCCAGCGTCGCATTGGCGTCCTCGTCGGAGACCGCGCGGTAGAGGTTGCCGAGCGGCGCCGTGCCGAAGCCGAGTTCGGTGAAGCTGATGCCGCCATTGCCGATGCGGTCGAAATGCCGTGTCTTCATATCCTGCCGTTTGCCTCATTGATTTGTCTGACATGACACTATCACGCTCGTGGCACAGCAAAAGCGCGCAGGGGCGTTGGACACGGATTTTGGCGGTGATAGCATGAATAAAAACAAGCTGTTCGGGGAGAGACGTGACCGGGAATTTCCACTCTTCTTCGACCTCGGATCGTTGGACGGCACCGTCGTGAGCGATGGGGGCTCGCAGATGTTCAGGACCGCTCTGGACGAGCTCGGCACTGTGCTGGCGCGCGTCGACGACGGCCGGATCGATGCCGCCTGCGAGATGCTTGCAGGAGCACGGCAGATCGTCGTCTACGGCTGCGGCCGCGAGGCCTTGCAGGTCAAGGGCTTCGCCATGCGGCTCCATCATCTGGGCCTGCCGGTGTCGGTGGTCGGTGACATGACCACGCCGCCCGTGGCGCAGGGCGATGTCTTCCTGGTCAGTTCCGGGCCTGGAGAAACCGCGACCGTGCTAACCCTGATGCAGGTGGCGCGCCAGGCCGGCGCGACGGTTCTGCTTCTGACCGCTCAGCCCGGCGGCAGTGCAGCGCGCTTGGCCGACTTCACGCTGCTCGTGCCGGCGCAGACCATGGCCGACGACCAGGGTCCGCAAAAAACATCGGTCCTGCCGATGGGATCGGTGTTCGAAGGCGCGCTGTTCCTGCTGTTCGAGGTCATGGTGCTGAAACTCAGGGGTCTGACCGCGGCCTCGCCGGAGGCGATGCGGGCCCGTCACACCAATATGGAGTAGTGCGATGCGCTACGAGTTGATGCTGCCGCACCAGATCCGCAAGGCGATCGCCCAGAACTGGCCGATCGCCCTGCCGCTCGGCGTGCTCGAATACCATGGCGAGCACATGGCGGTCGGCATGGACACGCTGGCGGTCGTCAAGACGCTGGAGCTGTTTGAGAAGGAGCGGGAGATCGTCATCCTGCCGCCCTTCTACTACGGCGCGGCGAGCTACGCCGTGGCGCCGCCGGAGGGCACAGGCTCGGTGCAGGTTGGCGGCAATCAACTGGCGCCCTTCGCGGAGGAACTGTTCTACAGCCTGCTGCGCATCGGTTTTCGCAACATCCACGCCATAATCCACCACCAGACCGAGAATTTCGCCGCCGGCATGCCGACCGATCTCGCCTTCAAGGCCGCCGGACGTCAGGCGATCTTCCGCTTCCTTGAGAAGGAACGAGGTGAAGGCTGGTGGGGCTCCGAGGCGATGGCCGCCTACTATGCCGAGCATGCCGAGGGCAGCAATTTTTTCAACTGGGTGCAGGTGCATCCGCTGATGCCGGCCGAGATGAACGGCAAGTACCCGTTCGATCATGCCGGCATCGGCGAGACCTCGCTGATGCTGGCGCTATGCCCTGAGGCTGTCGATGCCGGCCATTTCGCCGACAATACGAGCTGGTATACGGCCAGCGCTCCGGATGCCTCGGCTGCGCTCGGAGCAGAGGGCGTTGCCATGATCATGGATCACCTGCGCACGATCCTGAGGGGCTAGCGCGGTTCTCCTTCTCCCTTGTGGAGAAGGTAAGGACGGCGCCGCCTATTTCACCGCTCCCGCGGTCATACCCATGATCAGGTAGCGCTCCAGCGCGATGCCGATGACGGCCAAGGGCGCGATTGCCGCCGTGGCAAGCGCTGCCATCGACCACCAGTTGATGCCTTGCGAACCGGTCTGGCTCGCCACCATGACCGGAATTGTCTTGGCGTCGGTCGAGGTCAAAAGGGCGGCGAAGAAATACTCGTTCCAGCACAGCACCATCGCCAGGATGAAGGCGGCGACCATGCCGGGCAGGGCGATCGGCATGACGATGCGAAAGAACGCGCCCCAGATCGACAGGCCGTCGACGAGGGCCGCTTCCTCGAGCTCGACCGGGATGGAATTGAACTGGTCGCGCATGATCCAGATGACGATCGGCAGCACCATCAGCGTGTAGAGCAGGATCAGCCCGATGCGCGTGTCGAGCAGTCCGACTTCGCGGTAAAGCACCAGGAACGGCAGTGCGAGCACGACCGGCGGCAGGATGAGCTGCGACAGGAAGAAGAAGGAAATGTCCTCGTTCTTGAACCAGGCGAAGTGATAGCGGTAGCGCGTGAGGCCGTAGGCGGCGAGGCTGCCGATGACGATGGCGAGGCTCGACGCGCCGACCGAAGTGATGACCGAATTCATGAAGCGCTTGAAGAATTCGTCGCGGACGGTCGACGTCTGGAAGATCGAATCCGGCGACAGGCCAAGCGATCGCCAGCCCTTCCAGTCCGGCTGGAAGTCGACGAAGGGGATCAGATGCCCCTGGGTCACGTCTACCGCCGACTTGAACGAGGTCGTGATCGTCCAGTAGATCGGAAAGAGGCAGATGAAGGCCCAGAACACAAGCGCGCCATAGATGAAGACGCGGCTGGTGATGAAGCTCGCCGGTGAGCGGATTTCGGAGAGGGTATAGTCGGTGGTCTGAACGCTCATGATCCCTGCCGCACTAGTTCACATTGCGCACGAAGCGGTTGGCGACCTTCAGCAGCCAGGTCACGAACACCACGATGATGACGAGATAGGCCATCGCCAGCATCGTGCCGTAGCCGACATTGGAACGGTCCCGGTACTCGCGATAAATAAAGCTCGACACGGAATCGGTGGCGCCGCCCGGACCACCCGAGGTGACCGTGATGATGATGTCTGCCAGTTTCAGCTTGAAGATGATGCGCAACACGACGGCGGTCACCGACACCGGCAGCATCAGCGGGAAGGTGACCTGCCAGAAGGTTTGCCAGGCCGTGGCGCCGTCGACGCGCGCGGCCTCCAGCACCTCGCGCGACATCGCCTGCAAGCCGGCAAGCAGCATGATCATCATGAAGGGGATGAAGGTCCAGGCGTCGAGCATCATGATCGAGATACGGGCGGTGATCGGGTTGGAGAAGAAGGCGGGGTTGTCCCAGCCGAGGTGGCGGGCCAGTGTCGCCGCCGGCCCGAACCGGTACTCCATCAGCGATTTGCCGATCATCCACGAGACCGCGACCGGTGACAGCATCAGCGGCATCAGGAAGACGACGCGGAAGAATTTGCGCGCCCGGATCTGCGCGTTGAGCAGCAGCGCCAGGCCGAAGGCGATGACATATTCGACCAGCACCGCCAGCACATAGAGCACCATGTTGAACAGCGCGTTGCGATAATAGGGATCGCCGAGCATCTGCCAGAAATTGTCGAGCCCGTTGAACTTGCGGCCCGAGAATGAACTCAGGTTCCAGTCGGTCAGCGCGATGTAGAAGCCGAACAGGGTCGGGAAGATCACCATGGCGATGGTGAACAGCAGCGCCGGCAGCAGGAACAGCGCACGCTGGCCGTCTTCGCCGCGCGTCAGCACCTGGCCGACGCCGAGCGCCACGCCCCACAGCACATAGGCGTAGACCACGGGCCGCCATGTCTCGAAGCCGATCGTGTCGACCTCGCTCTTGTAGAGGATTTGCACCAGGATCGTTGCCAGAAGGCCGAGCGTCGCGACGGCCATCAGGGCCCAACCAAGCCGTTTGCGGCCGGGCGGGATCAGATCGGTCGGCACGGAATTTGCCGGCCACGCATTCGTGGTCGAAGTCTGGTCAGCCACGCCTCTTGCCTCTTTTGCGCAAATGACCGGCCGAAGCCGGCCGAGATACGGCCCGGCGAACAGGTTCCGCCGGGCCATAACGCCTGCCTACAGACCGAGCGAGGCCTTGTAGAGCTTGATCTGGTTGTCACGGCCGATCTGGTCGGTCAGCTTCTCCCAGGCCGCGGCAATGGCGTCTGCGCCCTCCTGGGCCTTCATCTTGCCGGCGAAGGTGTTAGCCAGAATGTCCTCGGCGGCTGAATAGTATTGGAAGATGCCGGGAATGCGTGGCTCGATCGCCGCGTTCGGGTGGTTGTAGCTGTCCGATTCCGACTTGAGATAGGAGGTGATGAAGGCTTCGTCATAGCCCGCCGCCACCCACTCCGGAATGTCGAAATGCGAGTTGCGGTAGGGCTGGAAGCCGGACGGGTACATCGCCGTCCAGATCGACAGGTCCTTGCCGCCGAGATGGGCGGCGGCGGACCATGCCGCCTTCTTCTTCTTCTCGTTGCTATCGACGCGGGCCATGACGTATACGCCCCAGCCGAGATAGGCGCAGTTCGGCGCATAGTTCGGTCCGCTGGCGAGTTTGTCCCACTGCCCGGTCTTGGAGTTGTAGACATCGTCGGAGCCGGGCAGGATCGAGAAGCCGGTGACGTCGCCCACGACGGAGGAGTCGTTGGTCTTGACGTTCGAGCCGACATCGCCCCACCAGGTGACCATCGAGCCGGTGCCGGCCAGGAACTGCTGGAAGGCGGTGGTGTTTGGATCGGCGTTGATCTGGTCGGCAGGCTCCGAAGGCAGCGCGTCGATCACGTCCTGTATGGCGCGCACCCAGGCCGGATTGTTGATGCGCGGCTTCATCGTGTCGGCGTCAAACAGCCAAGCCTTGTCGTCGGGGTGCTTGGCGTAGGCGGTGGCGCGGCTGCCGAGGAAATAGAAGCCGAATCCGCCCCAGGGTTTCGGCGCGTCGAGATAGCCGTAGACGTCCTGACCCTTGACCTGCTTGCCCTTGAGGAACTTGGTGACCGCCTGGACCTGCTGCCAGGTCTTCGGCACGCCCCATTCACCGCCGCCGCCGCCGTCCTTCCAGGCCTTGGCGAGGTCGGCATCGGAAAACACATCGGTGCGGTAATTGAAATTATGAGCGTCGCCGTCGACGGTCACGCGGTACTGCTTGCCGTTCCAGGTGCCGACAGGCGGCTTCAGATAGTTGACGAGGTCATCGAAATCGATCTGGGTCTTGACCCAGTCGGGCATCTCGGACGTGAGGCCCTTGCCGCAGACGTCGCCCTCGAACGGCGCGCCCATCTCGATGATGTCGAAGTCGACCGTGCCGGTGGCGATCGACTGCTGCAGACGGGCATTGTAGTCGGCCTGCGCCAGATCGATCCAGTTGATCTTGGCGCCGGTATAGGTTTCCCAAGGCTTCAGGAAGCCGCGGAACAGCACATTGTGCAGGTTCTGGTTGTTGAGACCCATGAAGGTAAGCTCGACGCCGGCGAATTCGCCTTCCTTGACATTGGCCTTGGTCGCCTCGAGGCAGAGCTCGCCGACCTTCTGGAAGTCGGCGTCGGTCGGCTGACCCTTGCCCACGCCGGGGATCTGCAGGATTTTCGAGCGCAGCTCGCTGGCGGCGGAGGCTGGGCGCGTGAGGGCGCCGAGCCCGGCGCCGGATGCGGCAGCGATCGCGGCCATCGAGGCCGCGCCCTTCAATATGTCGCGTCGGGTTGCCCCCGCGCGGACCAGCGTTTCGTAGAGACCTGTTTTCATCGATGTTCCTCCCAGAATATCTGTTGTGAATGCGGCCAAATTTCTCAGGCGCTGGAGCGCCAAACGATTCTCCCGGTTCGGAAACGAACGATGCAGGACCCCACCTGCTCGATTGAAGTTCCGTTTTTTTGGTTCGGGCGACCGGTATTCGGACCAGCGCCCGTCACTATTCTCGCAACCAAACGCCGTGTCAACGAGACCGGGTTTTTGTCGGGAAGAGACCGGCTTGCCCTGGCAGGTCGCGTTGGTTAGCTTCTGCGCATACGGCAATGGAGCCGATGGGGGAGATATGGCTCAAGTCGCGATCAGCAAAGTGGCCAAGGCGTTTGGAACCGTCAAGGTTCTGCACGAAGTCAGCGTCGATATATCTGACGGCCAATTCGTGGTGCTGGTCGGTCCTTCGGGTTGCGGCAAGTCCACGCTGCTGAGAATGGTGGCGGGGCTGGAGACCGTCTCCGGCGGCACGATCGCCATCGGCGACCGTGTGGTCAACCACTTGCCGCCGGCCAAGCGCGACATCGCGATGGTGTTCCAGAACTATGCGCTCTATCCGCACAAGACAGTCGAGCAGAACATGGCCTTTGCGCTCAAGCTGCGCAAAACCGATCCAGCCGTGGTTGCCGAGCGGGTCAAGCGCGCCGCCGACATCCTCGACCTCAACCCTTATCTGAAACGCTATCCCCGGCAGCTTTCCGGCGGCCAGCGCCAGCGCGTCGCCATGGGCCGCGCCATCGTGCGCAACCCGCAGGTGTTCCTGTTTGACGAGCCGCTCTCAAATCTCGACGCCAAGCTGCGTGTGCAGATGCGCACCGAGATCAAGGAATTGCACCAGCGGCTGAAGACCACCACCATCTATGTCACGCATGATCAGATCGAAGCCATGACCATGGCCGACAAGATCGTGGTGATGCGGGACGGCCGCATTGAACAGGTCGGCGCACCGCTGGAACTGTTCGACCGGCCTGCCAACTTGTTTGTCGCCGGCTTCATTGGCTCTCCGTCGATGAACCTGCTCAAGGGCGTCGCGCGCAAGGGCGGTGTTGACATCGCCGGCGCTCTGTTCCCGGTCGCGCCCGGCAGCGCCGTGGAGGAAGGGCGCGCCGTCGTCTATGGCGTGCGGCCGGAGCATCTCGAGATTCATGCCGATGGCGTGCCTGCCAAGATTTCGGTGGTCGAGCCGACTGGCTCGGAAACCCTGGTCTTCCTGCGTTTCGGGGACGGCGAGATGGTGGCGCTGTTCCGCGAACGCCACGACTTCAAGCCCGGCGATACGCTCAAGCTCAGGCCGCGGCTCGACCACATCCATCTGTTCGATGCCGAGACCGGCAAGCGTCTCTGATCTCAAACTCATTTCACGAGGAATATCATGCTCAAAGGGATCAATCCGCTCCTCAATGCCGACGTGCTCCAGGCATTGCGGGCGATGGGACACGGCGACGACCTGATTATCGCCGACACCAACTTCCCCTCCGATTCGGTGGCGCGCCAGACGGCGCTCGGGCGGCTGCTGCGCATCGACGCGCCGGCGGCGCAAGTCGTGAAGGCGGTGCTGTCGCTCTACCCGCTGGATACGTTCGTCGACGATTCGGCCGCGCGCATGGAGATCGTCGGCAAGCCGGACGAGATCCCGCCCGTCCAGCAGGAAGTGCAAAAGGAGATCGACGCCGCCGAGGGCAAGCCATGGCCGATGCTGCCGGTCGAGCGCTACGCTTTCTACGAGCGCGCCAAGCAGGCTTACTGCGTCATCCAGACCGGCGAGCGCCGTTTCTACGGCTGTTTTGCCTTCCGCAAGGGCGTGGTCCCGCCGGATGCGGAGTAGCGGCATGCTGGCCGGCAAGCCGATCGTCATCCTCGGAGTCTTTGTCGCCGACACGGCCTATCGCGCCGCGCGGCAGCCGCGCATGGGCGAGACGATCCTTGGAACGTCCTTCACCCTCGGTCCCGGCGGCAAGGGTTCGAACCAGGCGGTTGCGGCCGGTAAGCTCGGCGCCGATGCAACCTTCCTCACGCGCCTCGGCGTCGATGCCTTCGCCGACATGGCCAAGCGCACCTGGAAGGACGCCGGCGTGAAGAATGCCGTGATCGACACGCCCGACAGCTATACGGGCGCTGCCTATATTTTCGTCGAGGAGGGCACCGGCAACAACGCCATCATCGTCAGCCCCGGCGCGGCGATGCTGATCTCGCCCGACGACATCGAGGCCAATGCCGCCCTGATTCGTGGTGCCGGCGTCTTCGTGACGCAACTCGAACAGCCCATCGAGGCGGCGCTGCGGGCGTTGGAGATCGCGCGCGGGGCAGGGGTGACGACCATCCTCAACCCGGCTCCGGCGGCCAGGCTCCCCGACCGCATCTATTCGCTCTGCGACTACCTCACGCCCAACGAGACCGAGACGGAGGAGTTGACCGGCATGAAGGTCGCCTCGGTCGATGACGCCCGCGCAGCCGCCGGCAAGCTGCTCGAAAAGGGCGCCGGCGCCGTCATCGTCACGTTGGGAGAGAAAGGCGCATTGCTGCACACGAGGGATCGTTCCGAACATGTCGCCGCCGTCAGCGCCGGCCCGGTGGTCGAGACCACGGGAGCCGGCGATGCCTTCAATGGCGGCCTGGCCGCCGCGCTGTCGCGTGGGGTGGAGCCCCTGCAAGCCGTGCGCTTTGCTTGCGCCGTTGCGGGCATTTCGGTGACGAGGCCAGGCACCGCGCCGTCCATGCCGGACTTGCACGAGGTCGAGGCGCTGCTGGCGAGGGGCTGAGGCGTTTGAATGAAAGGCGCCTGAATGGTGGGCGATGACGGGCTCGAACCGCCGACATCTTCGGTGTAAACGAAGCGCTCTACCAACTGAGCTAATCGCCCGCTCCGGGCCGGACCTTTAAGCGGTCGGGGCCAGCTTCGCAAGGCTAAATGAGCGTGGGACGCCGTCGTTGCGGGCCGTATTTGCGAACAAAACGCCGGCTGTCAAAAAACCTTCTCCAGTTTGATGTTATGATGGTTTCCTGCGCTTGACACCCGGTGGCGAACCCCTTATCCAGCGCCCAACGACGAACACGGCTGACACGTGCTCGTCAATGCGCGGGTGTAGCTCAGTTGGTTAGAGTGCCGGCCTGTCACGCCGGAGGTCGCGGGTTCGAGCCCCGTCACTCGCGCCATTAGTTTCAAGGGGTTAGCTACCGCCCCTTGAAAAAGTTTCAACTCTCATTTTCCGGAGAGTTTCAAGTTTTCGTATTCATTCCGTTCCTGGCCGAGCAGTTTCCTGCCCCTACGTCGGGCTGCGCAGACGGCTACCAGATTGACCGGCATGTACGTCTTCTGGAGCGCCTTGTTCTGGTCGATTGAATTGGCCATCTTGGCCGAGATCGCCTCGATCGAAGCGCCGCTGGCGCGGCGTTGGCCTCGACCGCACCGGAACGCCCAACGTCCATGAACCGGGCGGGCCGAGGGGGGACGCATCGCGATATTCAAGCGGTTCAACCGCTACGGCACCGGTATAGTCTCGGTTTGTGTGAAGACTGCATGTCCGGCCGTGAACACTACGGTATTGGCTAGCAGCGGAGAAATGCCCCCATCGTGCGGATAGACAAAGAATTTTTGCGGGCGCACGCGGATGCTTTCACAGGATCCTGTTAGGCAGGGCAACAAACTCAGACCATCGTGAGGTCGGTTAGGCTGGTGCCCGATCGCGTCCATTATTGTGGGATAGACGTCGATCAACTGCGATTCTCCGTCAGATACCGCAAAATCAGAGTCCGATTGAGATGGCTTAATCATGAGGGTTGCCATCGACCTGCTTTCAAATGCTGCGGTGGTGCCTCCAAATGCGGTGATGCCGGAGTGATACGGCGGACTCATCTCTGAGCCAACGAGTCCATTCAAAAAGCCTGCCCACCCGGACCCGTGGTCAGATTGTATGACGATAATGGCGTCGTCATAGCGGTCCAGTCGCTTGAGCTCTTGCAAGAACTCCACAACAAGCTTCATGGCGCAACTGGCCTGAGACCTATAGGCAGCCTGGATCCCGACCGCCGCACGTTCGGGATCGACCATGCAATTTGCATCGAGCACGTAGGGGCCATGAGGAAGGATCGCTTGGAACAATGTGTATCTGCCGCGCGCGGCAAACCGCTGTTCATTCGCGATCAGATATTTCATCCCCACAACAGCCTGAAATGGATGGACGCCTTGTTCTACGGTCTTCGGGATGTAGCTTTCCGCTTTGCGCTCAAATACCGCGCTAATCCGTTCGCCGGCCGAGTGTCCCCACCCCAGGGCCTCATTTGTCAAGAAATTTGGAAACAATTTTGCAAACAATAGTCCAGAAAATTCGACAATTTGCGGATGCTTTATTGAGTACTGGTACTTGGTGATCTGCTCTGGCGTGAAGAATACATCTGCAACATTTGTCTGCAATATCTCCGGAAGCCCCACAACATCAACTGCGTAACCATCCGTCCGAAGATCTTTCAGCAATCCTTGATCGAAGGCTGCTCTCCAGGCGGGAAAGCTTCCGCTCCGAAATATGGTACCGGTCAGATAGCTCGCAACCGACGATAACGTATACGGATAGTTTGAAATATTCCGACGCATAAACGTAAACCCGCGAAAAATGCTCCGGTCATTCATCTCTTCGATGGCGGCAAGTGCAAAATCTGACTGCATCTCATCGAGATGAAAGTGATATATATTTGGAAGGTCCGAGCGGCCATTTATAGACAAGCCGGATTTAGGAGAGTTTTCGGTTTCAGCCGGTGGCACTGGCAGGCCCGCAGCAACAGTGGCCAATCCGGCAATTAACGCGATCGATAGGATGGCAAAAACCCGAACCAGCGTGCCTAGAGTCGTAACTGCACCCACCGCCAACAGCGCGACCAAGATGGCAACTTCTACCGCAGTGATGGAGATGGGCTCCGGGCTTGCGAATGATGCGCCATCTAAGCGACTCAGCTGAACGGGGGCAAAAACGTCGGCGAGTAATACGAAGGCCCCTAGAAGCAAATACGCCTTTTTTACGAAATCCCGAATTCCGAACAAGGTTAGAGTGGATACAAATATCAAAATAAATGCGCCACCATAAATGAAAATAGTGGGGAGCCAAATATCATACCCCAATTCCTTGGCGTTTTTCGCATAAAGTTCCAATGGAAAAAATACGAAAAGAACTAATATTGGAAACAGTAAGGCGAGAAATGCCGTCGAAATTCTAACAATGCGATTGGCGTTAATACTCATTCGAAAATACCCGATAAAGTACCATCTCTTTTTATTTCATCGCCTATCGAATTGATAAAGTGTACGGCCGGTGGCCGACACTGTTTGTTTCTTCGCAATGCGGGAAACGGACGTGAGTGCGCATTCGAACGAAGAAGGGTTATAATCGGGGAAGATATCCTCTCGAAGAGCAAGCATGTGTCGAATTGTTGGATCATCCTTAGGGACGAACTCGATTATGCCGGTGGGAGCAACGTCAACAATCCATTTGACGGCCTGGTGCAAAGGCACGTTTCTGCCAATGGCAAGATGGTGCTCAAAAGCGAGAGCAAGAACCGCATCAGCTCTGAATCTGGACGAGAAACCCTTTCGTTCCTTCTGAGCCCATCCTTGATCAGGGCTGGGGTTCGCAGCATCCAGCCACAACGGAAGAAAGTTCATTTTAGCTGACGCGGCCCGCGAAAATCCGATGTCGACTGCGGTCTGATCGAAATCGAAGCCAACTACCGCTTTCGCGCCACCCTCCAAGGCGGCGACCGAAAAGTCGCCAGTATTGCAGCCCAGATCGATTGCGGTGGCGACTTGGCCGGATGCCGCGAAATCGTGGATCATTTGCCGCTTTGTCGAGGCCTCTTGACTGGAGTAGGTGTTCATACTCGCGTATGCGCCCCACACAGTCTTGCCGGTGTCGGCCGGCTCTAGGCGTGCGATCCACCGGCGCAATTGGGATAAAATGCCGTGATACCCCGCCCGCGGTAGCTTTCTGCTTCGGCTAACCCTTTTGACAGCGTTGCTGGGATCATTCACGGAGCTCTGTTCAAGGCGACTTTGCAGCGTGACGTGGGTCAACATGTTCCACGAAAATCGCTCAGAAAATGTGAGCAAGCGAGCAAAATCGCGGGTGGAAATGCCCTCCAGCGCACCCCTGAACCATGAATTGTGGGCGATTCCCTTCACAGCTCGGAGAAGCAGCGGATTAAGAAACTGCTCGCAGAATTGTCTGTGACCCGTCCAATACTCCCCGTCCCGATATGGCCTAACAGAGAGGATATCGATGAAGATGGGCTTGGAGCCAACGAACTGCACATTGTAGGCGCTTGCGTCAGAAAGGACAAAATTCTCGGCCAATAGTTGTATTTGCAGGTCAAGATGATGCAGTGCTGCTGCCTTCAACGCACCGAAAGACCATTCGTAGGGATAGCTCAAGAATGGTATCGCTCCGTGTTCCAACACGTAAGCTGGTTTTCCTACGACCTCGGGCCAATCTGCGGGGGCAACCTCACTGGTCCGGACTATTTTATCCAGCTCGGCGTAACGTAGCAGGATGCCCGCATCCCGGGCGGCCTCATAGCTCGCTTTGCCCTGGTCGGTCACTGTGCGGAAAACCCGGCCATCGGAAACAAAGACCGACCCGGAAGGATCTCGGAACGATCCGTCCTCAAAAACTAGTCCTGAACCTTTCATTTCCGGTCTGTACGATTCTTACCGAAAATGCGCGCCAACAGCAGTTTGAGGCGATTGTAATAGATGGTTAACACGGTGGTGCCCGCCGCGACACCTGCAATCAAGCCCTGCAGCAGCATGCTCCCGGTGCCCGGGTCGAGATATGCGTGAGCCGACACCGTCAGACTCAATAAATATAGCATCCCAAGTGAAGCTGTCAGTCTCATCTTGTACAAAGGCCCATACTCCCCATCGGCTCTGCGCGCGGTTGCTGTTTAATGCGCCTTTAATGCGATCCAACGCGTTTGACCAGACATTTGTCACAAATCTTTCACACTTCGAGAAACTTGTGGTGACGGAAATGGCCGCGACAGCGTGTCGCTAGTGAGCCACTCTGTCGCTGTGCGGCGCCAAACATTTCGGATTTTTGCGATCGAACATGTCTCCGCCAAAATGGTCAACGAACGCCTTCGTCGCGGCGGGTCGGCGAAGTGAAGGCGATAGTCCTCATATTTGCCGCTCTACCATATCGACGGCACGTGCCCGTTCGATGAGTGATGGCGCCGGGGGTTAACACGATTACGTTTGGCATCAGTGGGAGGTCGGCTTCTCGGTTGCTGCCGCTTGGGCGTCGATTGCGTCGCTCCTTGACCTGCAACATCATGGCGTGGGGCTGCTTGAATAACGACGTACTTGACGCCGGGCCGGACCAAAGTGGCCGGCGCCCTTTTTTGGGGGCGGGTGGGGTAAACCCGACTTGCAGGACGCCGGCCAGGCGGGTTGGGGTCCGCCAGGAACTATAATGCCAGAAAACCTTATGGTTCGATATTCCGCGATAACGGAACATCTGCGCCACATGGGCGAGTTCCAGCCGATCTCAAGGGCCTATGATCCGGCTGTTCATCCACCGGCGTTGGTGGCGCATATCGGCTTGCTGGCCGCAGATCTTGCAGGTGTAGACGTTGTGCCTTTTTGCGCGCCGGAGCGCCATTATGCCGATGACCGGGAAGGGCGGAGAGAGCCCGCCGACCGCTGGCATAACGGCTCTCGGCAAAGACGCCTCCCCTGGCAGCTCTGCTATCTACCAGCCCTGCCGACTATACCAGTCGTCGACGTCCCGGCGTACGCGATCCTTCTCGATGCCGTAGCGTTCCTGGATAATGCCCTCAAGCTGATCGCGTTTGCCGGCGATGCGGTCGAGATCATCATCAGTGAGCTTCCCCCACTGCTCCTTGACTTTACCCTTGACCTGCTTCCAGTTTCCTTCGACGCGGTTCCAATCCATTGTGGCTATCTCCTGAATCACACATGGAAGAACGGGTGTATCGCCATGAGGTTCCGGTGGGCCAAATCCCCGTCGATCACCGCCAGCGGGAACGCTGCGGTTGCGCTTGGCATCAGTGATGATGTGCGCTGGCTTTCTTGTTCCCCTCACGCGTTGTTCACGGCGGCGCCAGCCTGAAGTCGCTCCCCTCCGGCAGCAATTGCCCGCCATCGACGACAATCGTGGTGCCGGTGATGTAGCTGGCATCGTCGGAGGCCAGGAACAGGAAGGCATTGGCGACGTCGCGCGGGCTGCCCAGCCGGCCGAGCGGAATGGCGTCTTCCATGTTCTTGATGAAGGCAGCACCCCGGTGAAGCTCCATTCCCTCGGTGAGAATGTTGCCGGGTTCGACGCCGTTGACGGTTATGCCGTAGCCGGCGAATTCGAGCGCCGCCGAACGGATCAGCCCGTTTATGCCTGCCTTGGTCGCGGAATAGTGGCCGTGGCCGGGACTGGTGACGTGCGGTCCGGTGATCGAGGAGGTGAACAGCATGCGCCCGCGGCGCTGCGCCTTCATCGGCACCAGTGCGGCGCGAGCGGCATTGAAACTGCCGCGCAGATTGACCGCCATGACGCGATCCCAGTCGTCCGGGCTGGTGTTCTCCAGCAATTGCCAGGGATAAATGCCGGCGTTCTGGACGATGATGTCGAGGCGGCCATGGTGCGCGAGCGCCAGCGCGACGGCGGCCTCGACATCGGCCAAAAGCGAGATGTCCGTGCCGATGAAGGCGGCGTCAAGTTCACTGGCGGTCGCTCGCCCCACCTCGATCTCGGTGTCGGCAAGCACAAGCCTGGCGCCTTCTTCGGCGAAACGTTGGGCGATGCCCTTGCCGATGCCGCGCGCGGCGCCGACGATCAGCGCCACTTTGCCCGACAGTCTTCCGGTCTCTGGCCGTATGGTCATGCGAGCCTCTGGCGAATGGTTTGCTTGAAGGCGTCGAGCAGGACCGCCGCCAGCACCAGCAGGCCGTGAATGACCTGGGTGAAGTTGGCGGGCAGGCCCATCAGATTGATCGCCGTGTTGATGGCCGACAAAAGCAGCACGCCGGCATAGACGCCGGGTAAGGTGCCGACGCCGCCTTTCAGGCTGACGCCGCCGATGACGACGGCGGCAAAGGCGTTGAACAGCAGGCCGACGCCGAGATTGGCGGTGGCGCCCGATGTGCGGATGGCGAGCAGCCAGCCGGCAAGGCCGGCTATGGCGCCGGCAAGTACGAACGCGATGATCAGGTTGCGGTTGACGCGGATGCCGGCGCGGAAGGTCGCCGTCTCGTTGCCGCCGATCATCACCAGATGCCTGCCGAAAGGCGTCTTGGCCATGATCAGCGAGAAGACGACGAAGCAGGCAATCGCGATCCAGGCGGTGAGCGGCAGACCGATCAGCCGCTGGATGCCGAACCAGCGGATGGCAGGCGCCAGATCCTGCGCCGAGCGGCCGCCGGAAATGACCAGCACCAGGCCGCGCACCCAGATGTAGGAGGCCAGAGTGATGATGAAGGCGCTCATCTTGACCTTGACGACCAGGAATCCGTTGAAAGCGCCGATGACGCCGCCGACGGCAAGCGCCAGCAGCAGCGAGACCGGCACCATCAGCCAGTCCGGATGCAACTGTACGCCGAAGCCGATGCCCGAAGAGCAGAACAGGATGCCGACCACCATGGCGCTGAGCGCGGCCACCGATTCGACCGACAGGTCCATGTGCCCGGCGATGATGACCAGCGCCAGGCCTATCGACATCACGCCCAGCACGCTGGAGGCTTCGATGATGTTGGCGAAAATACCGAGCTGGAAATAGTTGGGAATGAAAAGGGAGAACACCACCAGCACGAAGACCAGCATGAACCAGACGAGATTATCGAGGACGAACTCGAGGATTTGACGGGTGCGGGGGCTCATGGGCTGATCCGGTTTGGGTTCGAATGCCGCGGCGGCTCTATGCCGGGCAATTCTGCCGGGCAGGGCGGCTCCGGGCGGGTGGCCCGGAGCCGTTCTGGGGAAGGTTTATTCGACGGGCTTAACGGTGTCCGTCGGCGGCTTCTGGTTGCCCCAGAAGGCTGGATTGTCGACGTTCTCCTTGGTGATCGCGGCACCCGGGATCTTGATGTTCGGGCCCCAGGCCTCCTTGGTCACCACTGATTTCAGCCCAAGCACGTCATAGTCGCCGGGCTTGATTTCCTGCTTGTTGACGACCTTGTCCATGAACATGGCGACGGCCGCGGCCTGCGCGTAGAGCGGCTGTTCGACTTCGACGTTGAGCCAGCCCTTGCGGATCAGGTCGAGGCCGACCGGCGCGCCGTTCGAACTCATCAGCATGACGTCGCCCGGCTTCTTGCCGGCGGCCTCGAGCGAGGCGACGGCGGCGACCGAAAGATGCGCGGCGTGGCTGAAGATCAGGTCGATGTCGGGGTTGGCAAGCATCTGGTCGGCGACGATGGTGCCGGCGTTGCTGGCCTCCCATTGCATGGCCGGCAGCGAGATGATCTTGACGTCCGGGAACGCCTTCATCTTCTCTTCAAAGCCCTTTTGGATGTCGAGCGTGTAGGGATCGCCGGGGTCGCCGAGCACCTGCAGGATCTTGCCCTTCACAGCGCCGTTCTTGGCCTTCAGCAGCGCTTCGGCCTGTTCGGCGGCGACGTGGCCGATCTCGACAGTGCCGGCTACCGAGGTGAAGTCGGACGGAGTGGAGGTGATCTGGCGATCGAATTCCACGACAGGTATGCCGGCCGCGCGCGCGGCCTCGATCGACGGCTTCAGCGCGTTGAAGTCGACGGCGGCCAGGATGATCGCCTTCGGTTTCAGCGCGATGACGTCGTTCATCTGCGATTGCTGGGCGTCGGTCTTGTTGTCGGCGTTCAGCGTCTTCATCTCGTAGCCGACCTGTTTCAGGAACAGTTCCAGCGCGCTCACCGAGCCGGTCTGGAACTCATCGAGCAAGGTCGGCACCATGTAGTAGACGGTACCCTTGGACTGGGCGAATGCCGGCGTGAGCGTGGCAACTGCCAGTGCCAGGATACCTAGGACAGAAAGAAGTATTCGTTTCATGTCGTTGGCTCCTCTAGTGCCGGACCCCTCTTTTGTCCCTCAGCCCGCCGGTCCGGCACCGGCAAGCGTCTCCCCGGTGATCATGTTGATCACCGCATCGGGACTTGTTTTGTTGCGTGCGACATCGCCGGCCACGACGCCTTGCCGGATCACCACGATCCGGTCTGCGACCTGGAAGGCCTGCTGCATGATGTGGGTGATGATGACGACGCCGATGCCCTGGTTCGCCACTTGGCGGATCATGTCGAGGCCGCGCCGCGTCTGTTCGACGCCAAGCGCTGCGAACGGCTCGTCGAGCAGCACAAGCTTGCCGCCCCAGTGCACGAAGCGGTTGAGCTCGATGGCTTGCCGCTGGCCGCCCGAGAGATGCTCGACATTGGTGCGCAATGACGGAATACGGGTGCCGGCGCTGGCAAGCGCCTTGCCGACCACGGCCTCCATCGCCCGCTCGTCGAGCACTGGAATGCCGAGCACCTTGCGCGTGATCTCACGGCCCATGAAGAAATTGGCCACCACGTCGACATTGGTGCACAGCGACAGGTCCTGATAGACGGTCTCGATGCCCGCCGCCTTGGCCTCGGCGGGGGATTTGGCAAGGAACTCCTTACCTTCGAACAGCATGCGGCCGGAGGTGGGCTCCAGGCCGCCGGCGATGATCTTGACCAGCGTCGACTTCCCGGCGCCGTTATCGCCCAGCAACGCGACCACCTCGCCCTTGCCGATCGAGAAGCTGATACCCTTCAGCGCCTGGATCGCGCCGTAGTTCTTGGTGACGTTGTCGAGCACCAGCAAGGGTTCGCTCATCAGGCAACCTCCCTGGCTGTCAGAATATCGCGGCCGCGTTCGCGCTCGGCGGTGAACATCTGGCCGAAGCGTGGCGACAACACGCCAGAGACGGCCAATGCGGCCGCGCCGCGCAGCACGGCTTGCTGGCCGCCGCCGGCGACGACGATGCGTGGCGTCTTGCGGTCCTTGCGGGCCGAAACCGAATTGTGCAGAGGCGCAGCCGATCTCGCCAGGCGTTCGAGCAGGTCCGGGGCCGCCAGCCCGCCGAGCACGACCGTCTCGGGGTCGAAAAGGTTCTCGATGATGGCAATGGCGTTGCGGAAGATCGGGCCGACCTCGGCGACCCAATCGGCATCGCTGCCCTTCCAGCGCCCTCGCGCTTCGAGCGAGACATAACGTTCGAGGCAACCGCGATTGCCGCACGGGCAAAGCTCGCCATTGGGAACGACGGGAATATGGCCGATCTCGCCGGCATTGCCCCAGGCGCCGCGCAGCACGCTGCCGTCATGCATCATGGCGCTGCCAAGTCCGACGCCGAAATAGAGATAGTAATATTCGGAATGCTGGGCGCCGATGCCGTAGAGGCGCTCGCCCATGGCGGCCGCAGCCATGTCGCCGTCGAAAAAGGCCGGCAATCCTGTCGCCGCCGTCAGCCGCTCGCGCAGCGCCACGTCCTTCCAGCCGGCCATTGTGGTCGGCCCGATGAAGCTCATCGTGTCCACGCCGAACGGGCCGGGAAGCGCCATGCCGATGCCGATGACGCGGCCCGCGGCGCGCGTTCCGGTCAGGTCGCGGACCATGGCGCGGACCTGGTCGAACGCATGATCGGGCGTCGCGTTGGGGGCCCCGCGGTGCAAGCTGTCGATCACGTCACCGCTGAGATTGATCAGCGCCGCGTCGATCCCCAGCGGCGTCAGGTGGATGCCGACGGCATAGCCGCCCTCGGGATTGATGCGCAGCGTCGCCGGTGGCAGGCCACGGCCCTTCGGCTCCTCGCGTACGGACAGGACGTAACCCTGCTCCTCCAGTTCGCGAACGATGGTCGATACGGTTTGAACGGTGAGGCCGACATGCCTGGCGATATCGCCCCTGGCGATGGGACCGTACCGGCGGATCGATTCGAGCACGATGCGTCGGTTGTACGGCCGCCCGAACTCCTGATTGGTCCCTCGCAATGCCATGCCTTGCGTCCCCGGTTGAGGCAAGGTTGGCACCAAATATTTATTCAGTCAAATGGAATTCAAAAATGCACCGCATTTGAGCGACGCGCCCGCTACGGCGGAAAAGCCGGCCGGTGTCCGGCTGATCACCGCGCCCTAGATGGCGGTACATGGATAAGATTTATGTCTTGCTGATCTTCGCCGCGGCCATTGCCATCATCTGCCTGGGCGGCAGATGGAACACATCTGATACCGACCACTATATGGGCTTCGACAATTTGCGGTCGCCTCGAAAGGGAAAAGCCCTGAACGGCGACAAGGATGCGAAAAAGCAATGAGGACGGCGCGGGATGGCGGCGGCCTGGGCCCGTGCGTTAGAGATACTGCGCGACCTTCTTGCCGACCGTGAGGAAACGCAAAGGATCGATCGCTTCGCCATTGTGGCGGACTTCGTAATGCAGATGCGGGCCGGTCGAGCGACCGCTGCTGCCGGTCTTGCCGATGACAGCGCCGGCATCCACTTTTTCGCCCACGGTCACGTCGATTTCGCTGAGATGTCCATAGCGCGTGGCAAACCCATTGCCGTGATCGACTTCGACCATGCGGCCATAGCCGCCATTCCAGCCCGCCTTGATGACCACGCCTGGCGCGGTGACCTTGGCCGCCATGCCGATCGGCGCCCTGAAGTCCATTCCCGAATGCAGGGCGGCCGTGCCGAGGATCGGGTCGGTGCGCATCCCGAACGGGCTGGTGACGGAATGACCGGGTGCGGGATTCGCGAGCGGCAGCCGGCGTGCTTCCTTCTTGAGCTGGTCGAGCGTGTCCAGCGCCTCGTCCAGTTCCTTGACCTTGCTGTCGAAAAACATCGAGCTGTCAAGCGGGATCAGCGGTCCGCCGACATCGCTTTCGTTCTTGCCGAAGTCGCTGTCGACCGGCAGCCCGGCCGCCTCGAGCGCCTGGGTTATGGCGTCGGCATTCTTGTAGGCGTTGTCAGCAAGTATGCTGATGCGCGTGAGCTGGTCATTCTCGATGGATTTCAACGACTTGTTGATCGAAATGAACAGCTTGTCGGCACGATCGGCGGCTGAATCGTTCGGCAGCGGATCGGAGCGGGTCGCCCACAGGGAGAACGGCCTGGTGTCGGCGGCGCCAGGGGCGGCGCCGAGGCTGGCCAGCGCGTAGCTTTGAGCAGGCTGGGCGATGCTGCCGGTCACTTCGGCGTGTTTGTCAGGCTTTGCCGGCACTGCCGGATCTTCGGCCGTCGCTGCGCCGACTTCATTTTCGGCGCGGTCGAGCAGCGGGCCGAGGCGGCCGTGGCGCTGGCTGAGTTGCGTCTGGCGCTCCAAAAGCTCGCTCACCTTGGTTTCCATCAATTGCTGGTCAAGCAACTGCCGGCTGGTGATGCGGTCGACCTGGGCGCGAAGCGCCGAGATGCGGTCTTCGTAAGCCTGCTGCATGCGCGCCTGGCGCGCGGTGGTGGCGCCGATCAGGTCGTCGCGCAGCACGAGATAGGAGGTGGCCAGCAGGTAACCGATGGCGATCGCCGCCAGCGCCGAACCGAGAAATACAACCAGCCAGGGCCGGATCGTGAAGTGCCTGATCTCGCTGCCGCGGGCGATGATGACTGTATGCGGTTCCTTGCGCCTGCCAAAGATCGCGGACTGACCGGTTGCGTTCACGGGACCAAGCTTTCGTTTACGACACCACGACAGCCCGACTACACATTATTAAGGTTAACAAAGCTTTGCCGAAGCAAGACGCCGGCAAGAATTGCCCGCAAAGCGAGCATGGGGTTGCTTCGCATCGCTTTCTGAAAACAAGGGCGCGGAGGCGCCCCCCTCAAATCGCCCGCACAGCTTCCAGCACCTCCTCGGCATGGCCCTTGACGCGCACCTTGCGCCAGATCCTGGCGATGCGCCCGTCGCGGCCGATCAGGAACGTCGCGCGCTCGACACCCATGTATTTGCGGCCATACATCGATTTTTCGACCCAAAGGTGGTAGGCCTCGATCACCTTGCGCTCCTCGTCGGAGGCAAGGTCGATGGTAAGATCGTATTTCGACTTGAACTTGTCGTGCTTCCTGGCGCTGTCGGGCGACAGGCCGATCACGACGGCGCCGGCCTTCTCGAACTCCGGCTTCAGCTGCGAAAAGCTGATCGCTTCGGCGGTGCAGCCGGTGGTGTCGTCCTGTGGGTAGAAGTAGAGGACGACAGGTCTGCCGGCAAAGCCGGCCAGGCTGAGCGAACCACCGCCGTCCCGCGGCAACTCGAATTGCGGCGCGGGATCGCCCACATTGAGGTCAGCCATATCCATGCCCTTGTTTGAGGTTACGCGCGAAGCCACACCGATATAGTGTCGAGCGGGGATTCGTCCACGAGCGAGTTCGTAGAACGGAAAATTGCGTGGATCAGGAGCAACCGCAGCACGAGAAGATCAGGTTCAGGCGGGATGAAATCACCGACCTGGGCGCCTTGCCATCGGCTTGCCGCGTTCCGCCGCTCGGCCAGGCGGCGATCGGCCGCGGCTTTCGTATCCTATCGCGGCTGTTTGCCGGCGCCGTTGCGCTGGTGCTGCTGGCGGCGGTGGCTGTCTATCTCATCGGTGTCTCCGGAATAGGGGCCGACCGGCTGCGCGTCGAGGCGGAGGCCGCCATCGAGAAGCTTGCGGGCGTCGATGTCGATGTTGCGGTCGGGCCCGCCCGCATCACCCTCGACAGTTCGAGCTTCGTCGCGCTCCAGGTGAGCGACGTCAGCCTGAAGGCCAGCGACGGTAAACCCATGGCCGATGCGGGCAGGGTGCGTTTCGGCATCCGCCTGCTGCCGCTGCTTCGAGGCGAGGTGCGGCTGACCAGCGCCAGGATTTCCGATGCGCGCATCGTTACCGCGGCGATGCCGTCGGGCGGCGACTGGACGGCCGAGCTGCGCAATCGGGACGGGCTGATCGATCCCGAAAAACTGTCCGATGCGCTCTTTGCCAACATCAATCACGCTCTCGATGCGGTGCGCGAGGAATCGCTGCACCGTATCGATCTTCACAATGTGGCATTCGTTTTGCCCGACACCGAGGCGGTCAGGTTGATCACAGTCGCCGACGCGGTCGTCCTGCAGTCGGGGACAGGCGGCATGGAGTTCTCCTCGCAGGCAAATGTCGACGGCAAGGCGGTGACCGTCGCCGCATCCGCCAGCCGCGATGCCGAGACCCGGCGCGTGATATCGCTGGATGCCACCGTCGGCATCGCCGAAGACGGCGGCGAGAGCGGCGCCACGGCGTCCGGCGGCAAGTTGGGGGCGCTCAGCGTGACGCTCAAAGGGTCGCAAGGAGCCGGCGACACCGCGTCGCGGCTGACGGCTGCCCTGTCGTCCAGGGGATCGGTGCTTGATCTCGGCACGCGTGGCCTGCTGTCGGCCGATGTCGATCTCGGCGCCACGCTCGTCCGCGGCAGCAACAAGATCCAGGTGGACAGGCTGTTGCTGAAGACCGGCCGCTCGACCTTCGATTTCGCCGGCTCGATCGGGCCCAGGCCCGCGACCGGCGCCGCTGGAGAGGAGCCGGCCTACCGATACGATCTGACCAGTGACGGCTCGACGCTGGCGCCTTCGGAATCGCCGGAGCCTGCGCTCACCTTCCTTGCCCGCATCGCCGGCGTCTATCAGACCAAAAGCCATAAATTGGTAGCCGATCAGATCGCAGTCCGGTCGGCCGCTTCCAGCGAGGTCCTTGGAACTGCGGCCGTGCAGTTCGTTGACGGCAAGGCTCCCGGCATCAATCTGGCGCTCAACGTGCACGACATGCCGGTCTCGCACGTCAAGCAGCTTTGGCCATGGTTTTCGGCGCGCAACGCGCGGCTCTGGGTATTGGACAATCTGTTCGGCGGCCGCGTCGTCGACGCCAATCTTCAATTCCAGGTGGTGCCTGATCGCCTCGGCAATGGCGTGCCGCTTTCCGCCGACGAGGTGTTCGGCCGCTTCCAGATCGAAGGATCGCGTTTCGACACGGCTGGCCGCATCCCGCCGATACGCGATGCCGTCGGCGTCGTCGCCTTCCACGGCAATGACGTCGATATCTCCCTGTCTTCCGGTACTGTCTTCATGCCCAGCGGCCGCACGGTGGCGGCCAGCAACGGCACGCTGACGGTCAAGGCGGCCAACCGCCCGCCGGTCGTCGGCGCGCTCGACATCGACGTTGCCGGCGAAGCGTCCGCGGTCGCTGAACTTGCCTCCTACGAGCCGATCAATGCCATGCGCCATGTCGGCTTCCTGCCCGAAGACCTGTCCGGCAGCGTCACCGGCCATGTCAGGGCCGATATTCCGCTGCAATCCGGCGTCGACAGCTCGAAGCTCGATTGGCTGGTATCGCTCGACTACAGCGGGCTTTCACTGGCCAAGCCGTTCGAAGGCCAGAGCGTCACGGATGCCGACGGTTCCGTCACGGTCGACCCTGAAAAGGCTGTGATTTCCGCCAAGGCATCCCTGAACGGCATTCCGGCCGAACTCGACCTGATTGAGCCGCTGGAGAATGGCGGACCGGCACGCAGCCGCAAGGTGGCCCTGGTGCTCGACGACAAGATCCGCGCCGCCGCCATGCCGGGGCTGGCCCCGTTGCTGGGCGGAACCGTGAAAGTCGCGATCGACAAAAGCGGCGACGGCAACCAGAACGTCTCGGCCGACCTGACCAATGCCAGGCTCGACATCCCCTGGGCCGGATGGAGCAAGGGGGCAGGGGTCCCCGCAAGTGCTACATTCGTCATGACCACGTCCGGCGATACCACGACGCTGTCCGACTTCGACCTCGGCGGCAAGACATTTTCCGTCGACGGCAACATCGTGCTGGTCAACGGGGCCCTGTCGTCGGCAAAGTTCAGCAAAGTCGCGCTGAACCGGGGCGACGACGTGGCGGTATCCGTCAAGCGATCGGGCAGGGGCTATGCAGTCAACATCAGCGGCAACGCCCTGGATGCCCGCTCGCTGATCAAGCAGTTCACCTCCGACGTCGACACCGCGACCAAGACGACGGGCGCCGACGCGATTTCCGTCAGCGCCGACGTCGATCGGCTGACCGGTTTCCACGACGAGCAACTGTCCAACCTCAAGCTCGACTACAGCGCGGCCGGTTCGAAGGTGAACGGGCTGAAGGTCAGCGCCACTGCAAGTTCGGGAGCCGCCATAGCCATCAGCAACACGAGCAGCGCCGGCCGACGCTCGCTCAACGTACAGTCGGCGGACGCCGGTGCGATACTGAGATTCCTCAACATCTACGAGCACATGGAAGGTGGGGCGATTGCCCTGGCCTTGTCGGGAACGGGCGACGGGCCGATGAAGGGCAAGGTGGACACGACGAACTTCTTCGTCGTCAACGAACCGAAGCTCGCGTCCATCGTCTCGACCACCCCGGCAGGCGACAGCCGCAGCCTCAATCAGGCGGTCAAGGGCAAGCTCGACACCTCGCGGGTACAGTTCGAACGCGGCTACGCCGAGATAGAGAAGGGCAGCGGCTATCTCAGGCTGGCCAATGGCGTGCTGCGCGGTCCCCGCATCGGCACGACGTTCCAGGGCACGCTCTATGACCAGAACAACAACATGGACATGACCGGCACCTTCATGCCGGTCTACGGCCTCAACCGCATCTTCGGCGAACTGCCCATCGTCGGCGCGCTTTTGGGCAATGGCCGCGACCGCGGCCTGATCGGCGTGACCTACCGGCTCAAGGGCAACGCCAACAAGCCGCTGCTCGACATCAACCCGCTCTCGGTGATCGCGCCGGGGATATTCAGGTCGATCTTCGAGTACCGGTGAAGGGGCCTCAAACCGGCCGCACCAGAATGTGTTTTTTCCTGCCGAGTGAAAGCTTTACTACGTTTTCCGGACTCAAATCCTGAAGCGTCACCATGCGGCGGTCATCGCTGACCGGCTGGTCGTTGAGCCGCACCGCACCGCCTTGCACATGCCGCCGCGCTTCGCCGTTGGACGCCGCCAGCCCGGCGGTCACCAGCAGCGCCAGGATGCCGACGCCGGCTTCGAGCTTGGCGTTTTCAACCTCGACGCTCGGCAGCGTCTCGGCGAGGGCACCTTCCTCGAAGGTCTTGCGTGCGGTTTCGCTGGCCTGTTCGGCGGCGCCGCGACCATGGAGCAACGCGGTGATCTCCGTGGCGAGGATCTTTTTCGCCTCGTTGATCTCGGACCCACCGAGCTTCTCCAGGCGCGCCACCTCGTCCAACGGCAGCGTCGTGTAGAGCTTCAGGAAACGGCCGACATCGGCGTCCTCGGTGTTGCGCCAATACTGCCAGAATTCGTAGGGCGAGAGCATCTCGGCATCGAGCCAGACCGCGCCCGTGGCGGACTTGCCCATCTTGGCGCCCGACGAGGTGGTGAGCAGCGGCGTCGTCAGCGCATAAAGCTGCGCGTCCTCCATGCGGCGACCGAGATCGATGCCGTTGATGATGTTGCCCCACTGGTCGGAGCCGCCCATCTGCAGACGGCAGCCGAGGCGCTTGTAGAGCTCGACGAAGTCGTAGGCCTGCAGGATCATGTAGTTGAATTCGAGGAAGGACAACGACTGCTCGCGGTCGAGCCGCAGCTTGACGGAATCGAACGCCAGCATGCGGTTGACCGAAAAGTGACGGCCGACGTCGCGCAGGAAATTGACGTAGTTGATCTCCATCAGCCAGTCGGCGTTGTTGACCATGATCGCGTCATTCGGGCCGCTGCCGAATTTGAGATACGGCATGAAATTGCGGCGGATGCCGGCGAGATTGTCGTCGATGTCGCGCGGGGTCAGAAGCTTGCGCGCCTCGTCCTTGAAGGAAGGGTCGCCGATCATCGAGGTGCCGCCGCCCATCAAGGCGATCGGCCGATGGCCGGTCTGCTGCAGCCAGTGCAACATCATGATCTGGATCAGCGAGCCGGCGTGCAGGCTCTTGGCGGTCGCGTCGAAGCCGATATAGGCCGTCACCGTCTCCTTGGCGAAGAGATCGTCCAGCCCGGCATCATCCGAAGTCTGGTGGATGAAGCCGCGCTCGCTCATCGTGCGCAGGAAATCGGATTTGAAGGCAGGCATTTTTTCTTTCCCGAAGCGTCCGCCCGTCCGGCGCGGGCGTATGTGAAAGCGCGCGTTTAGCACCCAAGCGCGATCAGCAAAAGTGGATTCCGGTTTTGCGCCCGATCGCACTTCGACCAGGGGCTTGGCAATCACTTGTTGTTGAAACGCCGCAAGCCGCCTCTCGGCGCGGATGCTTGCTTCATTGTTTGTGCTGGCGTAATGAGGCGCGCGCCAAAAGGTCCTTGCAGCCCACGACCTCAAGCGGCACCGCACGGCATCCACCCAATGCCATATCCGACGACAGAGCCCCACGCGACATGCCGGACGCATTGATATCCATCGTCATTCCTTGCAGGAACGAGGCGGCAAACCTGCCGCTGCTGATCGATGAGATCGAGGCGGCGATGACCGGGCGCGACTTCGAACTGATCATCGTCAACGACGGCTCGACCGACGAAACCGCAGCCGTTCTCGCCAGGCAGGCAGCACTTCGCCCGTTTCCAGTCAGGGAATTGCGGCACGAGAAATCCGCCGGCCAGAGCCTCTCGGTACGCTCCGGCGCCTGGGCGGCGCGCGGAAGCATCGTCGCCACGATCGACGGCGATGGCCAGAACGATCCTCAGTACATTCCCATGCTGGTCGACGCCTTGCGGCGGGCCGGGCCCGGCTACGGCGCCGCGCAAGGGCAGCGCCTGAAGCGCCGCGACAGCAAGGTCAAGCAACTGGCATCGCGGTTCGCCAACTGGCTGAGAAACGCCATCCTGCATGACGAGACGCGCGACACAGGCTGCGGCCTGAAGGCGGTCCACACCGAGATCCTGCGCAAGCTGCCGTTCTTCGACGGCACCCATCGTTTCGTTCCGGCGCTGGTCATCCAGGAAGGATACCATGTCGTGCATTGCGACGTCGTCGACCGCTCCCGCCGCCACGGCAAGTCGAACTACGGAATTTTCGACCGTGGCCTGCAGGGCGTGCTCGATCTCTGCGGCGTCTGGTGGCTGCGCCGCAGGCGTCGCCGGATGCCAAAAGTAGAGGAAATCACGCATGGTTAACGTGCTTCAGGAACTGGTGACCTGGATCCACCGGGTCTTCATCGAACAGTTCAACGCGTGGATCCTGCTCGGCTTCGTCGCCCAGTTCTTTTTCACCATGCGCTTCGTCGTGCAGTGGCTCGCATCGGAAAAGGCCAAGCGAAGCGTCGTGCCGATCGCCTTCTGGTTCTTCTCGCTGTTCGGCGGAGGTCTGTTGCTGATTTATGCGATCAAGCGGCAGGACCCGGTGTTCATCGCCGGCCAGGGCATGGGCTTGTTCATCTACATCAGAAATCTCTGGCTGATCGCCAATGAACGCAAGGCGGCGATGACGAAGGTCGATTGAGCGGCTTTGCGCATCAGGGAAGAATGGTCGGAGAGGCTGGAATATGGCGCTGAACAGGAACTACATCCTTCTTTTCCTGTTCAGCCTGGTGATGACGGTGTCGGGACTTGCGTCCATGCCGCCGCTGGACCGTGACGAGCCGCGCTTCGTCCAGGCCACCAAGCAGATGGTCGAGAGCGGCGATTATGTCGACATCCGCTTTCAGGACGCTTCGCGCTACCAGAAGCCGATCGGCATCTATTGGCTGCAATCCGCGGCCGTGGCTCTGAGCGGCAAGGGCGCCGCCGCACCAATATGGGTCTACCGCCTGGTGTCGACGCTGGGCATCGCCTTGGCCGTTCTCGGCATCGCCTGGACGGGCACCAGGCTTTTCGGAGCCAGTGCCGGCATCGCCGCCGGCCTGGTGATGGCGGCGATCTTCGCCACCGCCTTCGAGGGCCGCGACGCCAAGACCGATGCGATGCTGCTGGCCTGCTGCGTGGCGGCGCAGGGCGCGCTGGCGCAGATTTACCTGGCATCGCGCCGCAACGAGCCCGTCGCCGGCCATCTGTGGTGGATATTCTGGCTGGCGCAAGGGGCCGCGATCCTCATCAAGGGGCCGATCGCCCCACTGCTGTCGGCGCTCACCATCGCTGTCTTGTTTGCATTCGAACGCGACGGGCGCTGGCTGTCGAAGCTCAAGGTGGGGCGCGGCCTGCTGCTCGTCGTGCTGATCGTGTTGCCCTGGCTCGCCCTGATCACCTGGAAAAGCCACGGCGCCTTCCTCCAGCAGGCCGTCGGCAAGGATATGCTCGGCAAGGTCGCCCAGGGCGAGGAATCGCACGGCCTGCCGCCCGGCTTCTACATGTTGACCTATTCGCTGTTCATGTGGCCGTTCGGCCTGATCGCCGTCGGCGCCGGCCTGCAAGCCCTCAACCGGCTGCGCGACGATGTCAGGCTGCGCTTCTGCCTCGCCTGGTACATCCCCTTCTGGCTGGTATTCGAACTGATTCCGACCAAGCTGCCGCACTACGTGCTGCCGGCCTATCCCGGCATGGCGCTGCTGATCGGGTGGCTTTTGACATTGCAGCCGCAGGAAGCCAATGCGCCGCTCCGGCGTTGGCAGCAATGGTTGTGGTGGTCGACGGCCTTCGGCCTGGTCGTGGTCAGCTTTGGCCTGGCCGCGGTCTGCGTGGGCGCCCCGATCTATCTCACCCATACTTTCTCCTGGTGGAGCATTCCGGCGGCCGCATCAGCGCTCGGCGCCGGCTACCTGGCCTTCTCGCGACAGCTGCAAGTGCCGCTTGCCCGTATCGGCGCCGTCGCGGCCTGCGCGGGCATCGCCTATGGGTTGCTGTTTGGTGTCATCGCCCCGTCCTTGAAGCCGATATGGCTGAGCCCGGCGATCAACGAGGCTGTGCGCGCCAACAAGCCTTGCGACACCTCGGTGCTGGCATCGGCGCGGTATCACGAGCCGAGCCTTGTGTTCCTGGTGGGTACGAAAACGGTGCTGACCGACATCGATGGCGTGGCAAAGCATCTGCTTGCCGACCCCGCCTGCGCGCTGGGACTGGCGCCGGTCCAGGATGAGCAGAAACTCAATGGATTGCTGGCCGGGCAAGGCATGGTGGCGAGCCGTCTTACGACGATCGACGGGCTCAACTTTTCATCGGGAGACAAAATGTCGCTCGGCCTCTACCGTATCGCCCAATGAGTTCGACAACGGGGTCGAGTTTTCAATGCTGGTGAAACCGCGCCCTTCCGTTTCCATTGCGCCCGCTGCGGTGGTGCGTCGGTCCGTTGGAAATTTCCGCGACACGCTGCGGATCGTCAGAGGGCGCTTCGCCGCTCGTTCCGCTTCGTATCCCAGAATCCTATGGCCGCTCTGGATCTCAACCTGGATTTTGCTGACGGCAGCGGCATTCGTCGGCCTCGACACCCCGGCGGGACTGCTGCACGGCCGGTGGTCGGCGGGCTTCGGCCGGCTTGCCGAGTTCCTGACGCAGTTCGGCCTGGGCGGCTGGTATCTCATCCCTCCGGCACTCTTGCTCATAGGGGCCAATCTGACGGACTGGCGAAGCCTGTCGCGGCGGTCATTGATGCTCGTCTACAACTGGACCTGCCTGGCGTTCCTTACGCTGAGCGCCGTCGGTCTGTCCGGCCTGCTGGTCAATGTCCTGAAATATGCGGTCGGCCGGGCGCGTCCGCTCTATTTTCAGGATCTCGGCGTGCTCTCGCTGCGTCCCTTCGCCTTCGATGCGCGCTTTGCCGGTTTCCCGTCCGGTCACGCCACGACCATGGGGGCCGTGTTCGGCATCCTGCTGCTTTTGTTCCCGCGGCGCTGGTACATCGCCTTGCCGATCACGGCCTGCATCGCCTCGACGCGGGTCTTCGTCGGCGCGCATTATCCGAGTGATACCGTCGCCGGCTTTGGTCTTGGCTTTGCCTTCGCGCTGGTTTGCGGACTGGCCTTTGCCCGGCTCGGCTTCATCTTCAGCCCGACACGATCGGGATTGCCGGTGCGCAAGCAGACGTTTCGGCTGATCGGTCGAACAAGCCGAACGGCCGTCTGATCCATCGAGCCTGGGATTTAGTCGCCGTTCAGTCCGCCATAGGACCTTACCAGGTTCACCATGTCGGACGAATTGGCCGTCTCGCTTTCAAGCCCGTGCGCAACGCCTGCGCGGTCCGCGACGGGACGGTTCTGGCTGACCTTCCATTTGCCATGGATTTCGCCGATCTCGATCTCCAGCCCGATGATGCCCTTGATCTGCGACTGGATGAACGGGGCAGGTGCATCCGTTACCGCCCATGGCGCCTCACGCGTGCCTTCCTGCGAAGCCGTCAGGTCGGCGATCTGCCGCGCCAGCCAGTCCTGATCGTCGATCACCTTCGCGATGCCGCGCACCTGCACGATGGCATAGTTCCAGGTCGGCACCACCTTGCCGGTCTCGCGCTTGGTCTCGTACCAGGACGGCGTCACATAGGCGTCGGTGCCCTGGAAGACGATCAGCACCGTCGAGGCCGGATTGTCGGCGATAAGCCGCCATTGCGGATTGGCTTTGGCCAGATGTGCGCGCAGCCTGCCGTTTGGCCCGACATCGGCGTCGATCAGGAACGGAATGGCGTCGGCGACCGGCCCTTCGGGTCCGCTGGAAACCAAGAGGCCGAGCGGATGTGCCCGGATCAGCCCGTGCAGCACCTCCGGCCGTGTTTCCTGGAAATGAGGAGGCTGGTACATCGCGATCATCCGTCCTTTAGCGCAGCCGCTTCGGGCGCGGATCCGACAATTCGCCGGCCAGCCGGCGATCGAGATAATCCGCGCATTCCTCGATCAGCAGTTCGGCATCGTTGGCGAAGAAATGATTGGCGCCGGGCAATGTCTTCTGCGTGATGGTGATGCCCTTTTGCGTGTGCAGTTTGTCGACCAGGCCTTGCACGTCCTTCGGCGGCGCCACCTTGTCGGCGTCGCCATGGATGATCAGGCCCGAGGAGGGGCAGGGAGCCAGGAAGGAAAAGTCGTAGGTGTTGGGTTGCGGCGCGACCGAGATGAAGCCTTCGATCTCGGGCCGGCGCATCAAAAGCTGCATGCCGATCCACGAGCCGAACGAATAGCCGGCAACCCAGCAACTCTTGGAATCCGGATGCAGCGACTGCACCCAGTCGAGTGCGGCGGCCGCATCCGACAATTCGCCGGTACCGTGATCGAATTCGCCCTGGCTGCGCCCGATGCCGCGGAAATTGAAGCGCAGCGTGGTGAAGTCGCGCTTCTGGAACATGTAGAAGAGGTCGTAGACGATTTTGTTGTTCATCGTCCCGCCGAATTGCGGGTGCGGATGCAAGACAATGGCAATCGGCGCGCTCTTTTCCTTCGAGGGCTGGTATCGACCCTCCAGACGGCCGGCCGGACCGGTGAAAATGACCTCAGGCATGAAATACTCCAACTTGGGTAATAAGAATGCGCGGCGCCCGGAGAACCTTCCTCTGGCCTTGACGCAGGGCGAGCGTCTTCATAGAAGCTAGTTTAGAATTGTTCAAAACTGGGTGGCCGGAACGCAATCGTCCGGCTGCCCGCGCCGCAAGCCGCGTAAATAGGACGGCTTGCCTTGGAATTTCAAGGAAATAACGCGATATCTCGGTGGAATGGCTTCTGACGGGACCAACTGGAAGAAAATGGCCGGAATGCGCGCCTATCTCGACTACAATGCCAGTGCGCCCCTGCTTGCAGCGGCACGCGAGGCTATGGTCGCGGCGCTCGATGTGGCCGCCAACCCATCATCGGTCCATGCCGAAGGGCGTGCGGCGCGTCGCCTGATCGAAACTGCAAGGCGTGATGTGGCGGAATTGGTGAAGGCCAAGGCTGGGCATGTCGTGTTCACGTCAGGCGCCACGGAAGCCGCCTCGACGCTGCTGACGCCCGATTGGCGGATGGGGCGCGGGACCATCCGCATGAGCCATCTCTATGTCTGCGAAGCCGACCACCCCTGCCTGTTGAACGGCGGGTCCTTCCCGGCCTCGCAGGTGACGCGGATCGGCGTCGACGCCAATGGAATTGTCGACCTCGAAGCAATGGCAAACGCGCTTGCCGCGCACGATAAGGCCGCCGGCCTGCCGCTGGTGGCAATCCATGCCGCCAACAATGAGACTGGTGTCATCCAGCCGGTCGATCGTATCGCCGAAATCGTAAAGGCGGTCGACGGTGTCCTCGTCGTAGACGCGGTTCAGGCGGCAGGGCGCATTTCGATCGACATTTCGGCGGGTTACGCCGACTATCTGATACTGTCGTCGCACAAGATTGGCGGCCCCAAGGGCGTCGGCGCCATCGTCGCCGCTGCCGATCTGATGATGCCGAAGCCGCTCATCAACGGCGGTGGCCAGGAAAAGGGCCATCGCGGCGGCACCGAGAACCTGCCCGGCATTGCGGGATTTGGCGCGGCGGCGCGGGAGGCTCTCATCGGATTGGAGGCCATCGATGCCCTGCGTCGGCGTCGCGACGAGATCGAGGCCATCGTTAAAATGTTGATACCGGACGTGGAAATCTTCGGAACTGGCGCGCCGAGGCTTGCCAACACGACATTCTTCGCTATTCCCGGCGTCAAGGCCGAGACTGTACAGATCGCCTTCGACCTGGCCGGTGTGGCGCTGTCGGCGGGTTCCGCCTGCTCGTCGGGTAAAGTCGGCCCGAGCCATGTGCTGAAGGCCATGGGTCACGGTGACAGTCTGGGTGCGTTGCGCGTGTCGATCGGCGCGGCGACCGGCGCGCAGGAGGTCGAGGCGTTCCGCCTGGCGTTGGCAGAAATCGCCGCACGTCGGGTGGGCAAGGAGAAGGCCGCGTAGCGGTTGGACGAATTTGGGCCTTTCGGCCTGGTAGAGCCGTGCGTTTCATGCTGGCCGGGTGAATTTCCGGCCGAGGCGCACTATATGAAACTTACGCCGCCGCGGGTGCTCCTTGGGTGCTTATCCGGCGGTGCCATAGTTTGAAAACTGTCGGGCCTTGACCCCGGCGTGGATGGAGAACGCATATGCCTGCTGTGCAGGACACGATCGATCGGGTCCGAAAGATCGACGTCGACCAATACAAATACGGGTTCCAGACCGAAATCGCTGTCGACAAGGCCCCCAAGGGCCTGAGCGAAGACATCATCCGTTTCATTTCGGCGAAGAAGGACGAACCGTCCTGGATGCTGGAATGGCGTCTGGGAGCCTATCGGCGCTGGCTGACGCTGGAAGAGCCGACCTGGGCGCGCGTCAACTATCCCAAGATCGATTTCCAGGACATCTATTACTACGCGGCGCCGAAGAGCACGCCCGGACCGAGCTCGCTCAGCGACGTCGATCCGGAGATCTTGAAGGTCTACGAGAAACTCGGCATTCCGCTGAAGGAGCAGGAGATCCTGGCCGGCGTGCAGAAGACCGATGCGTCCGAGCTCGAGGATGCCAGCGACAACGTCTACAAGTCCGGCCGCGTCGCCGTCGACGCCGTGTTCGATTCGGTATCCGTCGTCACCACGTTCAAGAAGGAACTGGCGCAGGCGGGCGTCATCTTCTGCTCGATCTCGGAAGCCATCCGCGAGCATCCGGAACTGGTGAAGAAATATCTCGGCTCGGTCGTGCCCACGTCGGATAATTTTTATGCGACGCTGAATTCGGCCGTCTTCACCGACGGCTCGTTTGTCTTCGTGCCCAAGGGCGTTCGCTGCCCGATGGAACTGTCGACCTATTTCCGCATGAACGAGAAGAACACCGGCCAGTTCGAGCGCACGCTGATCATCGCCGAGGAGGGGGCCTACGTCTCCTATCTCGAAGGCTGCACGGCGCCGCAGCGCGACGAGAACCAGCTCCATGCCGCAGTCGTCGAACTGGTGGCGCTCGATGACGCCGAAATCAAATATTCCACCGTGCAGAACTGGTACCCCGGCGACGCCGAGGGCAAGGGCGGCATCTATAACTTCGTTACCAAGCGCGGCGATTGCCGTGGCCACCGCTCGAAGATCTCGTGGACGCAGGTCGAGACCGGCTCGGCGATCACGTGGAAATACCCGAGCTGCATCCTGCGCGGCGACGATTCCAGCGGCGAGTTCTATTCGATCGCCGTGTCGAACGGCTACCAACAGGTCGACAGCGGCACCAAGATGATCCATCTCGGCAAGAACACGTCGAGCCGCATCATCTCCAAGGGCATCGCCGCCGGTTTTTCGCAGAACACTTATCGCGGCCAGGTTTCGGCGCATCGCAAGGCGACCAATGCGCGCAACTTCACCAATTGCGACTCGCTGCTGATCGGCGACCAGTGCGGCGCCCACACGGTGCCTTACATGGAAGCCAAGAACGCGACCGCGCAGTTCGAGCACGAAGCGACGACATCGAAGATTTCCGAGGACCAGAAATTCTATGTCATGCAGCGCGGCATTCCGGAGGAGGAAGCGATCGCGCTCATCGTGAACGGCTTCGTCAAGGACGTCATCCAGCAGCTGCCGATGGAATTTGCCGTCGAGGCACAGAAGCTGATCGGGATCTCGCTCGAGGGCTCGGTCGGCTGACCAGACAGATATTCAGGAAACAAAAGAATGCTTGAGATCAAGAACCTGCATGCCCGCATCGTCGATGACGGCACCGAAATCATCCGCGGCCTGAATCTCTCGGTAAAAGCCGGCGAGGTCGCCGCGATCATGGGGCCGAATGGCTCGGGCAAGTCGACGCTGTCCTACATCCTCGCCGGCCGCGAGGACTACGAGGTCACCGAGGGCGATATCCTCTACAACGGCCAGTCGATCCTCGAAATGGATCCGGCCGAGCGCGCGACTTCGGGCATTTTCCTGGCCTTCCAGTATCCGATGGAGATACCGGGCGTGGCGACCATGGAATTCCTGAAGGTTGCCATGAACGAGCAGCGCAAGGCGCGCGGCGAGGAGCCGCTGAAGATCCCCGAATTCCTGAAGCGGGTGAAGGATGCCGCAGCCTCGCTCAACATGGACATGAACATGCTCAAGCGGCCGCTCAATGTCGGCTTCTCCGGCGGCGAGAAGAAGCGCGCCGAGATTCTGCAGATGAAGCTTTTGGAGCCAAAGCTCTGCGTGCTTGACGAGACCGATTCCGGGCTCGACATCGATGCGCTCAAGATCGTCTCCGATGGCGTCAACGCGTTGCGCTCGCCCGAGCGCGCCATCGTCGTCATCACGCACTATCAGCGGCTGCTCGAACACATCGTGCCCGACACCGTGCACGTGCTCTACAAGGGCCAGGTCATCAAGTCCGGCGACAAGTCGCTGGCGCTCGACCTCGAGGCCAATGGCTATGCCGGCGTGATCGGTGAAGCCGCGTGAGATGCCAGAAGGCAAGGCAAGACTGATGAACATGCACACACAACCCCAGCGGACACCGGCCGAAACAGCGTTGATCGACGCTTTCGGCGAACGGTTGTCGCTGCTGCCAGGCGACGGCGCGGTGATGTTGAAGCGCGACGACGCCATCGAGGCGGTAAAGCACGGACTGCCGACACGGCGCATCGAATCCTGGCACTACACCGACCTGCGGCGGCTGCTGAATGCGGTGCCGGACTTCGACCCGACGGCCGTGGCCAAAGCCATCGCGCCAGTTGTTGAAGGTTCCACCGTGTTGCCGCTTCTCAACGGCGTGTCGAGCGCCAAAACGCCCGCAATCGAAGGCGTCAGCGTCCAGTGCCTGTCGGAGAAACTGACCGACGGCAGCATCGCGCCTGGGCTCGATCCCTACGGCAGCGACGATGCCATCGGGGCGTTGAACACGGCTTTCGTCGCCGACGGTTATTTCGTCGACATCGCCGATGGCACCCAAGTGGAAAAGCCGATCGAATTGCAAAACCTGCAGGCCGGCGGCCAGACGCATGTACGCCTGGCCGTGCGCGCCGGCGCCGACGCCAAGGCTGTGATCGTCGAACGCCAGGCCGGCGAGGGCGCGGCCCTTGTCAGCTCGGTCAGCCAGCTCGTGCTCGGCGAAGGCGCCGAGGTGACGTGGCTGATCATCCAGGAGCAGCCGGACACGGCAACGCATCTGGCGCAGTTCAAGGCTCATATCGGCAAGAATGCGAAGCTGACGCTGTTCGTCATGAACGCCGGCGGCAAGCTCGTGCGCCAGGAGGTCGTGGTGAAGACGACGGGCGAGGGCGCTGACTTCCAATTGCGCGGCATCAACCTGCTGGCCGGCGACGCCCACACGGACACCACCATGGTGCTCGATCATGCGGTGCCGCACACCACGTCGACGGAAGTGATCCGCAATGTCGTGACCGGAAAGGCCCGTGGCGTCTTCCAGGGCCGCATCAACGTCCATCAATACGCGCAGAAGACCAACGCCAAAATGGCTTGCAACACGCTGCTTCTGTCGGACGACGGCGAGTTCTCGACCAAGCCGGAACTCGAAATCTTCGCCGACGACGTGGTCTGCGGTCATGGCGCCACCGTCACCGAGATCGACCACAACCATCTGTTTTACCTGATGGCGCGCGGCATCGACGAGAAGAGCGCCCGTGGTCTGCTGGTGAAGGCCTTCATCGCCGAGGTGATCGAGGAACTGGACGACGAGGTGATCGTCGAGGCCCTGGAGACCAGGCTCGACGGCTGGTTTGCGGCGCATGGATGAGTGGATAGGGCTCGCTCCGGCGAACACCCCTGATCCGGCCGCTTCGCGGCCACCTTCTCCCACAAGGGGAGAAGGAAGAGCGCCTGACCTTCTCCCCTTGTGGGAGAAGGTGGATCGGCGCGAAGCGCCGAGACGGATGAGAGGCGTTGCACGGAATGAGGCGGTGCCTCAAGAGAGCTTATGATGGACCAGAAAGTCGAAACCTACGACGTCGAGGCGATCCGCCGCGATTTCCCGATTCTGTCACGCGAAGTCTACGGCAAACCTCTCGTCTATCTCGACAATGGCGCCTCGGCGCAGAAGCCGCAGGCGGTGCTCGACGCGGTCCAGCACGCCTATGCCCAGGAATACGCCAACGTCCATCGCGGCCTGCACTTCCTGTCCAATGCAGCGACCGACGCCTATGAGAAGGCGCGGGAGACGGTTCGCCGCTTCCTCAATGCGCCGAGCACCGACAATATCGTCTTCACCTCGAACACGACATCGGCGATCAACACGGTCGCCTATGGCTATGGCATGCCCAATATCGGCGAGGGCGACGAGATCGTGCTGTCGATCATGGAGCACCACTCCAACATCGTGCCATGGCATTTCATCCGCGAGCGGCAGGGCGCCAAACTGGTCTGGGTGCCGGTCGACGATCTCGGCGTCTTCCACATCGAGGAATTCGAGAAGCGACTGACCGACCGCACAAAGCTGGTCGCTATCACGCAGATGTCGAACGCGCTGGGCACGGTGACGCCGATCAAGGAGATCGTGCGCATCGCGCATTCGCGCGGCATTCCCGTGCTCGTCGACGGCAGCCAGAGCGCTGTCCATATGCCCATCGACGTGCAGGACCTCGACTGCGATTTCTTCGTCTTCACCGGCCACAAGGTCTACGGTCCCTCCGGCATCGGTGTGCTCTATGGCAAGAAGGACATCTTGCAGCGCATGCGTCCGTTCATGGGTGGCGGCGAGATGATCGAGGAGGTGACCGAAGACATCGTCACCTACAACGACCCGCCGCACCGCTTCGAGGCCGGTACGCCGCCGATCGTCCAGGCGATCGGGCTCGGCGCCGCGCTCGATTACATGGAAAAGATCGGCCGCGAGCGCATCGCCGCGCACGAGGCCGATTTGAAGGACTATGCGCACGAGCGGCTGCGCGCCATCAACTCGCTGCGCATCTTCGGCGACGCGCCCGGCAAGGGCGCCATCATCTCGTTCGAGCTGCAAGGCATTCATGCCCATGACGTGTCGATGGTGATCGACCGGCAAGGCGTGGCTGTGCGCGCGGGCACCCATTGCGCCCAGCCCCTGTTGAAACGCTTCGGCGTAACCTCCACATGCAGGGCATCGTTCGGCATGTATAATACGCGAGCCGAAGTCGATGCTTTGGCTGATGCGTTGGAAAAAGCGCGCAAGTTTTTCGGGTGACGATAATGGAAGATGCCAGCACAGCCACCGATGCTGTTCCCGACGCGGCCGCCAATGCGGTGGTTTCCGCGTCCGCCATTCCCGCCGACGAACTGGCGCGGCTGACCGACGACATCGTTTCGGCGCTGAAGACGGTCTACGACCCGGAAATCCCGGCCGATATCTACGAGCTTGGCCTCGTCTACAAGATCGACATCGAGGACGACCGCTCAGTCAAGATCGACATGACGCTGACCGCGCCCGGCTGCCCGGTGGCCGGCGAGATGCCGGGCTGGGTTGAGAACGCCGTCGGCGCCGTCGAAGGCGTGTCGGGCGTCGAGGTCAACATGACATTCGACCCGCCCTGGTCGCCCGATCGCATGTCGGAAGAGGCGCAGGTGGCGGTGGGCTGGTACTGACGTCGAGTCCGGCACACTTGCGCCAGTGGTAAAACTTCACCATTTTAGGTGAGGAATCATTCGGCAGGCCTTGAACCTGCATGGAATGGAGAAGGAAAAAGATGGGACGCTTTGCCGTCATCACGATGACCGAAAAGGCCGCCGACCGGGTGCGCGAGATCGTTGCCACGCGTGAGAATGCGCATGGCATTCGCCTCGGTATCAAGAAGGGCGGTTGCGCCGGCATGGAATACACGGTTGACCTGGTGACCGAACCCAATACCAAGGACGACCACATCGAGCGCGACGGCGCCCATGTCTATGTCGCGCCGGAAGCAGCACTTTTCCTGTTCGGCACCGAGATGGATTTCGAGCAGACGACGCTGCGCACCGGCTTCACCTTCCGCAACCCGAACCAGAGCTCGGCCTGCGGCTGCGGCGAATCCGTCGAACTGAAGCCGGCCGACCTCAAGGCGCTGGCAGAAGCACGCGCCTCCGCCTGACCTTCCTTCGTCCCGTTTACGGGGAGAAGGTGTCCCCCAGGGCCGGATGAGGGGCAGCGATAGCCCCGCTGCCGGCGTTCGTCATTCGAAAAGCCGCGCAATTGGCTTCCCGCCTGCTGCGCAGACCACTCCTCACCTCCCTTAGAACGCAGCGAAGACACTCACTCCACCCACGTCCCGGTCCGCTTATGCCAGTCGGCGATCGATTCCTCGGGATAGACGTCGAACACCTTGTCGCTCGGCCCGACATCGGGCTCGACCCAGTTGGCCTTGTATTTCAGCATCAGATGCACCTTGCTTGGCGGTTTCGGCAGGTCGCTGTCGATCGCCGAGGCGAAGGGATGGACGAGTTCCGGCCAGGTCGGGTCGTAGAGCCACAGCGCAGATCCGCATTTGCGGCAGAAATTGCGCTCTCCGGTCGAGATCTCGCAATGCGGATGTTCGTCGTCCTCGATCTCGGCCCGATAGACGCCGAGGCTCCTCTTGCCGCGGATGGTCATCGTCTCGTAGTCGGCGCCGAGATTGATGGCAAAACCGCCGCCGCCCTGCTGCTTGCGGCAGATCGAGCAGTAGCACAGCATGAACGGCACGGGCGTGTGGCTTTCCACCTCGAAACGAACGGCATTGCAGCGGCAGGAGCCTTTGAGCAGGACAGGCATGACGGGAAACTCCGGTCGATCCCCTTTCAACCTGTCAGCATGGTTTTGGTTGCGGCGATGACAAGGCCGGATCGCGGTGACATGATCCGCGCATGGACAATGAACGCATAGAAGAACTCTTCCAGAGCCTGGGCCCGGTCAGCATCCGCAAACTGTTCGGCGGCAAGGGCATCTATGCCGACGGCGTCATCGTTGCCATCGTGTTGCGCGGCGAATTGATGCTGAAAGCGGACGAGCAAAGCGCGCCCGACTTCGAGGCCGCCGGCTGCACGCAGTGGACCTACACCGGGTCCCGGCACGGCAAGCTGGTGGCGATGCCCTATTGGAGCATTCCCGACAGTGCCTTCGACGACCCCGACGAGATGGCGGTCTGGGCGCGGCGGGCCTATGAGGCGGGGCGAAGGGCGGGGAAGTGAAGCGCAGCCGTCGAGTTCCTTCACCCCCCCTCCGGCCTGCCGGCTGTCGGCCTGCTTCTTCAACGTTGAAAATTGGCGAAAGCCGGTGTGACGTCTGATCTCCCCCCTATCGGAGGAGATGTCCGGCAGGACAGAGGGGGGTGCCGTCCCGTCGACATCGGCCTACAGCGCCCCGGCAATCCGCGCTGCCAGCCGAGCATTGTTTTCGACCAGCGCGATGTTGGTCTTCAGGCTCCGGCCGCCGGTGAGTTCGAGGATTTTGGAGAGCAGGAACGGCGTCACCGCCTTGCCGGTAACGTTGAGCGCCTCGGCGGCCTTCTGGGCGGCCTCGATGTAGCCGGCCATCTCGCCGGCCGGGATTTCGTGATCCTCCGGCACCGGATTGGCGATCAGCATGCCGCCGCTCAGGCCCAGCGCCTGTCGCGTCTTGTAAAAATGCGCGATCTCTTCCGGCGCGTGCAAGGTCAGCGGCGCGCGGAACGGCGACTGCCGCGACCAGAAGGCCGGCATGGTCTCGCAGCCATGGCCGATCACGGGCACGCCGCGGGTCTCCAGCACCTCCAGCGTCTTTTCAATGTCGAGGATGGCCTTGGCCCCAGCCGAGACGACGATGACGGGCGTGCGCGCCAGCTCATCGAGATCAGCCGAAATGTCGAAGCTTTTTTCGGCGCCCTTGTGCACGCCGCCGATGCCGCCGGTGGCGAACACCTTTATCCCAACCATATGCGCGGCGATCATTGTGGCGGCAACCGTGGTGCCGCCGGTGCGCCCTTGCGCGACGGCGAAGCCGAGATCGGCGCGAGAGAGCTTCATGGCGTCGCCGGTCATGGCGAGCGATTCGCGTTCTCCGTCGGAGAGGCCGATCTTGATGCGGCCCGCCACCACGGCGATCGTCGCCGGCACCGCGCCGCCGTTCGCAATGATCCTTTCCACGTCGGCCGCCATGGCGCCATTGTCGGGGTAGGGCATGCCATGGGTTATGATGGTGCTTTCCAGCGCAACCACGGGCTTCCCGGCGGCCAAGGCTTGCGCCACCGGCGCGTGGACATCGATGAAGGGGCGGGCGGTGTCTGGGGTCATCTGGATCTCCAATCCGAAGTGCGGCGCATCCTTTCGGATGCCGGTCTCATGCCATTTCCTGCTCTTCGGGCACAAGAGCCAGCGCTTGCGCGAAAGTCGCCGTGGTGAAATCGGGAACGGCGCCCGCGCTTTCAATAGCCAGCGTCGCGGCGGCGACGCCCTCGCGCAGCGCCGCGCGCAAGGGCATGCCGCGCAGTAGGGCGGCGACCGTCGCGCCGGCAAGCGCATCGCCGGCGCCGGTGACGTCCACGACCTTTCTTGGAGGGGGCGGGACGACGGCAAAGCTGCCGTCGCGGTCGAAGCCCAGCACCGGGCCGCCGCCCGCCGTGACCACCGCGCTGTCGAGGCCGGCGCTTCTCAGCCCGTCGAGGATAGTTTTTTGAGAGGCGGCATCGTCAAGTCCGGCAAGCGCCACCGCCTCGCGCCTGTTCATGAAGGCGACGGCCAGGCCGCCGAGCACCGGTGTCAAGCGCACGACCTTGGCCGGTGAAATGGCAATGGCGAACACGGGCTTGCCGGCGGCAAGCGACACCAGCCGCTCCAGAGCCGCCGATGGCAGGTTGGCGTCGCACAGGACGGCATCGGCGGCGGCGATCTCCTCCCGCACCCTGGAGCGGCGGATCTGCTTTGCAAATGCCAGCTCATAAAGCGCCATGTCGGCAAAGCCGACGAGCAGTTCGCCCTCGCGGTCGATCAGCGCCGTATAGCTCGGCGTCGTGCGGTCGAGGAACACCGCGGACAGGTCGGCAATGCCTGCTTCGGCGATGGCGCGCGAAACCGTGTCGGCGGCGGCATCGCCGCCGCGCACCGACAGCAACGAGCCCGAGACGCCTCGCCGCACCGTGCTGCGCAATGCGTTGAAGACGCCGCCGCCAACGTCCTCGCGCATCGTGCCCGGGTTGGAGGCAGCCGGCACGTAAGCGCCGGACACCTGGCCGCGCCTGTCGATATGGGCGCCGCCCACCGCCAGGACTCTTGGAGATCTCACCATGCGCCGATATGACCTTTGTTGGCGGTCACGCACAAGCGCCATGCTGTGCGACGGAGCTTCGCAGGCAACAACCAGCGATTCGTGAGGCCGGCACGGCGAACCAGCCTGGCCTAATATTCGGGTCATGCTGGAGCCGAATCGTGAGACAAAAAAAGAACAAATCAGGATGTTGCTTATTTTTCAAATGCTTGATCCCTCTTGCCAAATGAGAACAAAAAAGGTACAAATAACCAAGGATTACGGATTGTCCGGCCTTCATTGACGACTACGGGGTGATGTATCATGGCTCAGAACAGCTTGCGGCTTGTAGAGGATAAGGCAGTGGACAAATCAAAGGCTCTGGATGCGGCGCTGTCGCAAATCGAGCGGGCTTTCGGCAAGGGCTCGATCATGCGGCTCGGCGCGAACGAGCAGGTCGTCGAGATCGAAACCGTGCCGACCGGCTCGCTCGGCCTCGACATCGCGCTTGGCGTCGGCGGCCTGCCGCGCGGCCGCATCATCGAGATCTACGGGCCGGAAAGCTCGGGTAAGACGACGCTGGCGCTGCACACGGTGGCGGAAGCCCAGAAGAAGGGCGGCATCTGCGCCTTCGTCGATGCCGAGCATGCGCTCGATCCGGTCTATGCCCGCAAGCTCGGCGTCGATCTCGAAAACCTCCTGATCTCGCAGCCTGACACTGGCGAGCAGGCGCTTGAGATCTGCGATACGCTGGTGCGCTCCGGCGCCATCGATGTGCTGGTGGTCGATTCGGTCGCGGCGCTGACGCCGCGCGCCGAAATCGAGGGCGAGATGGGCGATTCGCTGCCCGGCCTGCAGGCCCGCCTGATGAGCCAGGCGCTGCGCAAGCTGACCGCCTCGATCTCGCGCTCCAACACCATGGTCATCTTCATCAACCAGATCCGCATGAAGATCGGCGTCATGTTCGGCTCGCCCGAAACCACCACCGGCGGCAATGCGCTGAAATTTTACGCCTCGGTGCGTCTCGATATCCGCCGCATCGGCTCGGTCAAGGACCGCGACGAGGTCGTCGGCAACCAGACCCGCGTCAAGGTGGTCAAGAACAAGCTGGCGCCGCCCTTCAAGGTGGTCGAGTTCGACATCATGTACGGCGAAGGCGTGTCGAAGACAGGCGAGCTGGTCGATCTCGGCGTCAAGGCCGGCGTGGTCGAGAAGTCGGGCGCCTGGTTCTCCTACAATTCGCAGCGTCTCGGCCAGGGCCGCGAGAACGCGAAGCTGTTCCTGCGCGACAATCCCGATACGGCGCGCGAGATCGAACTTGCGCTCAGGCAGAACGCCGGACTGATCGCCGAGAAATTCCTTGAGAATGGCGGCTCCGAAGGTGGCGATGATGGGTTCGAGGATGAAGCCGGCGCGATGTAAGCGTTCGCCGGCGCAATTCAAGCGTTCGCCGGCGCGATCTAGCGTTCGGTTTATGGCCCGAGTTCGGCCATAATCCCGGTTCATCAATTTGAGCTTATGTAATCGAGTTCTGTAGTATTGCGTTTCGAACCGCCGGCCCCGTGCCGGCGGTTTGCGTTTTGGGTGGCTGGTGAACCGCGAATTGGCCGGCTTGCGTGTTTCTGGACAGGGTGCCAAGCGGCGGCTAAAAGGCCAGCTCCATCTTCTAAAGCAGAGCCCATTTTCCGCCGGTCCGGCCGGCGGCTCTCTCGAAAAGGCAGCATTCATGAGTGGCGTGAACGAGATCCGGTCGACATTTCTCGACTATTTCCGCAAGGAGGGTCACGAGGTCGTGGCGTCGAGCCCGCTTGTACCGCGCAACGATCCGACGCTGATGTTCACCAATGCCGGCATGGTGCAGTTCAAGAACGTCTTCACCGGCCTGGAGAAGCGGCCCTATTCGCGTGCCACGACCGCCCAGAAAAGCGTTCGCGCCGGCGGCAAGCACAACGACCTCGACAATGTCGGCTACACCGCGCGCCACCTGACCTTCTTCGAGATGCTCGGCAATTTCTCCTTCGGCGACTATTTCAAGGAGCGCGCCATCGAGTTGGCCTGGAACCTCATTACCAGGGAGTTCGGGCTTAAGAAGGACAAGCTGCTCGTCACCGTCTACCACACCGACGACGAGGCGGCCGGCTTCTGGAAGAAGATCGCCGGCTTTTCCGATGATCGCATCATCCGCATCCCAACCTCCGACAATTTCTGGGCGATGGGCGACACCGGGCCGTGCGGGCCATGCTCGGAAATTTTCATCGATCGCGGCGAGCACATCTGGGGCGGTCCGCCCGGCACCCCGGAGGAGGATGGCGACCGGTTCCTGGAATTCTGGAACCTGGTGTTCATGCAGTACGAGCAAGTGACGAAGGACGAGCGCATTGACCTGCCGCGCCCGTCGATCGACACCGGCATGGGGCTGGAGCGCATGGCCTCCATCCTGCAAGGCGTGGAAAGCGTGTTTGAGACCGACCTGTTCCGCCATCTGATCGATGCGGCGTCGTCCGCGCTCGGCCGCGGTCCCGACGCCGAGACCGTCGCATCCTATCGCGTCATAGCCGATCACCTGCGCTCGTCCTCGTTCCTGGTCGCAGACGGCGTGCTGCCATCGAACGAAGGCCGCGGCTATGTGCTGCGCCGCATCATGCGCCGCGCCATGCGGCATGCGCAATTGCTCGGTGCGAACGAGCCGCTGGTGTGGCAGCTGGTGCCGGCGCTGGTTCGCGAGATGGGTCAGGCCTATCCGGAACTGGTGCGCGGCGAACAGCTGATCACCGAGACGCTGAAGCTTGAGGAGACCAGGTTCCGCAAGACACTGGTGCGTGGCCTCGGTTTGCTGTCGGAGGCGACGGAAAAGCTCGGCGCCGGCGACATGCTGGACGGCGAGACGGCCTTCAAGCTTTACGACACCTATGGCTTCCCGCTCGACCTGACGCAGGATGCGCTGCGCCAGCGCAACATCTCGGTCGATCTTGCCGGCTTCACCAGTGCGATGGAGCAGCAGAAGGCAGAGGCGCGTAAGCACTGGGCGGGCTCCGGCGAGGCGGCGACCGAAGCGGTCTGGTTCCCGGTGCGCGAAAAAGTCGGTGCCACCGAATTCCTCGGCTACGAGACCGAGCAGGCGGAAGGCATCATCCAGGCGGTTGTCCGCGACGGCAAGACCGTCGACAGCGCGGGCAAGGGCGAAGCGGTAGCCGTGGTCGTCAACCAGACGCCGTTCTATGCCGAATCCGGCGGCCAGATGGGCGACACCGGAACCATTTCAGGCGAAGGCTTCTCGATCGAGATTTCCGATACGCAGAAGAAGGCCGACGGGCTGTTCGTGCATCTCGGCAAGGTGGTCAGCGGCACTGCCAGGACGGGTGCCGCCGTCGAGCTGAAGGTTGACCATGCGAGGCGCTCCAGGCTCCGCGCGAACCATTCCGCGACGCATCTGATCCATGAGGCGCTGCGCGAGGTGCTGGGCACCCATGTCGCGCAGAAGGGCTCGCTGGTCGCGCCCGAGCGCCTGCGCTTCGACATCTCGCACAACAAGCCCATTTCGCCCTCGGAACTCGAGGAGGTCGAGCGCATGGCCAACGAGATCGTGGTGCAGAACAGCCCGGTGACCACGCGCCTGATGTCGGTCGACGATGCCATCGCCGAAGGCGCCATGGCGCTGTTCGGCGAGAAATACGGCGACGAGGTGCGCGTCGTGTCGATGGGCACGGGCCTGCATGGCGCCAAGGCCAACCGTCCTTATTCGGTCGAGCTTTGCGGCGGCACGCATGTCAGGGCAACCGGTGACATCGGCCTGGTGCGCGTCGTGTCCGACAGCGCCGTCGCCTCAGGCGTGCGCCGTATCGAGGCGCTGACGGGCGAGGCCGCGCGCAAGCATCTCGATGAACAGGACCGGCGGCTGAAGGCGGCCGCCGCAACACTGAAAATCTCGCCGGCCGACGTGCCGGCGCGTGTTGAAGCCCTGCTCGAAGAGCGCAAGAAGCTCGAGAAGGAGCTCACCGAAGCGCGCAAGAAGCTGGCGCTGGGCGGCGGGTCGCCCGCTGACGCGCCGGCCGCCAACGAGACCGTCGCGGGCGTCGGCTTCCTCGGCAAGTCGGTTTCCGGTGTCTCGCCGAAGGATCTGAAGCCGCTCGCCGATGCCGGCAAAAGCTCGCTCGGCTCCGGCGTGGTCGTGTTTGTCGGTGCGGGCGAGGACAACAAGGCGAGCGTCGTGGTCGCTGTCACCGATGATCTCGTCGGCCGCTTCAGCGCCGTCGACCTGGTGCGCGTCGCCTCCGCAGTACTCGGCGGGCAGGGCGGCGGCGGCCGGCCCGACATGGCGCAGGCCGGTGGCCCCGATGCCTCGAAGGCCGACGACGCGATTGCTGCGGTGAGGGCGGCGCTGGAGGCGGCGTGATTCATTGCAGAATTGGCAGGCAACGCTCCAGGCCGGTTGCTTCCCTTCGAGGTTCGCGCCGCCCGCTCATGAGGGGCGACGCTGACATCAATGATCGGTTGTCCGCGAAATCATTGACCTGAATCGAATGTCGCTGTGCTGCGCTGTCGCAGATCAGCTGGCCTTTTCAGTCCTGGCAAAGCTTGTCTGTTTAGCAATACAATCCCACCAGTCCTGTATGTCGGCAAAGCGAGCCAGCAGTTTGCGCCCTTCCGCCACCCTGACGAAATAGCCGATGATCGGTGCCGCATGCAGGTCGGCGAGCGTCAGTTGATTGCCGAGCAACCACGGCCCCGGGGATCTCAATGATGAGAGCACCTGAAGGACCGCTCCTGCTTGTCGTAATCCGCTGACAATCAGCGCTTCGTCAGGCGACGCCTTCTCCAGCCGCTCCACGGCGACGTCCCAGACCATGGCCCGATAGCCATAAGCGTCGAGCATGCCGATGATCTGGTTCATCCGCGCGCGGCCGCGCGGATCGTTCGGCTGCAAGGGCGGTCCGTCGAAAGCTTCATCGACATAGCGCGTGATCGCGCTGGCCTCGAACAGGCGAAAACCGTCATGCTCGAAGGCCGGGATGCGGCCGAACGGGTGGTGCTCGAAATACCAGCCGGGGATGCCCTCGGCGGCAAAGACATCGACCGGCACAAGCTCATAGTCGACGCCCTTCTCCTCCAGCGCCATGCGCGCTATGCGCACGTAAACGCTGTAGTCCGCGCCGTAGAGGACCGGTTTGGCCATGTTGCCAGTCCTTTGCTTTCGATTTCGTTGGCCCAAAAAAGCGAAGGCTCCTTCCGGAGCCTTCGGCGTGTTGAACCCGCGGGTGCCTACGCCATCGCCTTCTGCAAATTCTCGTCGATCTTGTCGAGAAATCCGGTGGTCGACAGCCAAGGCTGGTCGGGGCCGATCAGCAGCGACAGGTCCTTGGTCATGAAGCCGGATTCGACCGTCTGGATGCAGACCTTTTCCAGCGTTTCGGCAAAACGCTTCAATTCGGCATTGTCGTCGAGCTTGGCGCGGTGGGCCAGCCCTCGGGTCCAGGCGAAGATCGAGGCGATCGAATTGGTCGAGGTTTCCTCGCCCTTCTGGTGCTGGCGATAGTGGCGCGTCACGGTGCCGTGCGCGGCTTCCGCTTCCACCGTCTTGCCGTCCGGCGTCATCAGCACCGACGTCATCAGGCCAAGCGAGCCGAACCCCTGCGCCACCGTGTCGGACTGTACGTCGCCGTCATAGTTCTTGCAGGCCCAGACATAGCCGCCCGACCATTTCAGGCTGGAGGCCACCATGTCGTCAATCAGGCGGTGCTCGTACCACAGCTTCTTGGACTTGAACTCGGCCTCGAACTCAGCCTCGTAGACCTCCTGGAAAATATCCTTGAAGCGGCCGTCATAGGCCTTGAGGATGGTGTTCTTGGTCGAGAGATAGACCGGGTAGTTGCGCAGCAGGCCGTAGTTCAGCGAAGCGCGGGCGAATTCGCGGATCGACTCGTCGAGATTGTACATGGCCATGGCGACGCCGGCGCCGGGCGCGTCGAACACGTCGTGCTCGATCACCTGGCCATCCTCGCCGACGAACTTGATCGTCAGCTTGCCCTTGCCGGGAAAACGGAAATCGGTGGCGCGGTACTGGTCGCCATAGGCGTGGCGGCCGACGATGATCGGCTTGGTCCAGCCGGGCACCAGCCGCGGCACGTTCTTCATGATGATCGGCTCGCGGAAGATGGTGCCGCCGAGGATGTTGCGAATGGTGCCGTTCGGCGATTTCCACATCTTCTTCAGCTTGAATTCCTCGACGCGCTGCTCGTCGGGCGTGATGGTCGCGCATTTCACGCCGACGCCGTATTTTTTGATGGCGTTGGCCGAATCGACGGTCACCTGGTCGTTGGTGGCGTCGCGATGCTCGATGCCGAGGTCGTAATATTCAAGCTTGAGGTCGAGATAAGGGTGGATCAGCTTGTCCTTGATGAACTGCCAGATGATGCGGGTCATCTCGTCGCCGTCGAGTTCGACGACCGGGTTCGCCACCTTGATCTTCGCCATGGAAAGAATGCCTCGTTGCTGGGAAATGGGACGGCCTTGCCCGCGTGGCGTTCGGCCGGGGATGCGCCCCTATATCAAAGCGTTTTTGGCCGCGCAAACGACGATCGGTCACGAAAGCGAAGCGATCGCCCCGCCATTTGCGAATGGTTCATTTTCGCGGCCGAATATGGCAGGGGACGCTGAAATGCCGCAAACAGCAGTTCATTGACAATCATGCCCGTCACCAAAGATTCCGATACCGCTTCAGTCGCCAGCCCCGCCATCATCCTCGTGGAGCCGCAGCTCGGCGAGAATATCGGCATGGTTGCGCGCGCCATGGCCAATTTCGGCCTGGTCGAACTTCGCCTCGTCAACCCGCGCGACGGCTGGCCGAACGAGAAGGCGCGGGCGGCGGCCAGCCGCGCCGACCATGTCATCGACGCCGTCAAGGTTTTCGACGATCTCGCCACGGCGATGGCCGACCTGAATTTCGTTTTCGCGACCACCGCAAGGCAACGCGACGGCTTCAAGCCCGTGCGCGGGCCGGTCGAGGCGGGCAGGGTGCTCCGGGCTCGCCATGGCATGGGTCAGCGAACCGGCATCCTGTTCGGCCGCGAGCGTTTCGGCCTCTATAATGACGAGGTTGGCCTCGCCGACGAGATCGTCACTTTTCCGGTCGATCCCGATTTTTCCTCGCTCAACATCGCCCAGGCCGCGCTTCTCATGTCCTACGAGTGGATGAAATCCGGCCTCGAGGACGAGACCAAGACCAACTTTACGGGTCCGGACATGAAGCCGGCCAGCAAGGAAGAACTGCACGGCCTGTTCGCCTATCTCGAAGGCGCACTCGAAGCGCGCGGCTATTTCCGGCCGGCGCCGAAGAAGCCGAAGATGGTTGACAATCTGCGCGCCGTATTGACCCGGGCGGGATTTGCCGAGCCGGAGCTCAAGGTGCTGCGCGGCATCATCTCGTCGCTGGACAGGTTCTCGCCGGCGATGCCGCGCGGCGACGGCTCTCCGGGAGATGATCCAAGGCGGCTTCCGGCAGCGGCGCGCGCCGGCGGTCCCGGCCGCAAGACCAATGCGGATCGTCAGGTGGCCGATGACGACGACAACCCCGCGCCGCCGCTCGGCGGCAAGGGAACCGACAATGACTGATCAGCCGATCCTGATGTTCGATTCCGGCATTGGCGGGCTGACTGTGCTGCGCGAGGCGCGCGTGCTGATGCCCGACCGCCGCTTCGTCTACATCGCCGACGATGCCGCCTTCCCCTTTGGCGCCTGGGAGGAACCGGCGCTGCGGGTCCATATTCTCGACCTGTTCGGCAAATTGCTCGACCGGTTCGCCCCGGCCATCTCGGTCATCGCCTGCAACACCGCCTCGACGCTGGTGATCGATGCGTTGCGCGAGAGATTTCCCGGCCATCCCTTTGTCGGCACCGTGCCTGCGATCAAGCCGGCGGCGGAGCGTACCCGCTCCGGCCTCGTCTCCGTGCTGGCGACGCCCGGCACGGTGAAACGGCAATACACGCGCGACCTGATCAGCAAATGGGCGCAGAAGTGCCATGTCCGGCTGGTCGGTAGCGACCGCCTGGCGGGGCTGGCCGAAGCCTATATGCGCGAAGGGTTCGTCGACGAGGAAGCCGTGCGCGCCGAGATCTCCCCGTGTTTCATCGAGCGCGATGGCATGCGCACCGACATCGCCGTGCTCGCCTGTACGCACTATCCTTTTCTGGTTAACCGCATGCGCAAGACCGCACCCTGGCCGGTCGACTGGATCGATCCTGCCGAAGCGATCGCCCGGCGGGCGATGTCGCTGCTGTCGCCGGTCAATGGGCCGTTGCCGCATGGTGAGCCGGACATCGCGGTCTTCACGTCCGGCAAGGCGGATTTTGCCACCAGCCGTTTGATGCAGGGCTTTGGACTGGCGGTCGCCTGATTTCCGGAACATTGGCGAGGCCGTTTCGTTTTCTCCCAGGCAATGAAGGGAGAAAAACCATGCCTGCCACCTCGAAAGCCCAGCAGAAGGCCGCCGGCGCCGCATTGTCGGCCAAGCGCGGCGAGACCAAGAAGAGCGAGCTCAAAGGCGCTTCCAAAGGGATGTACGAATCCATGAGCGAAAAGCAGCTCGAGGAATTCGCCGAAACCAAGCGCAAGGATCTGCCGGAGAAAAAGAAGCACTGAGGGAAGCGCTATTTGGCAACGACCTTCTTGAAGGGTTCGTCCAATGGCAAGAAATAGGCCGGCGACGGGGTCGCAGGCCTTGATGTTATTGTCGGGTCAATGGCCGACGTAATCAGCGCCAGTGGCGGCTGTTAGCGCCAGTGGCGGCTGTTAGCGCCAGTGGCAACGTCGCACTTTTTGGCGAATGACATGGCGGTGACCATGGCGCCAGACGACGCGCTTCCTGACCACGATCCGGCATACCTGATGAGGCCGGTGGCCTTGCCAATGCCTTGCCATCGCCGGCTCAGGAGTAATGACGGCCATCGATCCGGCCAACACCGTCGCACCAGTCAGGCTTAGAAAGAACTTCTTCATCCGAATTCAGGCTCCTCTGCTCAAGTCCCTTCCTGGAGCGGTTCAGCTTCGGGGAATCGCCGCCCCGCTCCGGTTTTTTACACAATCCCGGGTAGAAACCGCTAGCGCTTTCCGGGAATTGTTCTAATACCGCGGGCGGCGCCAGTTGGAACCTTGACATCGGTTAAATCTCTGTTTAACAGCGCTCCCAACACCGGGCCGCAACGCCCGGTGGTTTGTTTTGCATGCGCAAGACCCCGACGGAAGCCAGTCTGTTTTCCAAGGTCTTGTTTGAACTGACGTGTCCCGTGGGTTTTTCGCCGCGTTGCGTGGAAAAACCCTGTCAGGTCTCGAAAACGGAGGCCAGAGGAGGGCGCGTTTCCTTCACCCGGACCATGAGGCTCCGGGTTATGTTGTTTTGAAAGGGAATGCGATGAGCAAGCGCGAATCCGCGAAGTACAAGATCGACCGCCGTCTCGGCGAAAACATCTGGGGCCGCCCGAAGTCCCCGGTCAACAAGCGTGAATACGGCCCCGGCCAGCACGGCCAGCGCCGCAAGGGCAAGCTTTCCGATTTCGGCCTGCAGCTGCGCGCCAAGCAGAAGCTGAAAGGCCACTATGGCGACGTTTCGGAAAAGCAGTTCCGCAAGGTCTATGAAGAGGCCGATCGCCGCAAGGGCGACACCTCGGAGAACCTGATCGGCCTGCTCGAGTCGCGTCTGGACGCGGTCGTCTATCGCGCCAAGTTCGTTCCGACCATTTTCGCCGCCCGCCAGTTCGTCAACCACGGCCACGTCAACGTCAACGGCAAGCGCGTCAACATCGGCTCGTACCGCTGCAAGCCGGGCGACGTCGTCGAAGTGCGTGAAAAGTCGAAGCAGCTGGTGATCGTCCTGGAATCGGTCGGCCTCGCCGAGCGCGACGTGCCGGACTACATCGAAGCCGATCACAACAAGATGACCGCGACCTTCTCGCGCATCCCGGGCCTGGCGGACGTTCCGTTCGCCGTCCAGATGGAACCGAACCTCGTCGTCGAATTCTATTCGCGTTAAGCGAAGGCTTTTTGCGAGACCGGAAGGGGCCGCCCATCGAGGCGGCCTTTTCTTTGTCGGCCATGTCCGCTAATCCGGGCGGCAACGAAGCTCCGAACGTTCGTTGCTCCAGGATTTGGAACCGACGCCATGAACATGCTGCCAGACGCTCAATCGCTTGAGCAGGCCGCCGACATCGAAGGCGGTTTTCACCCGCTGTTCGCCGATGTGCCGTCTTCGGTCGAGTTCAACAAATTGCGCAAGCGGCTGCTGCGGCTGACCCGCCAGGCGATCGAGGATTTTTCGATGGTCAGGCCAGGCGAGCGCTGGCTGGTGGCCCTGTCGGGCGGCAAGGATTCCTACGGCCTGCTTGCCATGCTGCTGGACCTCAAATGGCGCGGCCTGCTGCCGGTGGAGCTGCTGGCCTGCAATCTCGACCAGGGCCAGCCGAACTTTCCCAAGCACATCCTGCCCGATTACCTCAATGCCCACGGCATTGCACACCGCATCGAATACCAGGACACCTACTCCGTCGTCACCGACAAGCTGCCGCAGGGCAGCACCTATTGCTCGCTCTGTTCACGCCTGCGGCGTGGTCATCTCTATCGCGTAGCCCGAGAGGAGGGGTGCTCGGCGCTGGTGCTCGGCCATCATCGCGAGGACATTCTCGAAACCTTCTTCATGAACCTGTTCCACGGCGGCCGTCTCGCCGCCATGCCGCCAAAGCTGCTCAACGACGAGGGCGACGTCATGGTGCTGCGGCCGCTGAGCTATTGCGCCGAAATCGATCTGGAAAAGCTCGCCGCGGCGATGCGGTTCCCGATCATCCCTTGCGATCTCTGCGGCAGCCAGGAAGGTCTCCAGCGCAACGCCATGAAGGCCATGCTCGACGATATCGAAAAGCGCATGCCCGGGCGCAAGGACACGATGCTGCGTGCGTTGTCCAACACCAGGCCGTCGCATCTGCTCGACAGGAAACTGTTCGATTTCGCCGCACTCGATGAAACGCTCTCCAGCAGGCAAGACATTTCCGATGACATTTGACGATACCGCGATCGACTGGCTGGCCAGCACCCTGGCCGAAGCAGCCGAAGCCGAAATCATGCCGCGCTTTCGCCGGTTGGGCGGCGGCGACGTCCGCCAGAAGACGTCGGCCGCCGACCTGGTGACGGAAGCCGACGTTAGTGCCGAGCGGCTGATCACCGCCAAGCTGCGTGAGCGCTACCCAACGGCCATGATTGTCGGCGAGGAAGCCTGTTCCGACAATCCGGCGCTGCTCGACGGTCTTTTCGATGCCGATCTGGCTTTCACCATCGACCCGGTGGACGGCACTTTCAATTTCGCTTCCGGCGTGCCGTTGTTCGGCGTCATGCTGGGTGTCGTGGTCCGGGGTGAGACCGTCGCAGGCATCATCCACGATCCGGTCGGCAAGGACTGGCTGATCGGCGCCAGGGGCGCCGGCAGTCATATCAGGCACGCGCATGGCAACCTGGAAAAAGTGCGTGTCGCGGCGCCCGTGCCGATCTCGGGAATGACCGGCTCCGTCTCCTGGCAGTACATGGCCGAACCAGAGCGGTCGCGGCTGGCGCGCAACCAGACGAAAATCCTGTCGCAATTCGCCTATCGCTGCGCCGCGCATGAATATCGCCTGCTGGCCAGCGGCCATGCCCATTTCGTCGTCTACAACAAGCTGATGCCGTGGGACCATCTGCCCGGTGTCCTGATCCATACCGAGGCCGGCGGCCACGCCGCGCGTTTCGACGCCAGTGCCTACCTACCGTCGCATGTCGGCGGCGGCCTGCTTGTCGCACCCGACCGGGAAAGCTGGCGCGAGTTGCGCAGCGAACTCTGGGCGCAATAGCCGGCTGCCAATTCGATTACCCAGCCGAGCGCCGCAAAGGCGACAATTCAATGCAGATCGGCAATGTGCCCCGAGACGGGTTGATTCTGCGGCTGGAACATCTTGCCGCGTTCGGCGATGAAGATCATCAGCAGGGCTGCGACCGAGACGCTGCAGAAGCCGGCGGCCAATGGCGTCACCGTGCCGTTGAAAGCCTGGCCGATCAGCGTGCCGAGAATGCCGCCGAGAAACGTCTGCATGAAGCCCAGGATGGACGAGGCCGTGCCGGCCAGCTGACCAAGCGGCTCCATAGCCAAGGCATTGAAATTCGCGCCGAGCGCACCGAAAGGGAGCATGGCGCAGGCAAAGAAGGTGACGAACAGCCAGAGCGGCATCTTCATTTCCAGCGAAACGACCAGCCAGGCCAGGCTGATGACCAGAAACAACAGCAGCGCGCTCTGCGACAGGCGGCGCATGCCGATGCGGCCGACAAGACGCGAGTTCAGATAGTTGGAGAAGGCGAGCACGCCGGCAACGCCGGCAAAGATGACCGGAAACAATTCGCCGACATTGAATATGTCGACATAAATCTGCTGCGCCGAGGCGATGAAGCCGAACATGGCGCCGAAGATGAACGTACTGGCGAAGGCATAGCAGATCGCGACGCGGTTGGTCAGCACGATGCGGAACCCGCCGACAATGGCATTGACGGTCAATGGCCGGCGATATTCCGGATGTAGCGTCTCGGGCAGGCGCAGCAGCGACCAGGCCGAGACGACAAGCGCGCCGACGGCCATGGTGACGAAGATCAAATGCCAGGTCGCGAACAGCATGATGAACTGGCCGATGCCGGGAGCAATCACCGGGATCGCCATGAACACCATGAAGATCAGCGACATCACCTCGGCCATGCGCCGGCCATCGAACGTGTCGCGCACGATCGAGACGGCGATGACGCGGGTCGCGGCCGCACCGATGCCTTGCACGGCCCGGCAAAGTAGAAGCGTTTCAAAGCTTGGCGATATGGCGGCCGCGGCGGCCGCCGCCACATAAATGATCAGGCCGGCGACAAGCGGCGCACGGCGCCCGAATCGGTCCGAGAGCGGTCCGAAAAACAGCTGTCCGCCGCCAAAACCCAGAATATAGGCGGTGATGACATATTGCCGGTGGTTTTCGTTCTCGACGCCAAGCGAGGCGCCGATCTGCTGCAGCGCCGGCAGCATGATGTCGATGGCCAACGAATTGAGCGCCATCAGCGCTGCGCACAGCGCGATGAACTCCCAGCGCGGAATGGGCAATTTGCTTGCCGATTGCGGTGCTGACGTCTGCTGGTCCACGGCAAGTCCGATCTCTCAAACGAAAACGCGCCGGTGGCCCGGCGCATTGGCTCGTCCTGGTCCGGGTCCCGGACGCAAAATTGCCGAGGCGGGGCTGCCCCGGTGCTCAGGGCATGTCGACGGCGACATGCCCAACCGAAATCAGGCGGCGCCTTTGACGCTCACGCCCTTCTCGACAAGGAATGTCTGCAACTCGCCCGCCTGGAACATTTCGCGCACGATGTCGCAGCCACCGACGAATTCGCCCTTGACGTAGAGCTGAGGGATCGTCGGCCAGTTGGAGTATTCCTTGATGCCCTGGCGCAGCTCGGCCGAATCCAGCACGTTCACGCCTTTGTAGTCGGCGCCGATATAGTCGAGGATCTGGACAACCTGGCCGGAAAATCCGCATTGCGGGAAACCGGGCGTGCCCTTCATGAAAAGCACGACGTCGTTGCCCTTCACCTCGTTGTCAATGTAGTCGTTGATGCCGCTCATGGAATATCCTTTCCCGCCTGTGGGAGTCAGGCTCGAAGCTTTTCCATCAGATAAACCCATAGGTTGCCCGAAACAAGACTTTAGCCGCGTGGTGGCCTGAATGGCGCAAAAGATGCGGCGTTTTGGGCCAAGCGACTTTGGCGTTGGAAGCCCCTAGTCCGGCACGCTGGTCTGCAGCGCCAGCGCGTGCAGCACGCCGCCCATATTGCCCTTCAGCGCGTCATAGACCATCTGGTGCTGCTGCACGCGGCTTTTTCCGCGAAAGCTCTCGGCCACGACTTCGGCCGCATAGTGATCGCCGTCGCCGGCAAGGTCACGGATGGTCACCCTGGCATCCGGGATGCCCTCCTTGATCAGTTTTTCGATGTCGCGGGCATCCATTGCCATGGCAAGTTCCTGTTTTCGGGCGGGCTGCGGCATGGCTGCCCGTGCGATGAGAGTCGGAGTGAACCTAAAGCCTTTCCGGCCGGGATTGAAGCCGTTCCGTCCAGCCCCAGCGCGATTGTGGCTCACGACGCGTTCTCGCTCTGACCGCCGGCGTCGTCTGCGGGCTCGTCCTCGGGCGTCGAGAAGGTCCGCCCAAGGCTGAAGGTCAGCACATAGAGGGGAAGGTTGATCGCCAGGTTGGCAATCGGCAGGTAGGCGGTCATCCGCCAGACGGGCGAGAAGAACGGCTGGCCGTAGCCATCGCAGGCCAGCGAGGAGCCATACTCCCACAGTGCCCCCAATGCGGCCGCGACGGCGAAAAGTTTTATGCAGGTGAAGATGTGCCTTGTCCGTGCCCGGTCCGGCAGAAGCCGGCTCCAAAGCACCAGGCAGACAAGCGGAACTGCATAGAAAAGGTTTTGCAGGCCAAGCATCGGAAGCGTGTCGTTGGCCGCGGCGAGGAACTCCGCGCGTGTATCCAACCGGGCGCAGACCTCGCTCGATGTCGTCGACAGCAGGAAAAAGACGAACGGGCTGAGAAACCAGAAGAAGAACAGCGATGGCCAGAAGACGACTGCAAGCAGTGCCCGGACGGCCAGTTTCCTGTGGTTGAGCATGATTTTTCCGAAAAAATCGTTTCCCACTTTTCGGGATCACGCTCTGCTCAAATGGCCTGATCCATGAAGCGCGGGAACCAGCCTTCGTGCGCGGCGGTCAATTCGCCGAGCGGGATCGCCCGTGCCTCGCCGAGTTTCAGCGTGTTGCCGCCGGTCGAGCCGATCCAGGGCGCGAAAATACCGAGTTCGCCTTGCTGTTTGCGGATCGCGTCCCAGTCCTCACTGTCTGGATCGATTGACAGCGTCAGGAGATAGCGGCCCTGGTCCTCGCCGAACCAGACCGGAATAGGATCGGTGCCGGCCAGTCCGGGGACCGTCGCGCCGATGCCTGATGCCATCGCCATCTCGGCCAGCGCGACCGCAATGCCGCCGTCGGAAACGTCGTGAGCCGCGGTGACGATGCCGGACGCGATGAGGGCGCGCACATGGTCGCCGACACGCTTTTCATGGTCGAGGTCGACCGGCGGCGGCGGGCCGTCGCTGCGGCCGTGGATGTCGCGCAAGTAGACCGATTGGCCGAGATGCGTGCCCCATGAGGCCGGCGCGCCGACCAGCAGGATCATCTGGCCTTGCGCAGCGAAGCCGGCCCGCACCATCTTCGACCAGTCGGCGATCAGCCCAACGCCGCCGATGGTCGGCGTCGGCAGGATGCCCTGGCCATTGGTTTCGTTGTAGAGCGAGACATTGCCCGAAACGATCGGGAAGCCGAGCGCGCGGCAGGCATCGCCAATGCCCTTCACCGCGCCGACCAACTGACCCATGATCTCCGGCCGTTCCGGATTGCCGAAATTGAGATTGTCGGTGGCGGCCAGCGGCAGCGCGCCGGTGGCGGTCAGGTTGCGCCAGCATTCGGCCACCGCCTGCTTGCCGCCCTCATAGGGATCGGCCTCGCAATAGCGCGGCGTCACGTCCGACGAGAAAGCCAGCGCTTTGGTCGGATGGCCTTCGACCCGCACCACGCCGGCATCGCCACCGGGAAGCTGCAGCGAATTGCCCTGGATCAGCGTGTCGTACTGTTCCCACACCCAGCGGCGCGACGACAGGTCAGGGCCGCCGAGCAGCTTCAGCAGTGCGTCGGCGACATCGGCCTGCGGAATGTCATTGGCCGCAAGCGGCGCCGGCTTCTTCGGCTCGATCCACGGACGGTCATATTCCGGTGCCTTGTCGCCGAGATCCTTGATCGGCAGGTCCGCAACCTGATCACCCTGATGCAGGACGCGAAAGCGCAGATCGTCGGTCGTCTTGCCGACAATGGCGAAGTCGAGCCCCCATTTGTGGAAGATCGCCTCGGCCTCCTTTTCCTTTTCGGGGCGCAGCACCATCAGCATGCGCTCCTGGCTTTCCGACAGCATCATCTCGTAGGCGCTCATGCGCTCCTCGCGCACCGGAACCTTGTCGAGCTCGAGCTCGATGCCGAGATCCCCCTTGGCGCCCATCTCGACCGCCGAGCAGGTAAGGCCGGCAGCACCCATGTCCTGGATAGCGATGACCGCACCGGACGCCATCAGTTCGAGACATGCTTCAAGCAGGCACTTTTCGGTGAAGGGATCGCCGACCTGCACGGTCGGGCGCTTCTCGTCGATCTTGTCGTCGAATTCGGCCGAGGCCATGGTGGCGCCGCCGACGCCGTCGCGACCGGTCTTGGCGCCGAGATAGACGACCGGCAGGCCGACGCCCTTGGCCTCCGACAGGAAAATCGCGTCCGTCTTGGCAAGACCCGCGGCAAAAGCGTTGACCAGGATATTGCCGTTGTAGCGGGCGTCGAAATTGACCTCGCCGCCGACCGTCGGCACGCCGAAGGAGTTGCCGTAGCCGCCGACGCCGGAAACCACTCCCGCCACCAGGTGCTTGGTCTTGGGATCATCGGGAGCACCGAAGCGCAAGGCGTTCATCGCCGCGATCGGCCGCGCGCCCATGGTGAAGACATCGCGCAATATGCCGCCGACGCCTGTCGCCGCCCCTTGGTAGGGCTCGATAAAGGAGGGGTGGTTGTGGCTCTCCATCTTGAAGACGACGCAGTCGCCGTCGCCGATATCGACCACGCCGGCATTCTCGCCCGGTCCCTGGATGACCCGCGGGCCGGTCGTCGGCAGCGTGCGCAGCCATTTCTTCGAGGATTTATACGAGCAATGCTCGTTCCACATCGCCGAGAAGATGCCAAGTTCGGTGAAGCTCGGCTCGCGCCCGACGAGGTCGAGGATGCGCTGGTATTCGTCTGGCTTCAGCCCGTGCGCGGCAATGAGCTCGGGCGTGATCGGCACGGAATTGGAAATGGTCATGGGCGGCGGTTTTTATCCGTGGGAGCTTGGGATTTTGAGTCTCCTCTTATCGCAAGCTTTGCGGCCGATACACCCATGGACCGACGAAAAGTGGCTGAATCCGGAGAAAGCCACGGCGCCTTGAACGCGCGTCCCACCGGACCGGACTCAACCGATGCGCCTCGGGTCTTGCCTGGAGGCATCCTGAACCGCCGGCGCTCCAAGGCGATGCGGATCAGGAAAAACTGTCGTAGCCGGCGCGGCCTTCGTCGAGGAGCCTCCGGATCGCCGCAACGCCGTCCGCGATGTCCTTGCGCTGCCTCGGCTGCGAAATGCCGAAGCGCACACCGTGGAAGACCTGCTCGGAACGGCCCGCCTTGAACTCGTCTTCGTCGTCGATCAGCACGCCGTGCTCGAGGCAGGCGTTCTTGAACGTGCCGGAAAGCCAGGGGTCGGGCAAGGTCAGCCAGACAAAGGGTATATTGTCCCGCGACTTGAATTCGAAGCCGGCCAAAGTCTCGCACACAATGGCGGTGCGGGCGTTGATTTCGGCGATGGCGCGTTTGCGTATGTCCGCGGCCTGGCCCGACAGCACCAGCCGGGCATTCACCTCGGCCAGCAGGAAAGGCATGCCGCCGGTCATCATCTTATGGGCAACACGGATGCGATGGCGATAAGCAGGCGGGCAGGAAAGCCAGCCGCCGCGAACGCCGGCCGCTACCGATTTCGACAGGCCGCCTGCGACGATGGTGCGCTCGGGTGCATAGTCGGCCAGCATTGGCGTCGGATCTTCGGTCAGGCCGCCGTAAAGATCGTCCTCGATAATGACGACATTGTATTCACGCGCGATCCGCGCGATTGCCTCACGTCGCGCTGCCGGCAGGATCGCCAGCGTCGGATTCTGCACCGTAGGCATCAGAAAGATCATCTTCGGATGCTTTTGCGCGCAGACGCGCTCGAAATCGTCGGGGTCGAGACCCTGATGGTCCGATGCCACCAGCGCCGTGCGACGACCGATCAGGCCGGCGCTGCGCGAAATCTGCGAATAGGTCAGGTGCTCGAAGGCGACGTAATCGCCGGGCGTGGTCAGCGCGGCGATCGCCGCCATGACAGCGGCATGGGTACCGAGCGTCGGCACGATCGTATCGGCGCTCGGTCGAAACGAGTTGCGCGACAGCCAACTGGCGCCGGCCTCGAACCAGCGCTCGGGAAAATCCCGCGTGTAGCTCGAAATCTCATGCGCATGATCCGAAGCCGTGCGCGACAGCACTTCGGTGACGATGGCGCCCTGGCCGACATCGGGCGCCGCGGTGCTGTCGAAGCGCAGCTTGCCGCGCGGCGCATCGATGTCGCGCGTGCCTTGCGCGTCCGGCGCTATGAAGTCGGGCTTCGCGTTCTGCCGGCCGAGGACATAGGTGCCGCGCCCGACCTCGCCGCTGACCAGCCCGCGCTCGCGCAGCAATTGATAGGCCCTGCCGACCGTGCCGACGGTTGCGCCGATGTCATAGGCGAGATCCCGCTGCGGTGGCAGCTTTGCCCCGGCGTCGATCACGCCGCGGTCGATATCTGACTCAATGCTGTCAGCAAGGCGCTGATAAAGCGGGCCGGAGCTGGCCGTGAGGTCGGGAAGCCAATTTGTCATGGTGACAATTTTGTATATTGCGTCGAACGATGAGTCAATTCACATGCGTTGTGTGGAATAAAGAGTGCAATTTGCAGCTTTGGTAGAGCGAAGATGGATACAATCGAGACAATCAGCCAGACAACCGCAGGATTGTTCGCCGCGCGACCTGTGGACCGCGGCGGCTTTGTCAGCCGCATCGTGCGTATGGTCAAATCGCTGGGGCGCTGGATCGACGGCCTGCTGGAGCGCAGGCGCAGCCGGCTCGCCTTGCTGGACATGACCGACGACCAGTTGAAGGACATCGGCATTTCCCGCTGCGACGCCCATCGCGAAGGGATCAGGCCATTCTGGGAATGAACAGGCGCGATGCAATGTTCAATCCTGCTTGCGTGGCTGCACAACTGGCGCCCTGATCCGCGACAGGCCGCGGTCCGCAAGCACGGCGCCAACGCACAGCGCCAGGAAAAGGGCGGTGATGGCCAGCGAGGCGATGGCGACGCTGGCGATGCCGTACCTGGCGACATCGAGGAACGGGTAGGGCACTTCGCCTGTTATGGACGCCCCCGCCAGCGCATAGGCCAGATAAGCGAGCGGATAGAGCATCCACCAGGAAACGTCTCGCCATCGCGTCTTGCCGTCGGCACCGGCGGCCAGCCACCACAGCACGAACAGTGCAGGCGTCACATAGTGCAGCAGCACGTCGCACAGCAGGAACAGGCCCTGCGGCTGCCAGAGGCGTGCCAGCACGGTGGCGTAGACCATGAAGACCACGGTGATGGCGACGGCGACGCCTGCCCGCATCCGCGCTCCGGCAAAGGCCGGAAACCAGGCATGGCCGGCGGGCGACAGCAGCGACGCATGGACGAGCACCGCACCGATGTTGGTCAGGATGGTAAAGAAGCTGAAGTAGAAGACGACCGAACCGATCAGGCCGCGGCCGGCTTCCATCGAGGCCGGAACGGTGATCGAGAACTGCAGGAAAAGACCGGCCAGCCCTGCGACCAGACCCGCGACCTGCAGCAGCCGGCCCATCTTACGCGGCGGCGGCGCAGGCCGGATTGCCGGCCTGCCAGCGGGCGATGTCGGAGCCGATGCGCGCGCCGAGCGGCTCGGCCATCAGCGGACCGAACACGTCTACACGGCTCGAATTGCCTTGCGCCTGCACCACCAGCAGCGGCTTGCCGCCATAATGCTTGGCCGGCACCAGCAGGAAGCGCGGCGTGCCGCTGAACGAATTCAGCTCATTGGCCATCTGGTAGGATTTGAAGGCCGGGTCCTTGCTGGCGATCCAGCATTTGTGGGCGGAGATCGCCACCTGTTCCATGGCCAGCAGCGCCGCGCTCTTGCCGGAAGGCGGCGGAGCGCTCTTCGGACCCGACTGGCAGGATGCCAGCGCAAGGCCGGCGGCAGCCAGGAGAGCAAAGCGAGCAATCGTCAGTCTCATCGTCAGGCCGCCCCCAGGTTCTGAAAGAATTTCGGAAGATATCAGGCGGCGATGCCGAGCGCGCCTTCGAACAACGCCCGGCCGTCATTGCCGCCATGTGCCGCTTCGATCAGGTTCTCGGGATGAGGCATCAGGCCCAGCACATTGCCCTGGCTGCTGATGATGCCGGCGATGTCGTTGATCGAGCCGTTGGGGTTGGTGCCGTCCGCATAGCGGAACACCACCTGGCCTTCGCCTTCCAGGCGTGCAAGCGTCTCGGCATCGGCGAAGTAGTTGCCGTCGTGATGCGCCACCGGCGAACGGATGATCTGGCCCGGCTGGTAGCGGCGGGTGAACATGGTGTTGGCGTTGGCGATCTCGAGCTTCACCTGCCGGCAGACGAATTTGAGCGAGGAGTTGCGCATGAGCGCTCCCGGCAGCAGGCCGGCCTCGACCAGGATCTGGAAACCGTTGCAGACGCCGATGACCATGACGCCTTTGGCCGCCTTTTCAGCAACCGCCCGCATCACCGGCCTGCGCGCCGCGATCGCGCCGCAGCGCAGGTAGTCGCCGAAGGAGAAGCCGCCGGGAATGGCGATCAGGTCGACATCCGGGATTTCGGTGTCGGTCTGCCAGACCGTGGCTGGCGCCTTACCGGAAATCTTGGTCAGCGCCGCGATCATATCGCGGTCGCGGTTAAGGCCAGGCAGGAGGACGACGGCTGATTTCATTTTGGTTCGTAAGGCCTCTGGTTTCGGCAAGTTGGGGCACCCGTGCCTCCGGCACAAACTCAGGTAAGCGTCACACTATAGTTCTCAATCACCGTATTCGCCAGCAGTCTGTCGCACATGGCCTTGAGATCGGCCTCGGCCTTGGCCTTGTCGGTCCCGGCGAGCTCGACGTCGAACACCTTGCCCTGCCGCACCGAGCCGATGCCGTCAAAACCTAGCCCCGACAGCGCATGCTCGATCGCCTTACCTTGCGGGTCCAGCACGCCGTTTTTGAGGGTTACGGTGATACGGGCTTTCATCGATGCTCCTGAATGATCGGTATCGGTCTGCGCCGGACCTGCCGTTTCCGGCAAGCCCGTTGCTGGCAATTAGTGCTTCATGCCCTTCGGCGGCTCGCTCGACGCGACGAGCACCGGTCCGGTTGGACGCGGTGGCTCGTTCTCGTTCATGATACCGAGACGGCGGGCGACTTCCTGGTAGGCCTCCACGAGGCCGCCCATGTCGCGGCGGAAACGGTCCTTGTCGAGCTTGTCCTGCGTCGCCACGTCCCACAGCCGGCAGGAATCGGGCGAGATCTCGTCGGCTACGACGATGCGCATCATGTCGCCCTCGAACAGGCGTCCGCATTCGATCTTGAAATCGACGAGCTGGATGCCGACGCCCATGAACAGGCCGGACAGGAAGTCGTTGACGCGAATGGCCAGCGCCATGACGTCGTCGATTTCCTGCGGGCTCGCCCAGCCGAAGGCAGTGATGTGCTCTTCAGAGACCATCGGGTCGTCGAGCGCATCGGCCTTGTAATAGAATTCGATGATCGAGCGGGGCAGGACCGTGCCCTCCTCGATGCCAAGGCGCTTGGACAGCGAACCGGCGGCGACATTGCGCACCACCACTTCGAGCGGGATGATCTCGACCTCCTTGATCAGCTGCTCGCGCATGTTGAGCCGGCGGATGAAGTGGGTCGGAATGCCCATCCGGTTGAGATGATTGAAGATGTGCTCGGAAATGCGATTGTTAAGCACGCCCTTGCCATCGACGACTTCGTGTTTTTTCTTGTTGAACGCGGTGGCGTCATCCTTGAAGAACTGGATCAGTGTCCCGGGCTCAGGGCCTTCATAAAGTATCTTGGCCTTGCCTTCATAAATGCGGCGGCGATTTTTCATTTGATTTTTCTCTGGATTTGCGGGCAGGCGGCAAGCGACCAGTTCCTGTCCGTCTGCCTAAATTAGTGTGGCGACGGTGGCGTTCAATGCCGGTGTCTATCGTAATCGCCTTGTTTGCTCAATCGGCAAATCCTTTCAATCAACTGCTTTCGGGACCGAAATGCCGCAGCGCAGCAAGCCACGAAGCGTATTGACCGGCCGCCAGCCTTTTGGTTTGTGCTTCGCCATCACATATTCATCAATGCCAGCGAATCGATTTCCATCGGAGGGACGCCATGAGCAACATGAAGGATCGCGAAGAGGGTTTTGAGCGCAAATTCGTGTTCGACGAGGAGCTTCGGTTCAAGGCGTCGGCGCGCCGCAACAAGGCTCTCGGCCTGTGGGCCGCGGAAAAGCTCGGGAAATCCGGCGCCGAGGCCGACGCCTACGCCAAGGAAGTGGTTGTTTCCGATATCGAGGAAGCCGGCGATCACGACGTCTTCCGCAAGATCCGCAAGGATTTCGACGCTGCCGGCGTCAGCCAGTCGGACCATCAGATCCGCCGCACCATGGACGAATTGATGGCGCAGGCCATCGAGCAGATCAAGAACACCTGATCCGGCCGAAGCAGGTTCCGCAAAAATGTCCCACAATTTTGCGACGGAACCTGCGGCAAAAGAATGACTGGACCAATCGACCGCCCGGCCCAGCCGGGCGGTTTTTCTTTGCGTTTCCCGTCGTTTCCGGCTGAAACTGCGATCCTTAGCGAGGAAAGAGCCGATGTCCCTGAAATCCCGCCTTGCGGCCGATGAAACGCTGGTCACCGCATGGTCAGGCGTGCCGGACGCGCTGACCGTCGAAATCCTTGCCAGGCAGGGCTTCGATGCGGTCACGCTCGACATGCAGCATGGCGGCCATCATGAAGACAGCGTGTTGCGCGGCCTGGCGCCCGTGCTTGCCACCGGCAAGCCGGCATTGGTGCGTATTCCCGTCGGCCGTTTCGACATGGCCAGCCGGGCGCTCGATTTCGGCGCCGAGGCGGTGATTGCGCCGATGGTCAACTCGGTGGCGGATGCAAAACTGTTCGCTGCGGCGATGAAATACCCGCCGGTAGGCGAGCGCTCCTGGGGCCCCACCTATGCCTTCCCACGCCATGGCAAGGGTGATCATGCCGAATGGCTGCGCGACAGCAACCAGCGCACCATGGCCTTCGCCATGGTCGAGACGCGGGCGGCGCTCGATGCGCTGGACGGCATCCTCGATACACCCGGTATCGACGGCATTTTCCTGGGGCCATCGGACTTCTCGATTGCCTGGTCGAACGGCGCGACCGTCGATTCGACGCTCGAAAGCATGATGGAAACGGTGGGTTCGATCGCCGAGCGTACCCGCAAGGCCGGCAAGCATGCGGCGATCTACGTCATCGAACCGGCCATCGCCGGCCGCGTCGTGGCGATGGGCTACCGCCTGCTGGCCACAGGGTCCGAGCACTCGCTGATTTCGCTAGGGGCGAAGACGCTGTTGAAAGGCATCAAGGATTCGATCGGCGGCTGAGAGCCGCGATCCGGTCGAGGTCGTCAGGCCTTCAGTTCGGTTAGAAATTTGGCGAAGGTCATCGAACCTTCGGGCCATGGGCCGAAGCCTGAATCGGTGTTGAGGTGACCGGCTTCACCGGCATCGATGAACAGAGATCCCCAGGCGCCGGCAATGTCCTCGGCGACGTGGAAGGCGCAGAACGGATCGTTGCGGCTGGCAATCACCATGGACGGGAAGGGCAACGGCTCGCGCGAGTAGGGGCCGAACGTCATCAGGTGCCTTGGCCGTACCTCCGGATTGGCGACATCGGGCGGCGCCACGAAGAATGCGCCGGCGACCGGCTTGCGAAACTGCGGGACGGCTTGCACCGCCGCGGCAACGCCAAGGGAATGCGCGACGAGGACGACGGGCTTCTCGGCTTCATTGACCGCTTTTGCCACGCCCGCCGTCCAGTCATCGCGCACGGGCTTCGACCATTCCGCCTGCTCGACGCGCCGCGCGGTCGACAGCTTTGACTGCCAGCGGGTCTGCCAGTGCTCGGGTCCGGAGTTGGTGTAGCCCGGGATGATGAGAATATCTGCGTCTTTGACTTTCATGGCGCTGAGATAGCGAGCGTGATTGCCTCATGCAACCGTCGATGGACACGCTCCTGCTTGCAATGGTGAACACCATGTTCGCTTTTCGCTGTCTTGTGTGAACGATCACGATCGCCGATTTGTCCTCTGGAAAGAAACAGCCGTGAAGGACCGCATTTGGTGCTGACACGATGTACAATGATCGCCGGCGCCGGGCTCCTGACCTCGGGGTTTATGCCAAAGCGTCGCCGCAACGGAGACAATCATGAGCGAACTGCCCTTTGCCGCCACCACGCCGGTGAGCGTTGCCCGGGTCGGGCTGAAGGCGCGCGACGCCGAAAGCCTAGCGGCCTACTATCGCGCTGTTGTCGGCTTGCAGGAATTAAGCCGCGTCGATGGCGCGATCACCCTGGGCGCCGCCAACCGTCCGCTGTTGGTGCTGGAGCCGGACGCCTCGGCCAAGCCTGACGATCCGCGCAGCGCCGGCCTGTTCCACACGGCTTTCCTGCTGCCCAGCCGTGCCGATCTCGGCCGCTGGATCAACCACGCCATATCAGACAAGATCGCCATAGAGGGCGCTTCGGACCATCTGGTCAGCGAAGCGCTGTACCTCACCGATCCCGAGGGCAACGGGATCGAGATCTATGCCGATCGCCGTCCGCAGGACTGGACGTGGAACGGCGACAAGATCGCGATGGCGACCGAACGGCTGAACATTCCTTCGGTCGTCGCCGAAGTGCCGGCGGGCGACGCGGGCTGGCAGGGAGCGCCTGAAAACAGCATTGTCGGCCACGTCCACCTGCGCGTCGGCCGGCCGGAAGAGGCGGAAGCCTGGTGGAAACAGGAATTCGGCTTCGACACGGTGGCGAAGTATGGCGGCCAGGCTGTGTTCCTGTCGTCAGGCCACTACCATCATCATATAGGCGCCAATGCGTGGCAGAGCGCCGGCGCCGGCCGCCGCGACCCGGCCCGGTCGGGCCTTGCCTGGGTCGAGATGCGTTCCGACAACGTGGCCAGTGAAACGACCCGCGAAGATCCGTGGGGCACGGTGATCAGGACCATTCCCGGCAAAGCGTGATCGGCAGTTACGTCCTGCGGTACCTTCTCCTAGTATAGCGACGGGGAGAAGGAAAGCCCCTCACGCCTCTCCGAACACCCGCCGGAAGATCGTGTCGACATGCTTGGTGTGGTAGCCCAGGTCGAATTTCTCGCGGATCTCGGCTTCCGGCAAGACGGCGGTGACGTCATTGTCGGCCAGTAGTTCTTCAAGAAAATCAGCGCCTTGCTCCCACACCTTCATGGCATTGCGCTGCACCAGCCGGTAGGCATCCTCACGGGAGACGCCGGCTTGCGTCAATGCCAGCAGCACGCGCTGTGAATGCACCAGGCCGCGGAACTTGTTCATGTTCTTCAGCATGTTGTCGGGATAGACGAGCAGTTTGTCGATGACGCTGGTCAGCCGCGCCAGCGCGAAATCCAGCGTCACCGTCGCATCCGGCCCGATCATGCGCTCGACGGAGGAATGCGAAATGTCGCGCTCGTGCCAGAGCGCCACATTCTCCATCGCCGGCAGCGCGAAGGAGCGCACCATGCGGGCAAGGCCGGTTAGGTTCTCGGTCAACACCGGGTTGCGCTTGTGCGGCATCGCCGACGAACCTTTCTGGCCAGGCGAAAAATACTCTTCGGCTTCCAGCACCTCGGTGCGCTGCAGATGCCGGATCTCGATCGCCAGCCGCTCCACCGACGATGCGATGACGCCGAGCGTGGCGAAGAACATGGCATGGCGGTCGCGCGGGATCACCTGCGTCGATACGGGCTCCGGCTTCAACCCGAGCTTTGCCGCGACATGCTCTTCCACATAAGGCTCGATATTGGCGAAGGTGCCGACCGCTCCCGAAATGGCGCAGGTGGCTATGTCCTCGCGAGCATGCACGAGCCGCTCGCGGCAGCGCGAAAATTCGGCATAGGCTTGCGCCAGCTTGACGCCGAAGGTGGTCGGCTCGGCATGGATGCCGTGGCTGCGGCCGATGGTGACGGTATCCTTGTGCTCGAAGGCGCGGCGCTTCAGCGCCGCAAGCAGCGCGTCGATGTCGGCCAGCAGCATGTCGCTGGCACGCGTGAGCTGCACCGCGAAACACGTGTCGAGAACGTCCGAGGATGTCATGCCCTGATGGATGAAGCGGGCGTCGGGTCCGACGAATTCGGCGAGATGGGTGAGAAAAGCGATGACGTCGTGCTTGGTGACGCGCTCGATCTCGTCGATCGCATCGACGTCGAACTTTGCGGCATTGCCTTTTTCCCAGATGGTCTTCGCCGCCTGTTTCGGGATGACGCCGAGTTCGGCCAGCGCGTCGCAGGCATGAGCCTCGATCTCGAACCAGATGCGGAACCGGGTTTCGGGCGACCATATGGCCACCATTTCCGGCCGGGAGTAGCGAGGGATCATCGGTCAGTCCTGACGTGTCGAGAAATTTGCCCGCGTCCTAACAGAGGCGGACAAAATGCTCAACGCCGCCGCCGCGCAAACCAGAGGCTGGCGGCAAACAAGGCGAGGAACCCGATCGGGAAATAGAGCCTGATGCCCAGCACCACGAACTGGTAGAGCGCCACCGCCATCGTGAAGACGAACTGAAGCCCCCAGGTGAGGGTGAAGGTGGGTGCATGCCATGCGGCATAGTAGGACCGGTATTGCAAGGCATACAGCCCGGCGGTCAGGCCGATCGTCGCGGCGGCGAGACCCACGAATGCCGCCGCGAAGGCGACTTCCCAGCTCCTTCCGCGCGAGACCAGCCGTGCCGCGAACAGGCCAACAGGAAAGGCCAGAGCGCCGCCGCCTGCAAACAGCAGCGTCACGGTGCGGATTTTATCTGGCGTCACCCAACTTTCCAGCAACAGGTTGAGGAGCGCGCTGGCGCCCATCGTGGCGGCCCAAAGCAGCGCGCCGAGCAGCGCCGTGCCCGGCGTTGGTATGGCGCCGCGGAGGCGGCCCAGGGCGCGATGACGCCTGGCGGGGTGGACGAGCGGTGTCACAGGCGGCCGGTCACCGCGATCCAGCGATAGTCCGGGCCTTCGAAGCCATATTGGCGCACCGCGATCAGCACCGCATAGGCGCTGGGATTGTCCATCGAAAATGTCTGCACGGCTCCGATGCGGTAGCCGTTCGGGCAACCCCGGCTCTTGGGGATCGATTTGTCCTCGTGCAACAACTTCGTCGTACCGCCGGCTTGCGCCTCGACGCGCAGCAGCCGAAAGCCATTGATCTCACCCTGGCTCTCGCAGCCCTTAGTCTCGTTCATGCCGATCTCGTCCAGCCGGAACTCGAGCGGCTGGTCGACTGGCGAGAAGATCGGACGCGGATTGACCGCCATCCGATGCGGGTCGGCGGACATCTCCGTTACCGGGTTGAAGCCTGCGGTGATGCCCTTGTTCGCGGCCAACTCCGCCTGGCTGACGACCGCTTCGCCCTTCTCGCGGGCCTGAATACGAGCCGCCGTCAACGTGGCGTTCTCGTCGTCGAGCCGGACGCGAATAGGCGTTCCCTGGAGAAAGCTGTCGTTGCTGGTGTCGATATAATAGCGATTGGCGTAGGGAAATCCCGATCCATCCTGCACGCCATATTCTTCGAACGCGAAGATGCCGCCGTCCTTGGTGAAGCCCAGGATTTCAAGCTCGGCGACATCCCCGGCCCGGGCGGCGACGACTGCGCAAAACTGCGCAAGCAGGCAAACGGCAAACAGAAGAAGGTTTTGCATGAGGTTTTCCGCCGGCCAACGATATCGCCATTCCCTATCACGACAAGATACCGGCGTCGCGCTGCCCGATAAAGCAAGCGCCATGCATCCAATCGCGGCCTCGTCTGTTATTGTCGGCAGTCCCAATGGAGAACCACCATGACCGACACCAGCAAAATTCGTGAGCATATGGAAGTGATCGGTGCCGATGGCGTTCATGTCGGCACGGTCGACAAAGTCGAGGGGCAGCGGATCAAGCTGACCAAGTCCGACAGCGGTATGGGCACGCATAAGGGGCACCATCATTTCATTCCCCTGAGCCTTGTCGCGGAGGTCGAGGGAAAGAAGGTCTGGCTGTCGGCGAATTCCGACGTCGCGGTCACTTTCGAGGAAGAAAAGTCCGACCCCACCTGATCGCGTATAAGTCAGCGCGAAGACCAGACCGGAAACAGATCGCCCTCGGCGGGCGTCGCGGCGAAAACGCCGCGCGTGATGGCGCGCGCCATCGTGGCGCCTGCCGCGGCATAAAGGTCGATTGCCGCGTCGGCTTCGAGCCGGATACCGCTCCTGCCGGTCGCCAGCGCGAAGACCAGATCGCCATCGGCCGGCGTGTGCGTCGGCCATATGGCCCGCACGAAACCGTCATGCGCTGACATGGCCAGGCGCTTTGCGGCGGCCTTGGTGAGAACGGCATCGGTGGCGATAACGGCGATGGTGGTGTTGCCGCCGGCATCCGCCTTGCCCGTGAACGTCTTGTCGCGAAACTTCAAGAGGATGCTTTTGGCGTCGTCCGGCATTGGCGAGGGATAGCCAAGCCCGCCGAATTCATCGCCGATCTCGAACGGAGCCGCCCAGAAATGGCGGCTTCGGCTGATGGTCACCGAGCCGATCGGATTGACCGCCGCCAGCGCGCCGATGGTGACGCCATTCTCAAGCAGCGTCGAAGCCGAGCCAAGCCCGCCCTTGAGACCGGAGGTCAGCGCGCCGGTGCCGGCGCCGGTCGTGCCGATCTGGAAATCCGAACCGGCGGCCTGCACCGTCTCGTAGCCGAGGTCGCGGTATGGCGGATAGCGGCCCCAGTCCTTGTTGCCGCCATTGCGCAGGTCGAACAGGATCGCCGCCGGCACGATCGGCACGCGAAAGCCGCCGACCTCGAAGCCGATGCCACGCTCGCGCAGTGCTGCCTGTACGCCGGACGCTGCGTCGAGGCCGAAAGCCGACCCGCCCGACAGCACCACGGCATGGACCGTCTCAACCGAATTGTGGGGTTCGAGCAGGTCCGTCTCGCGCGTGCCCGGCGCACCGCCCAGGATCTGGACGCCGGCTACGGCCGGTTCGTCGCAAAGGACCGTCGTCACGCCGGATTTCAGTCGGGCATCGGAGGCATTGCCGACGCTGAGACCGGCGACATCGGTGATCAGGTTGCGCGGGCCGGTGCGAAACATCAGTTGCTTTCCAGCGGTACGAAGCGGGCGCCATCGAAACGGAAGACGCGGTACGGATTCCGGCTGAGGTCGCCCTTCGCATCAAAGCGCACCGGCCCAATCGCCGTGGTGAAATCATGCCCGATGAGCGCTTCCGCAAGGGGCCTGCCGGAGCTTGCCGCTTCCGCCATCGCCGCCTTGGCGGTTTCTACCGCCGCATAAGCCGGCAGCGTGTAGCCGTCCGGCACGATCTTTTGCGAGGCGAACGCCTTGAGCACCTTGGGATCGGCGACATCGGCCCATTCGGGGGGAGCGATCATCAGTGTTCCCGTGGCATAGGGCACCGCTCCGGGCGGCGTGCGCAGGTTCTCGCCGCCGGCGAATACGATGCCGGCGTCGAGTTGCGCTGCGTCGCGACCCATGATGGCGATGTCGTCGCCGTCGCCACCGGCAAAGACATGGGTTGCGCCGGCCTTCTTTAGCCGGCCAATCAGACCGATCTGGTTGTCGAGCTGCGGCCGGAACGTATCGACGAACACCGGCTTCAGCGCCGCCTGTTCGGCCGCCGCCCGCAACGTCTCGGCGATCTCACGGCCGTAGATGGTGCCGTCATCGATGACGGCGAACAGTTCGTTCTGCCAAAGCCGGGTAAGGGTGTTGGCGACGGCATTGCGCTCGTCGTCGCCCCTCGGTCCGAGCCGGTAGACCGGCCAGCCGGTCTTGGGACGACGGTCAGTCAGGCTTTCGGTTCGCACGCCAACGGTGATGACGGCGATGCCTGCGTCCTTCAAGATCGGCATCGCCGCCTCGATCGCTTCCGTACAGAGAAATCCCACGACGACATTGACCTTGGCGGTCGCGAATTCCCGGGCTGCCGCGGCACCCCCATCGGCCGTGCAGGCATCGTCGATGGTCTTGAGCTCGATGCCGTTCGCCTGGGCCGCCACTTCCGCGCCGGCTTCGATCTGCCTGCCAAGGATCGCCGAGGATCCGGAGAGCGGCGCGGCAACACCGACGAGCAGCGTCTGGGCGTTGGCGGCGCCGGTTAGCAGCAGCCAGGCCAGCGCAGCAGATATCGTTGCCCCGGGTCGCATCCTGTCGAAGACTTCCTCCAAGCGAGCCCGGATGGTCCCGGAGCCACTCCCGCCAAGACCTAAAGGCTGCCCGGTCTTGGCGCAACACGCGAATTTCGGGATATGGGCCAAGCACTTCGCTTGTGGCATGTCATATCTAGCCATATATAGCGGTAGGGTTCAGGCTATGGAAAATCTCCGGTGTTGAAGAAGAACGACATAGGACCGCAGGCCTATCGCGACGCGATGAGCCATTTTGCCGGTCACGTCCATGTGGTGACCACCGACGGGCCGGCCGGCAAGCGTGGCGCGACGGTCATCGCCGCCTGTTCGGTTTCCGATACGCCGCCGACCATTTTGGTCTGCCTGAACCGTGAAAATCCCAAGAACGAGCCGTTCGTGAAAAACGGCAGGTTTGCCTTGAACACGCTTGCCTCGCACCAGGAGCCGCTGTCGATCGGCTTTTCCGGCATCACCGGCCTGCCGGTCGAGGAACGTTTCGCGCTCGGCGAGTGGGATGTGATCTCCACCGGCGCGCCGACCTTGAAGGGCGCGCTCGCCGTGTTCGACTGCGAACTGATCGACACCAAGGACCTGGCCACCCATCGTGTGCTTTTTGGCAAGGTGACAGGCCTGCGCATGGGCGATAATTTGCGGCCGCTGATCTATCACGCCCGCGGCTACCACGTTTTGGAAAGCGGGGCAGAGGCGTCCACGGAGAAGGAATGACCGAGCTAAAACCGCGCCCCGTGCCGCGGACGATCGACGAGACGCTCGATCTCTTGACCGGCGCGGACTATGTGGCGGACCGGTCGTTGGCCACCGTGCTTTTCCTGTCGCTGCGCATGAAGCGGCCGCTGTTCCTCGAGGGCGAGGCCGGCGTCGGCAAAACCGAGATCGCCAAGGTGTTGGCAGAGGCGCTCGGCCGCCGGCTGATCCGTCTGCAATGCTATGAGGGTCTCGACGTCTCGTCCGCCGTCTATGAGTGGAATTATGCCGCGCAGATGATCGAGATCCGCATGGAGGAGGCGGCCGGCAAGGTTGACCGCTCCGACATGGAGCGCAACGTTTTCTCGGAAAAATACCTGATACGCCGTCCGGTGCTCGATGCGCTGACCGGCAAGGCCGGCGCCGCCCCGGTTTTCCTGATTGACGAGCTCGACCGTACCGACGAGGCGTTCGAGGCGTTCCTGCTCGAGATCCTTTCCGATTTCCAGGTGACGGTGCCCGAACTCGGCACGATCAGGGCGGAGGAGCCGCCGATCGTCATCATCACCACCAACCGCACCCGCGAAATCCATGACGCGCTGAAGCGGCGTTGCCTCTATCACTGGGTCGATTATCCCAGCGCCGAGCGGGAGTTGGAGATTGTGCGCCGCAAGGTGCCGCAGGCGAACAGCCGGCTTTCGGCCGAGGTGGTCTCCTTCATTCAGAAGCTCCGCCAGATCGAATTGTTCAAGATGCCGGGCGTTGCCGAGACCATCGACTGGGCCGGCGCGTTGACCGAACTCGACAAGGTCGCGCTCGACCCGGAAACCGTCTCCGACACGATCGGCGTGCTGCTGAAATACCAGGACGACATTGCCCGCATCGGCGAGGGCGAAGGCCGGCGTATCCTCGACGAGGTGAAGGCCGAGCTTTCGGCGGCGGAGTAGGGCTCATGGCCATGCCTCGCGCGGAACCCAGGGAGGCGACTGTCGACGGTCACATCGCCGACAACATCGTCTATTTCGCCCGTGTCTTGCGCAAATCAGGCATGCGCGTCGGTCCGGCCTCGGTCAAGGATGCCATCGAGGCGGTACTTGCCACCGGCATCGGCGCGCGCGACGATTTCTACTGGACGCTGCATGCCGTGCTGGTGTCGCGGCATGAGGACCATGCCATCTTTGACGAGGCCTTCCGGCTATTCTGGAAGTCGCGTGAGCTGATCGAAAAGATGCTGGCGATGCTTTCGCCGGTGGCGCCCGATACCAGGGAGAAGCAGAAGCCACGCGCGGCCGAAAGCCGTGTCAGCCAGGCCATGTTCGCAGGCCACAGCAGGAACCAGCCGGCGCAGGAAATCCCCGAGATCGAGGTCGACGCGCGCTTTACTTTCTCCGGCAACGAGGTGCTGAGGGCCAAGGATTTCGCTCAGATGAATGCCGCCGAGATGGCCGACGCCAGGAAAGCGATCGCCGAACTGCGGTTGCCCTTCGATATGGTGCGGACGCGCCGTTTCAAGGCCGATTCGCACGGTCGCCGCATCGATCCGCGTGCCATGATGCGCTCGGCCGCACGCACTGGGGGCGAACTGATCCTGCCGAAATTCCGCTCGCTCCGCGAAGTGTATCCGCCGTTGGTCGTGCTTGCCGACATTTCCGGTTCGATGAGCCAGTACACGCGCATCTTCCTGCATTTCCTGCATGCTCTGACGGAAAAGCGCCGGCGCGTGCACACTTTCGTTTTCGGCACCAGGCTCACCAATCTGAGCCGACAGATGCGCCATCGCGATCCCGACGCCGCCCTGGCCGACTGTTCCACCGCGGTCAAGGACTGGTCGGGCGGCACGCGCATCGGCGACACGCTGGCCGAGTTCAACCTGATATGGTCGCGGCGCGTGCTAGGACAGGGCGCGGTGGTGCTTTTGATCACCGACGGGCTGGAGCGAGACGAGGTCGACGGCCTGTCGGAGGAAATGGAGCGTCTGCACAAATCCTGCCGGCGGCTGATCTGGCTGAACCCCTTGCTGCGCTTCGACGGTTTCCAGGCGCGCGCCCGCGGCGTCAGGGCGATGCTGCCGCATGTCGATGAATTCCGTGCCGTGCACAATCTCGACGCGCTTGCCGATCTCTGCGCTTCGCTGGACCGGAAGCCTGGATATGCCGTCGATCCGCGGCGATGGATGGAGGGTGGCGCGAGGCGCGCCGCGTAGCCATATGCTGCTGAAGACACATATTTCCGGGAAAAACAGACCCTGAGAGAAGCAACGATGAGCGACAGCATTTATCTCGACGAGGCCCGTGACCCGCTGATCATCGCGGAAGGCTGGATGAAGGACGGCAAGGATGTCGCCATCGCGACCGTTGTCGAGACCTGGGGTTCCGCGCCACGCCCGGCCGGCAGCCATCTGGTCATCGACGCCGACGGCAATTTCCACGGCTCGGTTTCGGGCGGCTGTGTCGAAGGCGCCGTGGTGACGGATGCCATGGACGTCATCGGCACCGGCAAGCCCAGAATGCTGGAATTCGGCGTCGCCGACGAGACCGCCTGGCAGGTGGGCCTTTCCTGCGGCGGCCGCATCAAAGTGTATGTGGAAAGGCTAGGCTGATCTTCGATGGATCCCTATGCGCTGAAAACACTCAACGCCGAGCGCCGCGCGCGCCGCGCCGCGATCCTGGTCACCGATCTTGGTGACGGCCGCGACCGTGTCGTGCGCGAGGGCGATCCGGTCGCCGGCGATCTCGGTGCCGCGATCAGCAAGGCGTTCCGCACCGGGAATTCCGGCTCGGTCGAAGCGGAAGGGCGGACCTTTTTTCTCAACGCGCATCTGCCGCATCCTCGCCTGGTGGTGATCGGTGCCGTGCATATCAGCCAGGCGCTGGCGCCAATGGCCAGGATCGCCGGCTATCCAGTCGAGATCATCGATCCGCGCACGGCTTTTGCCACGTCGGACCGCTTTCCCGATGTCGCTTTGCACGCCGAATGGCCTGAGGAGGTCCTGCAACGACAGCCACTCGACAGCTACACGGCAGTCGCTGCCATCACCCACGATCCCAAGATCGACGATTTCGCGTTGAAAGCGGCGCTCGACGCCAGATGCTTTTATGTCGGGGCGCTCGGCAGCAGGAAAACCCATGCCAAGCGTGTCGAGCGCCTGCTGGCACTGGGCGCCAGTTCCGAGCAGATCGCCCGCATCCGGGCGCCGATCGGTCTCGACATCGGCGCGGCCAGCCCCGCCGAGATCGCCGTCGCCGTGCTGGCGCAGGTCATTCACGCGTTTCGTTCGCGCGGCCTTGAAGCCAGGGACGCCGCGGCGTGAAATTCGGCCCGGTTCCTATCGAACAGGCCGAAGGCGTCATGCTTGCGCACGCGACGACGGTCGGCGAGCGACGTTTCCGCAAAGCGCATCGGCTGAGCGCAGAGGATGTCGGGGTGCTGAAAGCGGCGGGCATCAGCGAAGTCGTCGCGGCCGTGCTTTCTCCCGGCGATCTGGGCGAAGACGCCGCCGCCGAACGGATCGCGACCGGTATGCGCCACCGCAACGTAGAGGCCAAGCCTGCCGCGACCGGGCGGGTCAACCTCCATGCCCAAGCCGCTGGCGTCTTCACCGTCAACAGCGCGATGATCGACGCCATCAATGCCGTCGATCCAACCATCACCATCGCCACGCTTGGCCAGCATGCGCCGGTCGAAAAGGGCCAGATGGTGGCAACCGTGAAGATCATTCCCTTCGCCGTCGGGTCGGCGCTGGTCGATGCCGTACTGGAAATCTGCGCCGGCGGCGAGATCTTTGCCGTCAATGCCTATCGGCCCATTCGTGTCGGTGTCATCCAGACCGTCTTGCCGGGCGTCAAGCCGAGCGTGCTCGATAAGACGTTGCGCGTCACCGAGGCACGGCTGGCGCGTTCGGGCGGGCGGCTGACGGCCGAGCGCCGCACGCCGCACGAGGTTGCGCCGGTTGCCGAGGCGGCCGCCTCGCTGGCGCGCGATAACGATATTGTCGTGATCTTCGGCGCTTCGGCCATGAGCGATTTCGCCGACGTCGTTCCGGCCGCGATCGAGGAAGCGGGCGGTACTGTCATCCGCGCCGGCATGCCGGTCGACCCCGGCAATCTACTGGTGCTCGGCAGGCTCGCCGGCAAGCAGATCATCGGCGCGCCGGGCTGCGCCCGCAGCCCCAAGGAGAATGGCTTCGACTGGGTGCTCGACCGGCTGATCGCCGGCCTCGACGTAACGGCGACCGACATCGCTGGTATGGGCGTCGGCGGCCTGCTGATGGAAATCCCGACACGCCCGCAGCCGCGCGAACCGCTGCCGGCCGTAAGCCGGCTCAAGGTCGGGATCGTGCTTTTGGCGGCAGGCCGTTCGAGCCGCATGGGCGGGCCGAACAAACTTATGGCGCTTTTCGACGGCCAACCGTTGGTCCGCCGTACAGCAGAGCGTGCGCTCGCCTCGAAAGCTTCGGGCACGATCGTCGTTACCGGCCACCAGCGTGAGCGGGTGCGCGGCGCGTTATCGGGCCTGGACGTGACTTTCGCCGACAATCCCGATTTTGCCGATGGGCTCTCCACCTCCCTGAAAGCCGGTATGGCCTATCTGCCGGGAGATGCCGCCGGTGCGATGATCGTTCTCGGAGACATGCCGGGTGTCTCGACCGGCGATCTCGACCGGCTGATCGATGCGTTTCGCGGGGCGGGAGGCAATTTGGTCGTCCGCGCCTCGCACCTTGGCAAACGCGGCAACCCGGTACTTCTGCCGCGCTCGCTGTTCCCGGCTGTCGCCCATCTCGAAGGTGATACCGGCGCACGCCATCTGGTCGAGGCCGGAGGACTTGACGTCGTCGATGTAGAGATCGGCGAGGGCGCGTCCGTCGATGTCGACACTCGCGAGGCGCTGGAAGGCGCCGGCGGCGTGCTGCAGGATTGACAAACCCGGGCCGAATTACGCAAGCCTGCGGTATGGCTTCCGGTTTCATTTCGTTAATGTCAACGCTTCTACCCCCCTCTGGCCTGCCGGCCATCTCCCCCTCAAGGGGGGAGATTGGACATCATTTCGGCTTTCGCCAATCTCGACGGCCGGCAGAAGGGCGCCCCCGCCGAAACTGCCAATCTCCCCCCTTGAGGGGGAGATGGCCGGCAGGCCAGAGGGGGGTGCTCACGCTCTCTGCCTTTCTGATTTCGATATTTTTCCTGTTTTCTGCTGCCCAGGCCTCTGCTCTCCAACTAAAACCCTTCAAGGACGATCTGTTCGCCTATCCCGCGACGCTCTCGTCAGACGGCGCCTACACGGTGATCGACTACCGCGAGATGCGCGACATCAACCAGCGCGACGAGGTGCCGGAAAAGCGCGTGCATGCACAGTATACCGATACCGGTGTGCGCAAGGTGCAGCAGGATTTGCTGTTGAAAACCGATGCCGGCGACGTCCGGCACATCGCCGTAGGCAAGACGCAAGGGGCTTCCGTCATCGTGCTCTACCTGCACGGGCAGGGCGGCAGCCGCAAGCAAGGTGTCGATGACTTCACTTTCGGCGGCAATTTCAACCGCATCAAAAACCTGATGGCAGGCAATGGCGGCCTTTATCTCAGCCCTGACTTCCCCGATTTCGGCGACAAGGGCGCGGCACAGGTCGCGGCGCTGATCGATCACTATGCGCAACAGTCGCCGGGCGCGAAGATCGTCGTCGCCTGCGGCTCGATGGGCGGCGCATTGTGCTGGAAGCTTGCCGCCCGCACGGACACGGGCAGGCAAATCGGTGGGCTTTTGCTGCTTGGCTCGCTGTGGGACGAGAGTTTCTTCTCCAGCCCTGCCTTCAGGCGCCACGTGCCGGTTTTCTTCGGTCAGGGCAGCCATGACGTGGTCTTTCCCGTGGCAAACCAGGAAGCCTTCTTCCGGTCCATCATCGCCAAGTCGAAAGCCTATCCGACCCGCTTCGTGCGCTTCGAGACGGGCACGCACGGCACCCCCATCCGCATGGTCGACTGGCGCGGCGCGTTGAACTGGATGCTGTCGAAGGCGCCCTGATCGGACGCCGCACGGCTCAGGGAGCGGTGTTGTAGTCGACAACCGTCTGCGGGTTTTCCTCGCCGTCATAGGAGGCGTCGACGTCGTACTGGACGAGCGAAAAATCGCCGTTGCGGAACAGATAGGTGCCTGCTGACGAGGCATCGCCGGCGCCGCGCCACTTGTTGAAGGTGGTGATCGTGTGGGCGTCCTGGTCGTAGCTGGAATTGGTCGCCCAGCCAGTGGTCCGGAAGCCGACGATGTGCATGGATTCGACCATGCCTTCGCTGTCGTTGTTCACGTAGCGGATGTCCATCTCCGGTTCGGTGAACTGCAATTGCCTGACACCGTTCGCCTCGTCGGTCATGTAGTAGATCGAGCTTTCATTGTAGGCGGCCGCCGAGCAGGAAAAATGGAACAGGCGCGTTTCCTTGTCGGGATCGCCGGCCGCCGCATCCTTGTCCCTGTATTTGATGGAAAAAATCTCCGGCTCCTTGGCCGCGAGATCCTTGTCGCATTGGTCGCTATAGCTGGCCAGGAAAGCCTTCTTGGCCTGCTCCAGCGCTGCATCCCTCTTCGGCGGTGGCGGGCCGTCGCCACAGCTAGCCGGCACAGCCTCCTCGAAATCCGCGCTCGACGGCTTCAGCGCTCCGCTGTCGATGAAGATCGGCTGGAATGGCGGCGCCTGAATCTGGGCATTGACCTGGCGCAGTGTGTAGCAGCCGGCAAAGACCTTCGCCTCGCCCTTCTTGTCGGTTGCCTGGATGGCGACCGGCACGCTGTAGTAGATGCTGCCTGCCGCGCCCTCATTGGATACGGCGCCGGTCCTGACATCCACCTTGTCGGTACCGTCATAGCCCTTGACGAAGCTGTCGAAGTCCTTGGCCGGCTTGGTATCGCCATAATAACCCCAGGCACGTGCGAATTCATGCCGGTTGATGGCACTGTAGAGCGAGCGGACAACTGCCTCGGCGCTCGACCTGTCATCGACGTAGGGCGCCTCGTCGGCAGGTGCCGACTGGGCGATCGAGGCAAGGGAGAACAAGGCAGTCGCTGCGAGAAAAGCGTGTCTCATCGGCAATCTCCACGCGGTAACGGAGATTCTACCACGGTGATTGCGGCGACGTGGTGACGCCTTGCGGGTATCGCTTGAAGAATCGCCCGGGAAGGCGCTAGTTCGCGCTCGCGGCGCTTCAACTGCCCCGGGAGATAATTGCGTGACCCTATCCATGTATGAAGTATCGGTGGCTGTGTTTTCGGCCCGGTTGAAAGCGCTGTCCAGCGTGCTGTCCACGGCCGAACAGAACGCCGGCGAGCGCAAGATCGACCCGCAGGTGTTCTTGACGGCGCGGCTGGCGCCCGACATGTTCGCGTTGACCAGGCAGGTGCAGATCGCCACCGACCATGCCAAGGGAGCCCCATCGCGGCTCGCCGGCCGGGAGGTTCCCAAATACGAGGACAACGAGGCGAGCTTTGCCGAATTGCAGGCGCGCATCGCCAAGACGCTTGACCATCTGGCGACGTTCTCCGCGGCCGATCTGGAAAGTTCGGACGAGCGAATTGTCGAGGTCAGGCTCGGCGGGCGCGAGGTTTCGATGGCCGGTCTGCAGTACCTCCTGCATCTGGCCATGCCCAACTTCTATTTCCACCTCACCACCGCCTACGACATTCTTCGCCATAATGGTGTGCCGCTGGGCAAGGCAACGTTCCTGGGCTCGCGTTGACGGATCACGCCTTCAAGGGGGTGCCCGGCCGGAGCCGGAATATCCCTGGCTGGCCGAACTAGCGGACGGACATTTCGCGGGCGACGCGCGGGAAATCGGCGGGCTTGATGCCGATGTCGGCGCGGTCCGCATTGCTCATGGAATGCAGCAGCGCGAGCGCGGCACGATAACGCAGATGTTCCTGCGGCCGTGGCCGTGCGAACATTTCAGTGAAGAACCCCATAATCCAGGCCCCTGTGGACCTCCCAGCGTCCGAGTATAGGGGATTCGTGACAATTGTGCAGTGCAGCATTTGCATGCCTGCCATGCTCAGCAAAATTTTCTGCCATGATCCTGCATCGCCTGAAACTTTCGCAGATCGCGAATCGTATCCCTGTTGCTGGCACATGGCCGGTTTTTCCTCGCCGCTTCTGGCGAATTCCGGACTGCACCAACCGCAGTCCGGCTTTTTGTGACTGACCGGGCGTGGTCCAGCCCCGTAAACCTTCAATTGTTAAAATCGGCGGCATGCATTTTTAACGAGCGGACCCTAAGGTGGATGTCTCGGACACACCGTGAGACTGGGGAGGCTGACATCGTTACCAGCGCCAAGCGGGATTTCGCTTCGTTGCTCGATGATCTCTTCGTTGCCTCCGACAAGGACGGGGGAGGCGAAGAGGCCGCCACTCGCCCGTCGATTCCGTTTGACTATCTTTCCGTCGCCGACGAGCTCCATTCGGGCCGCATCAAGGTTTCTGGCAGCGGATTTGCCACGGAATATCGCGAGGCAGGCGCGGATCTCGCCGCAGAATTCGCGGCCCTGCTCGATCATGCGAAGCTGGCACTTGCGGGCGAAGAGACAAGGCCCGAAGAAAAACTGCCGCCGATCGATCCCGAATCGATTGCCGTGGAATTGGGATTGGACACGCCTAAGGCTGTCGCCGATTTTGGCCGCATGCGCCGCAGCTTCGCCTTTTCGAACCATCCCGATCGCGTCGCGCCGCACCTGCGCCAGCGCGCCATGATCCGCATGCAGGTGGCTAACATGCTGATCGACGAGGCCAAGCGGCGCGCCCTGGCAGGGGCTCGCCGCTAGCGCAGTCTGGTTCACGCAAAAGTCGGTTTGCCGAGGCTTGGAGAGCGCCTCTGCTTTCTTGTAGGATGAAAATTCCTTCCCCGCGCAGCCGCGCAAGCTTTTCCCGCCGGAGCACACTTCCATGCACAAACGCCGTCTCGGTCGGACCGATCTTCTTGTCACCCAGATCTGCCTCGGTTCGATGACCTGGGGCCAGCAGAACACCGAAGCCGACGGCCACGCCCAGATGGACCTGGCCTTTTCGCGCGGGGTGAATTTCATCGACACTGCCGAGCTCTACCCGATCCCGCCCAAGGCGGAGACGCAAGGGCGGACCGAGAAGATCATCGGCAGCTGGATGAAGGCAAAGGGCAACCGCGACAAGGTGATACTCGCCTCCAAGGTCGTCGGTCGCACCGCAAACAGCTGGTTTCGCGGCGACAGGCCGTCGCAGCTGGTGCGCGCCGATATCTTCGATGCCGTCGACAAGTCCCTGGCCAGGCTCGGCACGGACTATGTCGATCTCTACCAGATCCACTGGCCGGAGCGGGACATACCCTGGGGCGCCAATCCGACGCGCGTCGGGGCCGTGGCGCGCCGCGCTGATTCCGTCGGGGCGCCGACCGGAGAAACGCCGATCGCGGAGACGCTTGCCGTCTTCGATGACCTGGTGAAGGCCGGAAAGATCCGCCATTTCGGCCTGTCCAACGAGAGTTCCTGGGGCGTCATGCGCTTCATTGCAGAGGCTGACAAAGCTATTGGTCCACGGGTCGCCTCGATCCAGAACGCCTATAATCTGGTCAACCGGACCTTCGAGGTGAACCTCGCCGAAGTCTGCGATCGCGAAGAGGTCTCGCTGCTTGCCTATTCGCCGCTCGCGCAGGGCTATCTCTCAGGCAAATACGATCACGGCGCGCGCCCGCAGGGGTCGCGCTCGCAGCTCTTCAACCGCGGCCAGCGTTACGAGACCCCCAATGCCGCCGAGGCGCAGCTTGAATACAACGAGCTGGCGCGCTCCTTCGGCCTGGAGCCGGCGCTGTTCGCCAACGCCTATGTATCGAGCCGGCCCTTTGTCACGTCGAACATCATTGGCGCGACGACCATTTCGCAGCTGGAAATGGCGCTGTCTTCAGTGGAGGTTGTCTGGACCGAAGAGATGCAGAAGGCAGTGGACGCCATTCATCAGCGGGTCGGCAATCCCTGTCCTTGATCGACTCGGAAGTTGAATTATCTGGGAATAACAGCGCGATGGAGACGATGGTGGATTTTCCGATCGAAACATTGCGTGGAAAATTTCCCGCTCTCGCTCTGACCGATGGAGGTCTCAGGCGCAGCTCGACCTGTCAGCGTGCCTTGGTGCCGAACCCGGTCAGGAAAGCGGTGAGGTTGTCACAGAGTTCGTCGCAGAGATAGCCGCCTTCCTGAACGATTGTCGTCGGCAGGCCGAGCTTGGCGATGGCTTCGCCGATGCGCGAGAAACCTGGCGTCGTCACCGAAAGCCCGCCGAACGGATCACCCTCGAATGCGTCGAGCCCGAGCGCCACGACCAGCGCGTCGGGCGCGAAGGCGCGGATACGCTGGAACGCCACCTGAAGCGCTTCCAGAAACGCCGCGTCGGCGGATTTGCGTGGCAAGGGCAGGTTGAAATTATAGCCGAGACCGGGGCCTTCGCCGCGCTCGTCGGCATGTCCCCAGAAGAACGGATAGAAGCGCACCGGGTCGGCATGCAGCGACACGGTGAGCACGTCGGGCCGCGCATAGAAGATGCCTTGCGTGCCGTTGCCGTGATGCAGATCGACATCGAGGATCGCAACCCGTGCCGCTTGGCGGCGCAGTACCTGTGCTGCGACGGCCGAATTGTTGATGAAGCAGAAGCCGCCGGCGACGTCGGCGAACGCATGGTGACCGGGGGGGCGGCAAAGCGCATAGGTGGCCGGCGCGCCCGCCATCACCGCTTCCGCCGCCTCGACCGCGCTCCAGGCGCTCCACAGCGCGCTTTGCCAGGTCTCGCCAGAGATCGGGCAGGCCGTGTCGGCCATGTGGTACCCAGCCTGGCCGACCGCGGAGGCCGGATAGGAGCCGTTGCGCGCGATCGGGTGAATGTTGGGGATCACTTCAGCCGAGGCACCCTCGATGCGTTGCCAACGCGTGTAGATATGCTCCAGGAAATCGAGATATTCGGGCGTGTGCACCGCCGCGACCGGACCAAGTCCGTGATTGCGCGGCCGCTCGATCGTGCAGCCGGCCGATTTTGCGCCTGCTAACAATCTCTCGACGCGCTCCGGCTTTTCGGGATTGGGCTGCGGGGCGCCGCTGGAAAGGAAAGCCTTGGGGTCGTGGCGCTTCTGCTCCTGCGCGTAGAAGGCTTTCATTCTTTTTCCTCCGGCGCGTCGGCAAAGGCGAAGAAAGCGTCGCCGATGATCTTCTGCGTCTGCTCGTAGCTCGACCAGGCGATGCCCAGCCTTTCATAAAAGGCCTTTGCGCTCTCATTGTCGGTATCGACGGACAATCTGAGATAAGCGCCGCCTTGCTTGCGGCACTCGGTCGCGACGCGCCGCAGCAGGCGCTCGCCGATCCTGCGACCGCGAAACCGGTCCTCGACATAGAGGTCCTGCACATAGACGCCGGGCCGCCCCATCCAGGTCGAGAAGATCGGGAAATAGAGGCACAGTCCGGCGAATTCGCCATCGACTTCGGCGATCAGGGTCGAGAAGGCAGGTCTTTCGCCAAAGCCCCAGGTCCTGAGATCGTCTGGCGTTGAGACGATTTCTTCGGGCGCGCCGATATGGGTGCCGAGCTTCAGAATTGCGGCATGGATGGTTTCGACGTCTTCGATTCGTCCGGGGCGGAGGAGGATTTTTTCCGGACTTGTCATGGCAAGCAGGGAGCCAAGGTGTGACGGAGCACTATCATCTCAGCCAGTCGCATTAAAACGCTACCCTGTCGCCACCCTTCAGCGCCAGCATGTCGCGTGCTTCGGCCGGGGTGGCAACCTCCAGCGACAGTCCATCGAGAATGCCACGGATACGGCGCACCTGATCGGCATTGGATTTCGCCAGCTGGCGGCCGTCGTAGAGACTGTCTTCGAGCCCGACACGGACATTGCCGCCCATGGCCGCGGCGATAGAGATCAGCGGCATCTGGTGGCGGCCCGCGGCCAGCACCGAGAACTGGTAGCTGTCGCCGAACAGCTTGTCGGCGATGCGCTTCATGTGGATGAGATTGTCCGGATCGGCGCCAATGCCGCCAAGAATACCCAGCACGAACTGGATGAACAGCGGCCCCGACACCAGCCCCCGGTCGCGGAAATGCGCCAGCGAATAGAGATGGCCGACATCGTAGCACTCGAATTCGAAACGCGTGCCGCAGCCCTTGCCCAGTCTCTCGAGAACGCCCTCCATATCGGCGAAGGTATTCTTGAAGATCGTGTCGCGTGTGGCTTCCAGCAGCTTCGGTTCCCATTCGTGTTGCCATTCCCTTGGCTTGTCGAGCATCGGGAACAGCGCGAAATTCATCGAGCCCATGTTGAGCGAACACATTTCGGGCTCGGCCCGCAAAGGTGCCGCCAGCCGCTGGTCCAGCGTCATCAGGGAGGAGCCGCCGGTTGTGATGTTGATCACCGCCGACGTCGCCTGCTTGATGCGCGGCAGGAACTGCATGAACACGTCCGGATCGGCCGTAGGCCGTCCGTCTTTTGGGTCGCGGGCATGCAAGTGCAGGATCGAGGCGCCGGCCTCGGCCGCGGCGATGGCATCCGCCGCGATCTGGTCCGGCGTTACCGGCAGATAAGGCGACATGGACGGTGTATGCACCGAGCCGGTGACGGCGCAGGTGATGATGACCTTTCTCGGCGCCATTGTTTTATCCCCGGCCTTCGACCGGAAGGTCGAGTTCGGCAGCCAGAACTTCGAGCGAGTCGCCGATGATGGAGATGATCTCGCCGACCTGCTCGCTGGTGACGATCATCGGTGGTGCGACCATGAAATTGTCGCCGTCGACACCGCCCTTGACCTTGCGGCCATAGATGATCAGCCCGCGCTCATAGGCGAGGTCGAGCAGGCGCTGCGTCGCCTTCCTGCTCTGGTCGATCGGCCGCAGCGTTTCGGGATCGGCAAGCATCTCGGCGCCGGTGAGCAGGCCCTTGCCGCGCACGTCGGCGATGAACGGGAAGCGCTTGGCTAGCTCTCGCAATCCGTCCATCAGCACATCGCCCATGGCGGCGGCATTGGCGATCAGGTCGAGGCGGTCCATTTCGCCGAGCACGGCCAGCCCTGCGGCGCAGGCGAGCGGATTGCCGGCATAAGTATGGCCGTGCTGGAAGCCGCCGGAGGCGAGCAGCGGCTGCACCAGCCGCATCGGCGCCGCCAGCGCGCCGAGCGGCGCGTAACCCGATCCCAGGCCTTTTGATAGCGCGACGATGTCCGGCTTGCAGTTCCAATGGTCGCCGCCGAGGAATTTTCCCGTGCGGCCGGCGCCGCTCATCACTTCGTCATGGATGAGCAGGATGCCGTAGCGGTCGCAGATTTCGCGGATGCGCCCATAATAACTGTCCGGCGCGACAAGCGCCGCTGTCGCCGCGCCGCCGATCGGTTCCATGATGAAGGCGACCACGCTCTCCGGCCCCTCGGCCAGGATCTTCTCCTCCAGCATGTCGGCATAGCGGAGACCGCGCTGTTCCATCGAGAGATTGTCGCGGTTGCGCCAGGCCGCCGGTGCCGGCACGGTCGGCATCACCCGCATCATTGGCGTGAAGGTCTCGGCCAGCGCGTAGTCGCCGGTGATCGACAGTGAACCCAGCGTGCCGCCGTGATAGGAGGGGAAGCGCGTGATCACCTTCCAGCGGCTGGCTTGGCCGGTGGCCACCGCCCACTGCCGCGCCAGCTTAATGCAGGATTCGGTCGCTTCCGAGCCGCCTGAGACGAAGAAGATGCGATCCATGCCTTCGGGCAGCTTGCCGGCCAGCTCACGCGCCAGCTCTTCTGCCGGTTCGTTCTCGAAATGCAGCCGGTAGGCGAAGGTGGCGCGGTCCATCTGCCGCTTCATGGCGTCGAGCACATTGCGGTTGGAATGACCGATATTGGCGACCATCGGGCCGCTTGATCCGTCGATGAAGCGGCGGCCGTCCTGCGTCCACATATAGATGCCCTCGGCACGGTCGATCAGCGGCCGGCGCAGGCTGGAGAGGTAGAACAGATGCGATTGGCGCCGGGCGTCAATGTCCGGGGCGGCGGTCTGGGCTTTCGACATGTCAGGACTTTCCGAGATAACGATCGAGGACATTTTGGGTAACGCGTTCGACCATCGGGTCCTGCCTCAGCAGGCCGGCGACCCATTCGCAGCTTCCGGCGTGGAAGACCTCGCCCTTGCCGCGCGGGAAATTGACGATCATGCCGTTGCCGCGTTTGACTTTTTCCAGATTGGCGTCGCTCCGATCGCCGAACAGCGTCTCGGCGCTGAAGCGACCATCCTCGTCGGTGAGAAACTGATCCTCGATCGGGATATCGGCGCTTTCCTCGACCTGGCTGGCCATGCCGACGGCGAGAACCTGCAAGCCGTCCGGTGCGCCGCTGGTCGCGGTCGGGTAGGGAAGGCCGCCGCGGATTTCGAAATCCAGCCCGTCGACCTCATAGCCATAGACATGGCTGTCGGCGCCAAGCAGGTCGCCATAGTAGATGCCGGTTCCGGCAAAGGCCCAGTGCTCGGGCCGATACACGGGAAAGCCGCGCACGCCGCGTGGCGCGCAGCCGCCCCATCCGGCATAGAGGCCGCGTGTGGCGTTGAGCCCGAAGGTCGCCGAACCCGGCCGGCCGATCTCGGGCGCCTCCCAGGAATTGGTGGCGCGGGTGACGTCGCCGCCGCGATAGGCGGGGTCCTCGGCCCGGGCGCGGTATTTGTAGCAGACCTGCCGCCGGCCTTCATCCTCCAGCCGCGTCTGCCACATGAAGTTGCCGGCGAAGCGCGCCGCATGGCCGCCACGTTCGACGTAGCTGTCGACCGCATCGCGCATTTCCCAGGTCCAGTACTCGTCATGGCCGACAAAGACGGCGCAGTCGTAGCCATCGAGAATGTCGGGCGAGAAATGCAGATCGTGCTGGCTGGCGAGATCGACGGCGTAGCCCGCCCGTTCGGCGAAGCGGAAGAAGTGGCTGTCATAGCTCGCCCAGCCCGACGATGCGTATTTCTTCGAATGGCCGGTGGCGAGCGCCCATTCCATGTGTGGATAGCGCGGCACTGTCTTCGGCGGCACCGCGACTTCCAACGGCACACGCGGCGCCTCCTTGGGCAGCACGACGAAGCCGCGGCACCAGGGGCGCTGCGTCGAGACGATCGGAGAATATTCGTTACGGTCCGGCCCGGTGATGCCCTGGTAGTGATTGGAGCCGCCCCAGGTGTTGTAGGCGAGCCAGGTGCCTGTCGCCGCCACCTGCAGCACACGGCCTGGCTTCTTGCCGGGCAGGGGCGCGACGATGAAAAGATGATGGGATTGGATCGGCTTGCCGTCGCGGCCTTCAGCAGTCAGCGTCACCCGGTAAGCGCCGGACGGCCAGTCGCTGCCGACGCTGAATTCGAACGAGGCTTCCCAGCCGCAGCCTTCGGCCGAGCACTGGTCTGGACTTTCCTGCCAACGCGCCGCAATGCCGGACTTCTCGAACACCTTTGTCTCGGTGCCGCCGTCGCGGACGATCGTCATGCTGAAGGACGGAGCCGTCGAACTGACATGCAGCGTCACTGTCTCGCCGGCGCGGTAGGAAAAGCGGTCGCTGTAGCACCAGATTTCGCCGCGCTCGCCATCCATGCCCGGCCACTCATAATAGTGGCCGCGCACTGCGTGCCGGCGCTGCTCCGGCGTCAGTCCGAAATCGGGGAATTCAGTGGTCAATCTGGTCATCGTCGTACTCAGGCGGAAAGGTATTTCTTGAGGAAGGTGCGGGTGCGTTCTTTTTGCGGGGCGCGGAAGATGTCGCCCGGCGGGCCTTCTTCCACCACCACGCCGCCATCCATGAACAGCACCCTGTCGGCCACTTCGCCGGCAAAGCGCATTTCGTGCGTTACGATGAGCATGGTCATGTGCTCGGCGGCAAGCTGCTTCATCACCGCGTTGACCTCGTCGACCAGCTCCGGATCGAGCGCCGAGGTGGCCTCGTCGAACAGCATCACCTTGGGCTGCATGGCCAGCGCGCGGGCAATCGCGACGCGCTGCTTCTGCCCGCCCGAAAGACGCGAGGGATAGGCGTCGATCTTGTCGGAGAGCCCGACCTTGGACAAAAGACCAAGCGCCAGCGCACGAGCTTCGGCTTTCGGCATGCTTTTCAGGATCACCGGCCCCATCGTGATGTTCTCGATCACGGTCAAATGCGGGAACAGGTTAAAGTGCTGGAACACCATGCCCATCTGCTGGCGCACCTTGTTGATGTGCCTTTCGAACGCCTGGCCATGCAGCTTCTGGTTGACCTGCAGGCCGTCCAGCCAGACCTCACCGCTGTTCAAACCCTCGAGATGGTTGATGGAACGCAGCAGCGTGCTCTTGCCGGAGCCGCTCGGGCCGATGATTGCGACGATCTGCCCACGTTCGACCGATAGGTCGATACCTCTGAGGACCTCGACGGCGCCAAACGATTTGCGTGCGCCGCGGACCTCGACCATCGGCCGCTGCGTGCTCATCGGGAAACCTCCACATGTCTTTCGAACCTATGCAGGGCCGCTTCGAGCGCGAGGTTGAGAATGTAGTAGAGCGCGGCGGCAGTGATGTAGAATTCGAAAGGGCGAAACGTTTCGCTGATCGCCAGTTGCGCCGAGTGAACCAGCTCGGCAATGCCGATGACCGAGACGATGGAGGATTCCTTCAACAGCGCGATCAAATTGCTGCCGATCGGCGGCGCCGTGTTGCGGATGGCCTGCGGTATCACGACATGGCGCAGCGTCTGCCACTTGCCGAAGCCGATGCTGCGTGCACCTTCCGTCTGGCCGACATCGACGGCCACGATGCCCGCGCGGATGACATCGGCATTGTAGACGGCAAAATGCAGTCCAAGGCCGACAATGCCGGCCACGAGGGCAGGGATGTCGATGCCGACCTGCACCAGGCCAAAATAGATCAGGAAGAGCTGCAACAGCAGCGGCGTGCCCATGAACACCCACATGAAGGCGCGCACGGGGTAGGCCAGGATTGCCGGCGCGTAGAGTACGACAACCGCAAAGAAGATGCCGCCGGCGAAGCTAAGCGCTCCAGCCGAGACCGTCAGCACTGATGTCCACCAGGCGCCGGTCAGCAGAAGATCCCAGTAGGGCGCGACGACGGTGAAATCCAGGCCTTGCATTGTTTTCCGCCCCTCAGATGATTGCGAAGCGCTTGTCGAGCATGTCGACGATACGGGCGACGGCATAGACCATGACCATGTAGAGCAGGGCCGCGACGCCGAAGATCTCGAACGGCTTGTAGGTGGAGCCGATGAAGCGCTGGGCGGTGTAGGTCAATTCCACGACCGAGATGGTGGACACCAGGGCCGAGCCTTTCAACAGCGCGACCGTGTTGACGCCAAGCGGGCGGATCATCAGCCGGGCGGCTTGCGGCAGCACGACCTTGCGCAAGGTCTGGAACCGGCCGAATCCGATTGTGCGGGCCGCCTCCGTCTGGCCCCGGTCGACCGCCACCACCGCGCCTCGGATTGACTCCGCCATATAGGCGCCGATGTTGAGGCCGAGGCCGATCACGCCGGCCGCGAACGGATCCAGATTGATGCCGATCTGCGGACCGCCGAAATAGAGCACGAAGAGCTGGATCAGGCACGGTGTGCCACGGAACAGGCTCACATAGAGCGTGCCGATGGCCCGCAGGACCGCCGATCTCGACATTCTTGCGGTCGCGGCCAGTGCTGCCACGGCCAGCCCCAGAACCAGGGCCAGCGCTGTCAGTTCCAGCGTCACCAAGGCGGCTTCCACGAAGAACGGGAAGACGCGCTGCATCAAGGAGAAATCCATGGAATGGCCCGGCGCAGTGGCTTTCGGCTTCAGGCGGCCTGGACCGCCGAAGCCTGGCGAAGTTAGCGGATGTCGCTGCCTACCCAGTGCATCGATATCTTCTCGTAGGTACCATCGGCCATCATGCCGTCCAGCGCCTTCTGCATGGCGGCCTTGAGCTCGGGATTGTCCTTGCGGATGGCGATGCCGATGGCGACGCTGCCGCCTTCGATACCCGGCGTGTCGAGCTTGCGTACCTTCTCGCCGGTCTCCTTGACGGCGACCATGACCGGAATGTTGTCGACGACGATGGCGTCGACGCGGCCCGCCTTCAGCTCAAGCAGCAATTCCGGCAGCCCCTTATAGGTGCGGATGTCCCAGCCGCCCTGTTGGCGCGCCCATTTCTCATGCGTTTCGCCGAGCGTCACGCCAAGGGTCTTACCTTTGAGATCGTCGAGGCTCTGCACCTTGGAATCCTGGTTGACGAAAACCGCACGGCCGGCGTGGTAGTAGGGGCCGACGAAATCGACCACCTTCTCACGCTCCGGCGTGATCGTCATCGAGCCGACCACGGTGTCGTATTTGTTGGCGAGCAGGCCGGCGATGATGCCGTCCCAGGCGGTCGTGATGATGGTGCCCTTGACGCCGATGCGCTCGGCGACGGCCTTGCCGATATCGGCGTCGAAGCCGACGACCTCGTTCTGGTCGTTGACGAAGTTGAAGGGGGGATACTGCCCGCTCATGGAAATCTTCAATTCGCCCGCCGCCTTGACCTTCTCGAGGTCATCGGCCCTGGCCGACACGTTAGCGAAGGAAGACGCAAACAGCAGCGCCGCGACGGCAATGCCGGAAAATACCTTGTTCATTTGAAACCTGTCCTCTGGATGGAGCGCGAAGGCTTGTTCTTGGGAGGCGTTGGGGCGCACTCCTGACGGCAATGATTGCCTTTGCGGTAGCATTGCGCAAATAGATAATGGAAATAGGGAGCATAGATATCAGAAATGGCATTGCCGCGCCCCGAACGGCTGGTCTGGGATCTGGACTGGAACCTTTTGCGGACATTCGTCGTCATCGCGGAGGTGAAGAGCATAACGCGTGCCGCCGAGAGGCTGAACCTCAAGCAGCCAAGCGTCAGCAATGCGCTGCGGCGGCTGGAAGACCGGGTCGGCCGGCGGCTGGTCGAACGCGATGCGACGCGCTTCGAGCTCACCGAGGTTGGACGGCTTCTCTACGAGCAGAGCATCGAGGTGTTCGGCACCATATCGCAGCTGCCGCTCTTGATGCGCGGCATCAGCGACGATGTCACCGGCCACGTCATGATCGCGACCGCCAGCCATGTGGTCTCGCCGCTGTTCGATCGGGCGCTGTCGGAATTCCACCGCAACTATCCGCGCGCCAGCATCACCATTTCGGTCGCGGCAAGCATCGAAGTGGCCAAGCAGGTGAGGGAGCGCCGTGCTTCGTTTGGCGTCTGCCTGGTCAGCCAGCGCGATCCGGCGCTGCAATACGACATGGTCTATCGCGAGTTCTTCGGCTTCTTTTGCGGGCCGCGGCACAGGCTCTATGGGCAAACCGGACTGACGCTCGCCGATCTCCGCGACGAGCCGTCAGTATCGTTCCAGACCGACCATATTTCGGATGCGCTGCGGCCGGTCGCACTGTTGCGTAGCGAAGCACGGCTGAACGCCGATGTCGTGGGCGTTTCGTCGAGCCTGGAGGAGGTGCGGCGCATGATCGTCGCCGGGCTCGGCATCGGCCCGCTGCCGCTGCATGTGGCGCGGCGCGATGTGGCCGACGGCGCGCTGTGGCGGCTGCCGCCCTATGATGCGCCGCCGGCCATCGATATCTTCCTGCTGGTCAATCCGGACAAGGCGATGAACCGCGCCGAGAAGGCGTTGCTGTCAGGGCTGCAGGCGCTGATTGCCGAGACGCCGCTCGAGGACCGTATCTACAAAGGCTGATACGCAATATCGACTGCGCGGCGGCAGACAAACCCGGTTGCCTCCGCCCTATTCGTCGCCACGCCCTTGGCCCTCGTCAACAAAGCGACTATCTCAGGACAAGGCGGCGTTCCGCCCGGGGGGTCGACATGCTCAGAGTGCAGAAGGTCAAGGTCGACGACATCTACGTGCCGACGGCGCGTAAGAAGACGCTGCATCCCGAGACGGTCCGTCATCTCGCCGAGGACATTCTGGAAAATGGCATGAAGATGCCGATCCAGGTCCGTCACGACGGCAAGCGTCATATCCTGGTAGAAGGCCTGCATCGGCTGGAAGCGGCCAAGTGGCTCGGCGAGACCGAGATCGATGCCTATCTGGTGCAAGCCAAGCGCCACTGACGCGTCCTCGATTTCGCCGTTGGTCCTCATCCACGGGAAAGCCCCAGAATTTCTCCTTGATGATGTCGGTTTGCATTTCGCTGGTTCGTCCTTGGGACGGAAGCCGGTCAGACCAATATTCTCGATCGGTTTTCGCGCGGGTTGGGGCCGATGCACCAGCCAGCTCAAGAACGCACCGACACACGGACAGACTGGAGGAGATTGATATGTCCAAAGCCCTGCTTTTCGCCATTCTTGCTTCGGCCGCGGCGCTTCTCGCCTGTCCGGGCATCGCCAACGCAAACGAGGTAAAATCTGCCATGACGACCGAAGCGAAGACACCGCCGAAGCCGGAAAAATCCGGCCTGCTGCCGATCAACGGCCTGAATTACTATTATGCCGTCCACGGCAAAGGCGAGCCGCTGCTTCTGCTGCATGGCGGTCTCGGCACAGCGGACATGTTCGCCCCCATTCTGCCGAAGCTTGCCGAACATCGCACTGTCATCACCGTCGACCTGCAAGGCCATGGCCGCACCGCGCTTGGCGACCGGCCGTTCACGCTGGAGGCGATGGGCGACGACATGGCTGATATCGTCAAACGGCTTGGTTACGGCGAGGTCGACGTCATGGGTTATTCTCTGGGCGGCGGCGTCGCCTTCCGGATGGCCGTCCAGCACCCCGAAACGGTGCGCCGGCTTGTGCTGGTCTCGACCGGCTATGCCGCCGACGGTTTCTATGACGAGATGCGCCCGCAGCAGGCGCAAGTGAGCGCGGCAGCGGCCGATTTCATGAAGGACACGCCGATGTACAAATCCTACGTCGCCGTGGCGCCGCATCCCGAGGAGTTCCCGAAGCTGCTCGACACGCTCGGCAACTTCATGCGCCAGAACTACGACTACTCGGCCGATGTTCCCAAGCTGAAGATGCCGGTCATGCTGGCCTACGGCGACAGCGACATGTACAAGCCCGAGCACGAGATCAAGTTCTACCAGATGCTCGGCGGCGGTTTGAAGGACGCGGGCTGGATGCGTGAAAACCTGTCGCGGAACCGCCTGGCGATCCTGCCCAATCGCACCCACTACGACGTCTTCTTCGCTCCAGAGCTGACGGCCGCCGCGCTGCCGTTCCTCAACGGCGAGACCAAGGTGAAGAGCTGGGACGAGGTGGTCGGCGAAACCGAATAGCTTGCCGGCATTGGCTGCCGGCGGTCTCCCTCGAGGCGGCCGGCAGTTTTATCGCTGCAGTCGATGGGATCGTATCAATGCTTTTGAATTGACCCGATATCCGGCCTCGATAGTCTCGCATCAAATCTTCTCGGGAATGGATACGGCAATGGCTAACTATCAGGGCGGATGCCTGTGCGGGGCGGTGCGTTATCGCGCCGACGTCGAGCCCGTCAACGAACGCATCTGCCATTGTCGGCTTTGTCAAAAGGCGATCGGCGCCGCCTTCAATGCGCGTGTGCTGTTTCGCATCGACGATGTGACGGTCGAAGGGCCGTTGGCGACCGCGAACAGCTCGCCGGATATTAAACGCGGGTTTTGCCCAAGCTGCGGTACGACGATGTTTTCGCGGCGCGATGCCGCCGGCATTATAGGCGTCACCACCGGGTCACTCGACGATCCATCCGTCTTCAAACCGCAGATGCACATCTGGACCGCCTCCAAGCAGCCCTGGGTGGCGCTCGATGACGGCTTGCCGCAGCACGAAGGCGCGCCGCCTGCCTGAGGTCTCCGGCCTCCCTTCCCGCCTTATGAAAGAAGGTGGATCGGCGCTTGAGCGCCGAAACCGATGAGCTGTGCCGGATGAAGCGGGCCAACAGAAGGGTGAAATTACGTGACCGTGACAAAAATTAATCGAAACAGTCACGAAATAACCGAAACAGTCACGCGAAAGCCGGCAAAGCGTCATTGGCGAGCCATCATTGTCTCCCTATTTAACCGGTGCGGGCCGGCATTCGAGGAGACGACGGATGAACGACAGCATCAGTACCCTGGACGAGCTTTTGAGCGATCCGATGGTCCTGCTTGTGATGGAGCGCGATCGTGTGCGCCCGGAACAGGTGCGCATGCTGCTCGAACGGGCGCGTCGGCCTTCCGTCGAGGAGCCGGTTGTGCCGCCGGCGCACGTGATCGCCAGGGCGTGCCAGAAACTCTGGCTGTGCCCCTGATCGCATCGTGATTTCCTCCAGTTTTTGCAGGCCGACCCGCCGGGCCGGTCTGGCCACTGCCTGGTGCTGCCAACGCGCCGAGGCGGCGCGGTGTTGATATTCGAACGCGCCTTCCGCACTCGCTGACGCCCATTCCCGGGTGCCAGTTCACAAATCCGTAAATTGATTTTCCGTCCCATGGCGGTATGGCTTGCCCAGGGGCCGATCGCCCCAGTCGTTCCCCGCGCAACTCCGATCTCTCTGACATGGAATTCGACATGGCCGACAGCTGCATGCAAGGCATGGACATGGGCTTTGTCGGCCTGGGCTACGCCAAGGTCGCATTTCTCGGCTTGGTGCAAGGCATCACCGAACTGCTGCCAATTTCCTCGACCGCCCACATGCGCGTCGTCCCGGCGATGCTGGGCTGGCAGGATCCCGGCTCCGCTTTCTCCGCCGCCATGCAGCTTGCGGCCCTCGCCGCGGTGATCAGCTACTTCTGGAACGATGTCAGGGACATCCTGTCCGGTTCGGTCAGTGCCTTGAAACGGCGCGATTTGGCCGACCGACATTTCCGGCTGGCGCTCTGGATCGTGCTGGCGACGATCCCGATCGTCATCGCCGGCGTGGCTCTGTCTGGCCTTCTCAACGCCTGCAATTCGCCGCTGCGCGGCCTCGGGGTCATCGGCTGGGCCTGCATCGTCATGGCACTCCTGCTGGCGCTGGCCGAACTCCGTGCCCGCCATGCGCGCACCATGGGCCAGGCCTCCATGGCCGATGCGCTGCTCGTCGGCATCGCCCAAATCGGCGCATTGATCCCGGGCGTCTCGCGGTCCGGTTCGACCTTGACGGCAGCACTGGGGCTCGGCTTTAAGCGGGAAGAAGCGGCGCGCTTTTCATTCCTGCTGGGGCTGCCGGCCATCGCACTCGCCGGTCTCAAGGAGCTCTGGGAACTGCACAAGGCCCATCTCGATGCCCATGGCTGGTCGATCCTCGCGGTCGGCCTGGTCGTCGCCTCGCTATCCGCCTTCTTCGCCATATGGGGCCTGATGCGCGTGCTGGAACGCTTCTCAGCCTGGCCTTTCGTCATTTATCGCGGCGTGCTCGGCATCGCCTTGCTGCTGGGCCTGGCGATGGGATGGCTTGCCTGAAGCAATCCCGGAAAGCGCGCAGCGGTTTTCCGCGGCGTCAAACAAGGGACTAAAAGGCAACTCCAGGAATGTGCGAGCCGGTGTTGCTTCGGCGCAACCCCGGTCGGGCATGCGTCGATCGCCAAAGATGTGATCGGCCGCCTTCATTGACTCCAGGCAAAATCCATCTTTAACGTTCTGTTAACAAAAATAGATGGGTGGGGCCGTATGGCATCCTCGGTGGGTTGGCGCCGCAAGGCGAGGGGTTTGGGGTTTGCGTTGGCGCTGACGGCTTTTTGTTCGGCCGCGGGTTTGGCGAATGCGGGACCGCTTTCCATGACTATCGGCGGGCAAACCTCCCAGCCGATCGGGCACTATGATTTTTGCAAGGTCCATTCTGCCGAATGCTCCATCCGCTCGCCCGCCAACGCTCCGGAGAGCATGACCGGCCAGCTGTTGCGGGAAATTTCCGCCGTAAATCTCTCGGTCAACACCCGCGTCAAGCCGATGAGCGACATGGACAACTACGGCAAGGATGAGTGGTGGGCCTACCCCGATAACGGGTTTGGCGACTGCGAAGACTACGCGCTTGAAAAGCAGCGCGAGCTCCAGGCCGCCGGCATTGCAATCGCCAATCTGCTGATGACGGTGGTGCGCAAGCCGGACGGCGAAGGCCACGCCGTGCTTACGGTGCGCACCGACAAGGGCGATTTCGTCCTCGACAATCTCAGCGACAAGGTTCGCCTCTGGAACCAGACAGGCTATCGCTACCTGAAGAGACAGGCGAGCGACAACAGCGGTCGCTGGGTTTCCATCCTTGGCGGCGACGAGCGGCTCGTCAGCTCTGTTCAATGATGTCGCCGATGTCTTGCGTCGGCAGCCGCACTTCGACCTTGGCCGTTTGATCCATTCCCGCTTGGGACCGTTCTTGCGTCGTGCCGGCGAATGCTGGCGGCGGCTCGTTGGAACCGGCAATCCGGTGCGCGCATGGATCTTTTGACTGTCCTCCAATCCGCGCCATTACTGCTCGCGCTGATCAAGACCGCGCTGCCGTCGGCGGCGGCGATCGGCATGGGAGTCGGCCAATGGTTCGCCTCGTTGCCGCCGTGCCGCGATTTCGTCTTCGAGGTCACCAGCTACCTGGTCTGCGAGGTCGATCCCAGGCAATATCGGATCGAATTGTTCTGGAAGGATCCGGCCGGCAAGCCCTATCAATCGCTGCACAATCTCGACGATGCCCAGCGGCGGGCCGGGCGCACGATGCTGTTCGCCATCAATGCCGGAATGTACCATCCAAACCTCGCGCCGGTCGGCCTGTATGTCGAGCGCGGGCAGGAACTGGCCTCGGCGAAGGTCGGGTCGGGAAGCGGCAATTTTTCGCTCCAGCCCAATGGTATTTTCTACATCAGCGACGGCAAGGCCGCGGTCCGCGCGACAAGGGATTTCTTAGAGAAGCGTCCGCCCACCGATTATGCCACGCAGTCCGGGCCGATGCTGGTGATCAACGGCAAGTTGCACCAGAAATTCCGGGCCGACAGCACCTCGCGCAAGACGCGCGACGGTGTCGGGGTGCGAAAGGACGGCGTCGTCGTCTTCGCCATTTCGAATGGCACGGTGACATTCCATGCATTCGCACGCCTGTTTCGCGACGGGCTCGGCTGCGACAATGCGCTGTTCCTCGACGGGTCGATATCGAGCCTGCTCGCGCCGGCCATCGGCCGCAATGACGACTACTGGAACCTGGGGCCGATGATCGGCGTCTTCAGGCGATAGGATCGGCAGGCCTAGATTGCGCTTGTCACCGCGCACGGCCGACACTCGGAACCGTGCCCAACATGCTTAAAAACTTGATTCAATCTTTATTGGTAATTTCTCGTTCATAACTAGACCTGGTTTGTCCGTCGGCCGTTGCCTTCGGTCTGTTGTGTTTGAGTACAGGTCCAGATGCGGTTACCAGGCGCCGTCAGTTTCGTGATCGCAACGCTGTGCCTTGCCGGCTGCTCGTCGACATCCGGCATGGACGCGCTGGACATCCAGAAGCCGTCGAACGAGATCACCAACTCGGTGGTGCGACCAAGCGCGCCGATCGCATCCGCCCCAGTGACCAAGGCCGAACGGAGAATGGCAGCCGAACGCAGGATGGCGGAAGCCATGCCGGTGGACGAGAATGTCCGACCTTACGGCCTGGCGGAGGAAGAGACGGTGGCGTTTCCGGCGCCCGACCTGCCGGACAGCGTCGAGCCGCCGGTCGTCGAGCCGGCGGCGCTTGTATCGCCGCCGAAGCTCTTGTCACGGGCGGCACCGCCGATGCTGGCCGGGCCTGTCACGCGCTACGGCTTTCGCGATGCCAAGCCGATCAATTTCGGCCGCTCTTCGCCGCGACACCTTGCCGTGCATGGCGTCGACGTGTCGCGCTGGCAAGGCAACGTCAACTGGGAGAAGCTGCGCGCCCAGGGCGCCAATTTCGCCTATATTAAAGCGACCGACGGCGGCGACCATCTCGATCCGATGTTCACCAGGAATTGGCGCAACGCCGACGCCGCAGGGCTGAAGCGCGGCGCCTATCACTTCTTCTACTGGTGCCGCACCGCCGGCGAGCAGGCCGACTGGTTCATCCGCAACGTGCCCAGGGTCGAGGGCGCCTTGCCGCCGGTGATCGATGTCGAATGGAATGGCGAATCCAGCTGCAAGCGGCGGCCGTCGCGCGAAAAGGTGCTGGAGAAGATGCAGGTGTTCATGGACAAGCTTGAACGCCATTACGGCCAGCGGCCCATCATCTACACCGCGCCCGATTTCTACCGCGACAATCTTCGCGGCGAATTCCTCGATTATTCGTTCTGGCTGCGCGCCGTGGCGCAGCACCCCTCAAAGGTCTATCCCGGCCGCAAATGGCTGTTCTGGCAATATTCCGGCTCCGGCCTATCGCATGGCGTCACCGGCCGCATCGACCTCAACGTCTTCCACGGCGACGAGCGCCAATGGCGCGCCTGGGCCGGCGGCCGGCAGATGGTGGCCGACGCGGATTGAAACAAGCCATCAGGCTTGGCGTGCTTCGCTCTCCCAGGTCTCCGCCGGTTTGGCCAGCAAATGGGAGACGATGATGAGCATCCGCGGAGGCTTCGGCCGTTTCAGCGAATAAGCAAGACATTGCCGTCGTCATGATGTCTATGTGCGGGCTCCTGAACTCCGGGGGAGATGAGTTGGAACTCAAATTTCTGTTGGTCGGCTTTGCCTGCGCGGTCGCCGGCGGGCTGTCGATCGTCACTTTCCTGAAATGGCGAGAGGTCAAAGCGGTCAGCCGCTGGTTGCCGGCGCCGGGAAAGATCATCTCCTCGCGCGTCGAAGCGCGCGAGGTCCGAAGCTCCGGCTCCGGGTCTGACAGCAGCGATTCCACCGAGATCCGCAATTTTCCGGCGATCACCTTCGAGTACAAGGTGGATAAGAAGACATTTCAGAGTTCGCACTACAGCGTGCAGGAAAATCTGGGGAATTTCGAAGTCGCCGAAACCCTTGCGCGATTTCCCCGCGGCGCAGCCGTGACCGTCTTCTATAACCCTGTCGATCCGGCCAAGGCCGTGATCGAGCGCACCATGCCGGAGGGCGCCTTCAAATTCATGGTGCAGCTTTCCGCCGGGCTGGTGGTCGGCGCCCTGGTGTTGGTGTTTTCCGTCGGCGGTGTCCTGGAGGCGATCGGCCCGTATTTGCCCAAGCCGCAGTATGTCGGTGCGGCGGCTCTGTTGCTGTTCATGGGCCTGTTTGTCCTGCGCATGGGCTTCGTCCAGAAATCGATGGCCGAGCAGGCGGCAAAATGGCCGGTCGCCGTCGGCCGCATCGACGCGTCGGGCCTGCAGGCGATCAAAACCCGCGAGCGGACCGGGAGCTATCGGCCCTGGCGTACTGTTTTCAAATCCCGCATCGTCTACAGCTATGGCGTCGCCGGCCAGCGATACAGTGCCGATCGCGTCGCTTTCGGCGCCAGCGTGACGGCTTCGTTGCCAGGCCTCGTCGGGGCTCAGGCGCGGTGCTATGTCGAGGGCACCAAGGTGGACGTGCACTATGACCCCGCCAACCCTGCTTCGGCGGTGCTCGAATGCAGGGTGCTCGGATTGTGGGTGCTGTGGGTCTGTTCGGTTGGCTTTCTCGGCAGCGCTGCTTTTCTGGTCGGGCTGGTCTGACGCGAACGCCTCAGCAATGCACAAGAAGTCCGCTGTCGAAGCCAGGCCAGGTGAACCGCATCGTGGCGCCATGCCTCTCGATATGGATGACACGAGTGAAGGGCTCCTCCAGTGACGGGTACGATCCGTAGCACCGGCTAGCATGTACCACCCAGCCGGTCGGCGACTTGCGAAATGACGCGTGCTCGCAGCCGAACTCGGGCAGCGACAGGGCCGCTCGGTCTACGGAGTAGACGGTCTGGCGTTGGATGTCGGCGGCCGCGTGGCAGTTCAGTCGGTCGCTGGACCAAGTCCCGACATAGGGCGACGCCGCCAGCGCAGCACCAGTCGCGAATGCGGACATTGCCATCGTAATCACCAAACGTCGCATCACCACCCCTCGATCAGTGCGCTCGACCATACAGGCTGTTGGGTTGCGAGAGATAAGTTTTCGTCCAAGGAGCCGACAATGCAGCCGTTCCGGATTTCGCTTATGCTTTTGCGTGGATGATGCGACTGTGCGGGACGGTATGCGGCCAGCATTTGGCTTTCACAACGCTTTCCCAGGGACATTTGATGATCACCCGTAAACTGGCCTTCGTCTTCGCGGGTCTGCTCAGTTCGATGCAGGTGGCGAACGCCGGGGAATGCTTGCTGAGCCATGCCACCTATCGGGAGCAGCGCTCCGGTGCGGTCATGCAATTCCGGCCGCTCGCCAATGAGCCGGCGGCACTGACGGCGCAGGTGTTTTCGCTGGCCGTGCCCAAGACCGATATCCGCCTCCCGGCCGATATCACCTGGACCAACGGCAGGAATTCGTTGCCGCTCGGCACCATCCGCCATCCCTGCACCGACGATGACCGCGAAGCGGGGCTGCAGGACGGCAGCGGCCTGTGCAGGATATGGGAGGGCCAAGTCTATGCCTTGACCGGAGGCGGCGCCGAGCAGTTGAACTCGCGCGAAGCGACGCCGGCGCCGAAAGGGCTGCTGCTGCCGGATTTCGGCGTGGCTTTCACCGATTGGGTCGACTTCGCCAACGCCAACCCCGGTGGCTCGGCGTGGGATGTCTTCACTTTGACAGGATGCAGCGATGAATAGCGCCATGATATCGATCGTCTGGGGCAGCGCCCTGTTTGCGTCCGTGGCAATATCGGCCGTGGCACGAGCGGATGAACCGGCGCCGTCGCGCCCGCCCATCGACAAATGCGCCTGGGAAAGGCTGACCGACAAAACCGTCGGGCTCGCCGCCTGGGTGCAGCGCTGCGATTTCGGTTTCCGCCAGATCCACTTTGAGTTCGCAGGCGAGGCGCTCGCCGTCAAATACAGCGATGGCGGCGCGGCCGATCCTCTGGTTGAGGTATTCGACATCAAGCCCGGCGAAACTGCCGAAGCCGCGTTGCAGCGGCTGTTCCTGGAAAAGACCGACAACGCCGTCGGCGCACGCTGCGTGCTCGCCCCCTACACGGAAGGAACCGTGCCCGCCGGTGTCAAACGCTATACATTCAGCCCCGACGCCACCTACGCGAAAGAGCTGAAGGCACTTGCCGACCCCAACGAGGTCCCCGAACCGCCCTGCGGCGACTGGGGCGAGATGCCCGATGGCATCCAGTATTTCGAGATACCGGCGGGTGCGGCGCAAAAGCTGCTGTTTGTCCGGATTGGCCAGGACGAGCCGCTGTTTGATGAGCAGACGCTGCGAGTGTTGCCGGCGGAATAGGTGCTGAGGTCAGAGGCTGATCTGGATTGGAAGGATCGCAGCGGCGCCTTCTATGCCTCTACATATTCTGCCAGGCTGACACTTTCGGGCACATCCAACCCATCGGCACGCAAGCCCTCGATATGAAAGCGTATTGCGTCGCGAATCTCGGTTTCCACCTCAGGCACCGTCGCGCCGGTCGCGATACAGCCGGGCAGGTCCGGCACATAAGCAGAAAAATTATCTCCTGCTTTTTCAATCACCACAGCGTAACGCATGTCGTCACTCCTTTAACCCGGACTGCTTGAGGATGCTGTTCAATGTCCCTGGTGCAACCTCTTCAGACGACTTGCCGGCCACGGTGACGCGGCCGGCTTTTATCTTGTGCTTATATTGGCGATGGCTGCCCTTGGTTGCAACCAGATACCAGCCATCGGTCTCCAGCAAGCGAATGACTTCGCGGACTGTAAGCCGAGGCGGCATCAGCTCTCAGCTGCACCCGCTCGTGCTTCCACACGTATCGCACTTCTCGCAGGTGCCGTTCCGCACCATGGTGAAGTTGTGGCATTCCGAGCATTCGTTGCCGGTGTAGCCCTGCATCAGCGATTGCTGGCGCCGGGTGGCGGCGAGCGCCTTGGCTTCCGCGGCTTCGTGCGCGGCGGCGTTGGAGAACAGCCCCTCGGCACCCGAAGCCTCGGCTTCCTCCTCGGCGATGTCCTCGACCAGTTCCCTGGCGCGTTCCTCATAGTCGCGCTTGTAGGCGATGGCCTCGTCGCTCGCCGGCTTCAGCGCCAGTACGTTAGAGCCGGAGAAGGCCGTCGGCGCCACGCGGGCAGGGGCCGTGGCCGGGGCGGAACCGCCGAATCCCTTGGGTTCGGCGCCCGACACCAGCTTGACCGGCGAGGCACCGCGGTAGAGGCCCTTGGAGAAGGGCGTGGCCTTGCCTTCGGTGATGCCGCGCCCAAGTGCCGTCTTGTCGAAATCCGACTGGTCGACATGGGCGAGATCGTGGCGGTTGAGATAGGACACGGCAAGTTCGCGGAACACGTAATCGAGGATCGACGTCGCGTTCTTGATCGCGTCATTGCCCTGCACCATGCCGGCCGGCTCGAACTTGGTGAAGGTGAAGGCTTCGACAAATTCCTCGAGTGGCACGCCATATTGCAGGCCGAGCGAGATGGCGATGGCAAAATTGTTCATCATCGCCCGGAAGGCAGCGCCTTCCTTGTGCATGTCGATGAAGATCTCGCCGAGACGCCCGTCGTCGAACTCGCCGGTGCGCAGGTAGACCTTGTGGCCGCCAACGACCGCCTTCTGCGTATACCCCTTGCGGCGGTTCGGCAGTTTTTCGCGGTCGCGGTAGAGACGCTCCACGACGCGCTCGACGATCTTTTCGGTGACCTGCACCGCACGCTGCGCGGCAGGCGCGGCGACCAGCTGTTCGATCGCCTCGTCCTCGTCCTCCTCGCCATCGGCGAGCAGCGAGGCATTGAGCGGCTGCGAGAGCTTCGAGCCGTCGCGGTAGAGCGCGTTGGCCTTCAGCGCCAGCTTCCACGACAGCATGTAGGCGTTCTTGGCGTCCTCCACCGTGGCGTCATTCGGCATGTTGATGGTCTTGGAAATGGCGCCGGAAATGAAAGGCTGTGCCGCCGCCATCATCTGGATGTGGCTGTTGATCGACAGCGAGCGCTTGCCGATCTTGCCGCAGGGGCTGGCGCAATCGAACACGGGGAGGTGTTCGGCCTTGAGGAAGGGCGCTCCCTCGAGCGTCATCGCACCGCAGACATGGATGTTGGCGGCTTCGATGTCCTTCCTGGAGAAGCCCAGCGCCGGCAGCATCTCGAACGAGAAGTCGTTGAGCTGCTCGTCGGTGAAGCCAAAGGTCTCCTTCACCCAGTCGGCGCCCAGCGTCCACTGGTTGAAGACGAACTTGATGTCGAAGGCCGACTTCAGCGCGGCATTCAGCGCCGCGATCTTGTCGTCGGTGAAGCCCTTGGCCTTGAGCGAGCCGGGGTTGATGCCGGGAGCCTGGTTGAGATTGCCGTGGCCGACGGCGTAGGCCTCGATCTCAGCGATCTGGCTTTCCGAATAGCCCAGCGTGCGTAGCGCTTCCGGCACGGCGCGGTTGATGATCTTGAAATAGCCGCCGCCGGCAAGCTTCTTGAACTTCACCAGCGCGAAGTCGGGTTCGATGCCTGTTGTGTCGCAATCCATGACCAGTCCGATCGTGCCGGTCGGCGCAATCACGGTCGCCTGCGCGTTGCGATAGCCATGCTCCTCGCCGAGTTCGATGGCACGGTCCCAGGCAGCCTTGGCGTGCGTCGCCAGCTCCTGCTGCTTGAGGTCGGAAGCGACCAGCGGCACCGGGTTGACGGCCAGCTTCTCGTAGCCGTCCTTGTCGCCATAGGCGGCGCGGCGATGATTGCGCATGACGCGCAGCATGTTCTGCGCATTGCGGTCGTAATCGGGGAAGGCGCCGAGCTGGGACGCCATCTCGGCCGAGGTGGCGTAGGCGGTGCCGGTCATGACGGCGGTGAGCGCGGCGCAGATGGCGCGGCCCTCATCGGAATCGTAGGGAATGCCCGAGGTCATCAACAGGCCGCCAATATTGGCATAGCCGAGGCCCAGCGTGCGGTAGTCGTAGGAGAGCTTGGCGATCTCCTTCGACGGGAACTGCGCCATCATGACCGAGATTTCCAGCACGATGGTCCATAGCCGCACCGTATGCTCATAGGCAGCGATGTCGATCGTGCCGTCGGCATTGCGGTAGGGGAGCAGATTGATCGAGGCGAGATTGCAGGCCGTGTCGTCGAGGAACATGTATTCCGAGCACGGGTTGGAGGCCCGGATCGCACCGGCGGAGGCGCAGGTGTGCCAGTCGTTCATCGTCGTGTTGAAATGCAGGCCCGGATCGGCCGACGCCCAGGCGGCGTAGCCGATCTTTTCCCAGAGATCCCTGGCCTTCAGCGTCTTCAGCACCTTGCCGTCCTTGCGGGCGGTGAGATGCCAGTCGGCATCATCCTCGACGGCGCGCAGGAAATTGTCCTTCAGCGACACCGAATTGTTGGAGTTCTGGCCGGAGACGGTGAGGTAGGCGTCGGAATCCCAGTCGGTGTCGTAGGTCTTGAACGACATCGAGGTGTAGCCCTGCTTGGCGAACTGGATGACGCGGTAGATGTAGTTCTCCGGCACCGCGTCCTTCTTGGCCGCCTTGATCTCGCGCTTCAGTGCGGTGTTGACGGCGGGGTCGAAGCAGTCGTCGTCATGGCCTTCGCAGTTGACGCAGGCCTTCATGATCGCTTCGAGATGCTTCTTGACGATCTTGGAGCCGGTCACCAGCGAGGCGACCTTCTGCTCTTCATTGACCTTCCAGTCGATGAATTCCTCGATGTCGGGGTGATCGGCGTCGACGATGACCATCTTGGCGGCGCGGCGCGTCGTGCCGCCCGACTTGATGGCGCCCGCGGCGCGGTCGCCGATCTTGAGGAAGCTCATCAGGCCGGACGAACGGCCGCCGCCGGACAGCTTTTCGCCCTCGCCGCGCAGCAGCGAGAAATTGGAGCCGGTGCCCGAGCCGTATTTGAACAGGCGCGCCTCGCGCACCCACAGATCCATGATGCCGCCCTCATTGACGAGGTCGTCCTGCACGCCCTGGATGAAGCAGGCATGCGGCTGCGGGTGCTCGTAGGAGGATTTCGACTTGGTCAGCTTGCCGGTGAACGGGTCGACATAGAAGTGGCCCTGGCTCGGGCCGTCTATGCCATAGGCCCAGTGCAGGCCGGTGTTGAACCATTGCGGCGAGTTCGGCGCCACGCGCTGGGTGGCAAGCATGTAGGCAAGCTCGTCGCGGAAGGCGCGCGCGTCTTCCTCCGACTTGAAATAGCCGCCCTTCCAGCCCCAATAGGTCCAGGTGCCGGCCAACCGGTCGAAGACCTGGCGGGCGTCGATCTCGGACCCGTAGCGCTCGGCTTCCGGCAGCTTGGCAAGTTCGGCCTCGTCGGCGACGGAGCGCCACAGGAAGGAGGGAACATCGTTCTCCTCGACCTTCTTCAGCCGCGCGGGGACGCCGGCCTTGCGGAAATATTTCTGCGCCAGGATGTCGGCGGCGACCTGGGAGAATTGCGCCGGCACGTCGATATTGTCCAAGCGGAACACCACCGAGCCATCCGGATTCTTGATCTCGGAGAGCGCCTTGCGGAATTCGATCTCCGCGTAAGCCGATTGTCCCTGCCTGGTGAAACGACGCTCGATGCGCATTGTCCGGTCCCTTTTGTCTATATATAGCGCTTTCGTCAGGAGATTTCTGCTCCCAATGCGAAACGCGCATGTCCGCCGTCTGCCGGCGTTCGAAAACGGCCGGCTCTCCATTTTCGCGGTCTTCGTCCGCCTTGCTGGTCAAACTTCTTGCGAAGCGCCTGTCCAACTCACCGACGAACCCGCGGGTCCCTCAAAACTGATTTTTTCCGATTCCCTCACTCGAGGGAAATTCACATTATCTAGCGTCGAACCTGCCTGCAAACACTAAATATAGTGTTAACAGACAATTTATTCCAGTCCGACAATTCTCCCTTTTATCGCCCACGCCCCCACAATCCCAACGCTTCCGCCAGCCTCGTAAACAGGCGGAAATGTGGGGAAAAACGCACATAATCCGGGAAAAAGACCGGGCTCAGAACTTTCCGGTCGCGCTCTCAACAGGAGCGCATGGCCTATAAAAGGCGACTCGTTTTGCGCCGTCAAGGATTCGTTTGCGTAGCTTTTGTGACCTCAACATCTTGTGTGTCACACATGTGGATAACGGGGATAGAATGGAGCTGCCGCGGTAGCCCCCGGCCGAGGGGACAAAGACGCGCTTGTCAGGCTTCGCGACGGCTCCGGGGCGTGATCCAGGCACAGACCATCTGGCGCATCCGACGTCGCGGATCAGCCGTAATGCGTCCTGGGCTTCGGCTCGGTTCCGGTGAAGTGCACCCCGATCCGGCCGTTGCGGCGCCAGCGGACCTCGCATCGATAGCCGATGCCGTCGACGGGCACATAGAGAAGGAAATGATCCGGAATCGTTGCTTCGGGCGGAACCTTGAGTTCGGCGCCACCTTCATTCTGATTGCGCAGCGTGCAGCCAACTTCCGAATTCGAGATGCCCGTGATGATCGTGCCGCCCTTGAGCACGCGCTGGCGATGCTCGCGCTTGTGCTCGTCGGATCTCTCTGGATTGGGATTTGCGGGATTTGTCATCGGTAAAACGCCAGGATCGGATCAGATCCTATTACGTCTTCATTAGAAAAGCATTCACGCCGCAGGCGCCCCCGTCCGAGCTGCTTGGTGGCGCGGCCGGTCCCGGTTCAGGCAAACCGACGCGGGTCGGCGCAGAAATAGGCGATGATCTGGCAAAGATCCGGTTCGTTGACCATGCGCACCGCTTCGCTCGAATTGACCCATTTGCGGGTGCGGGAGCGTTTTTCCTTCCAATGGTCGGCGACCTTGTCGACATGCAGCGGGAACACCAATACCTCGCATGGCACTTCCTCGCCGGAGGCCAGGGCCTTGGCGTAGAAGTAGCGGCCGGCCTCGAGATGCGAGATCGTCCCGCGCAGTCCGGCTTCCTCGACAGCCTCGCGCGCCGCGGCTTCGCAAAGCGGCTCCCTGGCTTCAGGCCAGCCCTTCGGAAGCACCCAGCGGCCGGTATCGCGGCTGGTAATCAGCATGATCTCGACGCTGTTTCCGGTTTCGCGCCAGGGCAGGGCGGCTACCTGCAGACGGCACGGCGCGGTGCCGAAGAGTCGCCGGACCCTTTCGGCCAGATGGTTGTGCGTCGTTGGCCTCGTCAGCATCGGAGAAGCTAGCCCCAGCCTCCAGAATCGTTTGCCGTCTCACGAATCTTACGGCTAATTATCGGCAATAAAAGTAAAAACTTTCATCAGGATGGCCGATTTTCGCCAATAGACGCCGATTTCCGCGCGCCAGCCAGCCTCGCGAGACCCTTTGCCTAGTGGATGAGACTTCCCTGCGGCTCGATTTGCAGCAGGTTGCTTGCCGCGAATCAGCCGGCGTGATCGTCGGCGATCGGCTTCTGGTAGGTGAAGCCCATGTCCCAGGGAAAATAGATCCAGGTATCCTGACTGACCTCGGTGACGAAAGTATTGACCAGCGGCCGCCCCTTCGGTTTGGCGTAGACGGTGGCGAAATGCGCCTTCGGCATCATGGCGCGCACGATGCCAGCCGTCTTGCCGGTGTCGGTCAGGTCGTCGATAATCAGCACGCCCGCGCCGTCGTCGGCAAGCAGGGCCGGCGTGACCTCCTTCAGCACCTGCAGCTGACCCTGGCTGCTGTAGTCATGATAGGAGGCGACGCAGACCGTCTCGATAACGCGTATGCCAAGCTCCCGCGAGATGATCGCCGCCGGCACGAGGCCGCCGCGCGTGATGCAGACGATCGCTTTCCATTGCGCCTTGTTGGTGCCGGCAAGCCGCCAGGCGAGCGCGCGCGCATCGCGGTGGAACTGGTCCCAGGAGACCGGAAAGGCTTTTTCGGGAAGGGACATCTTTCGCGCACTCCGCAGCACGCGCGGTCGCGCGCAGAAAACAGGGGAATGCGCGCGGAAGTAACTGGAAAACCTCGCGCTTGGCAAGAGCGGCCGCAAACGACACTGTGAACTTACCGCGACAGGAAAGCCGCCACCGGCGCGGTGCGCAGCACGGAGCGCGTCACTCCGCCGAACAGGAGCTGGCGCAGCCACGAGTGGCTGTAGGCGCCAAGCACCAGCAAATCGGCGCCGGTCTCCGCGATCCTGGTCTGGATCACCTCGTCGACCGAGGTGCCGCCCGATCTCTGCACCGAGACACTCACGCTGGCGCCATGACGCGACAAGGCGGAAGCGATTTCCGCTCCGGCGGCCTCGGGGCGTTCATCGAGCGTGTCCGGCGGATCGATGACCAGAATGTCGGTTTTGTCGGCCTCGATGATGAAGGGCAGCGCATCGAAGGCGGCGCGTGCGGCCTCCTTGCTGCCGTTCCAGGCAAGCAGCACACGCTTGAAGGTGGTGATCAGCGGACCCAGGTGCGGCACTACCAGCACCGGCCGTCCGGCGTCGTAGACCAGTGTGTCGACGTCGGCGCTCGCATCGCCGCCCGTCTCGCGCTGCGCGGCGATGATCAGGTCGGCGGCACGCACGCTTGAAATGCCGGTCAGGGCGCTGTCGCCGGAAAAACTCTCCAGGCTGTGCCATTCGAAGGACAGGCCGGAATTCTCGATATGCCTGAGAAACGCGGCCCGCAGCTTTTCGGCCCGTTCGCGGTTCATGTCGGCCGAAACCTGCAGGAACTCGGTGTCGGGAAAGCCGGTGGCCGACGTGTAGGGCACCGGAAGCGCTTCGGCGTGGATGCCGATCAGATGGCTCTGGAAGCGGCCGGCAAGCGGAATGGCGAAGTCGAGCACGCGCTCCGCGTCCTGCTCGTTCTGCAGAATGGCGACGATGGTCTTGAAGCGCATGGTGATCCCCTCATTTTGCGAGCGATCCGCCCGCGGCAAGGAAACGTCGCCGCGTTGTGCTTGGTTCCGGCCTGGACCGGATCAGCTCGCGCTGCTGGCAAAGCCGGCCACCATCGCCTCGACATCGGCGCGCGCGGCGTCCAGGGCCTGCTGGCTGCGGGCACGGACCACCAGTTCGGTCCAGAACTTGCCGTCGCCGTATTTCGGATAGGAGCCGATGATCGTGTCCGGATGCGCTTTCTGGATCTCGCCCAGCGGCCCGCCGACGAGACCTTCGCCGAACGGGCAATGCACCGCTGCCGACAGCATTTTCGTGCCGGCTTTCAGCGTCGGCACGACATTGTCGAGCATGGCCTGGAAGATCGAGGGCACGCCCGCCATCACGTGGACATTTCCGATGCGGAATCCGGGCGCGACCGACACCGGATTGTCGATATGGTCGGCGCCGCGCGGCATTCGGGCCATGCGCTTGCGGGCCTCGGTGTATTCGATGCCGCGAGCGGCATAGCTTGCTTCCAGCAGGGCATAGGCCTTGGCATCGTATTCGCACGGCACGCCGAAGGCCTTGGCAATCGAATCGGCTGTGATGTCGTCATGGGTCGGGCCGATGCCGCCGGTTGTGAACACATAGGTATAGCGAGCCCGCACCGCATTTACCGCGGCGACAATCTCGTCTTCCTCATCGGGAACGATGCGCACCTCCTTCAGGTCGATGCCGATGGCCGTCATGATGTCAGCCAGATGGCCGATATTCCTGTCCTTGGTGCGGCCGGACAGGATCTCATCGCCGATGACGAGCATGGCGGCGGTAACGATTTCGGACATCGATGGCTCCGGCAAAAACGGGTCGCCTGAAATAGCGCGGCACGCGGCCAGCGGCAATGCCATCCGACCGGTGAACAAACTGTGCCCGCATACGCGGTATTCCCCGAATATTGGCGCCCTAAGTACCCTGGCGTGGCTGGGGCGGGCGAGGATCATCACGTCAAGGAGACGCAAATGGCCAAAGTACTTGTTCTCTACTATTCGAGCTGGGGTCACATGGAGCAGATGGCCAAGGCCGCAGCCGAAGGCGCTCGCGAAGCCGGTGCCGAGGTGACCATCAAGCGCGTCGCCGAACTCGTGCCCGAAGCGGTCGCCAAGGCCGCCCACTACAAGCTCGACCAGGAAGCGGCGATCGCCAGCCCGCTGGAACTGAGCGACTATGACGCGATCATCGTCGGCGCCTCGACGCGTTACGGAATGATGTGCGCGCAACTGAAGAACTTCTTCGACCAGACCGGCCCGCTATGGGGCAAGGGCGCGCTGATCAACAAGATCGGCTCGGTGATGTCTTCGACCGCGACCCAGCACGGCGGCGCGGAACTGGCGCTGATCAGCACCCAGGCCATGCTTCAGCACCACGGCATGATCATCGTTCCCCTGTCCTATGCCTATCAGGCTCAGATGGGCAACGATGTCGTGCGTGGGGGGGCGCCCTACGGCATGACCACCACAAGCGACAGCGACGGTTCGCGCCAGCCTTCGGCGCAGGAACTCGAAGGCGCGAAGTTCCAGGGCGGGCGCGTCGCCGAAATCGCCGCGAAGCTGCACGGCTGATCGTTGTGCCGCCGGTGCCTGCCGGCGTTGCTCCTGCTGGCGATGCTTGTGGTCCACGCCGTGGATCGTCGCTTCACCGACGCTTCACAACGAATTCAAGGAACCATTCGGCTGATGACTGGTTTGCCCCGTGTCGCACCCAAGGCGACGAAGACAAAACGGAGTGATCCAATGTACAAAAAGCTTTTCGCGGCATTCGTTCTGACGGCCGGTCTTGCCACATCGGCGATGGCGCAGTCGACTGACGGCAGGTATTACAACCATGACAGTTGGTGGAACAATTGGTCGCTGTTCGGCAATGAGGATTCATCAGCCATCGACCAGAGCACCACCGGGAGCATCAACGCATACGGCTCCGGGTTGAGCACCCAAGGCAATACCGGTGGGATGGGCCCATGTGCTCACAACACTCCAGGTCCGGACGCCAATGCTCAAGGCAACGTCAATGACCAGTACTGCGGCAAATAATCAGCCGTAAGCTCCCTGCTGACCGTAGGACGTTTTCTCTCCCGACGTCCGCGGTCGGCGCTCCGGGGCGGCCGGCCTTTGGGGCGATCGGGCTTTGGGCTGAAAGATCAGTCGGAAACCTCGGTCTGCGGCCGGTCGCGTCCATCAGCCAGTTCCTCATGCCATTTGCCGTCGGCATCCTCGTACTGGATGCCGTCCGTCGACCCCGCGACCTGCTGCTCGGCTGAAGCGATCTCGGCGGCCCGCAACGCGTCCTGATGCGTGGGAAACGTCTCCGAGAAGGTCGCTCCGACCTTGTAGGCCCAGCCGCCGTCATGCTCGACTATCTTGTAAGTCAGCTTCGCCATCAAAAACCTCCGGTTTAAAGGTCCGTCCGCTCAATGCAGGCGGTCGTCGGACAGCTTGTCGTCTGGCACCAGCACTTCCGATTCCCTGGCGGCTTCGATAAGGGCCCGGCGCGCATCCGCTGTCGAACGATAACCTTCCAGCACTTTGAGGCAAGTGTCGAGAGCATCACGATGACGGGGGCCGCGATTGAGCGGCCAAACCGTCATCAGGCACTCCGCCGCCTCTTGGGTACTGCGGATGTGGCGATATTTGCCGACATGGCCGAGTTCGACCACGACCGGTGTTTCAAAAGGCTTGTTGTCCATCATGGCCGCAACGCAAAGCAGTCAATTTGGTTGCAACCGTGTCCTCAGCCTGCGCCCAAACGTCCCAGACCTCCTTGGAAGCTCCATTGCGCGGTCGTTCGACGACGCGTTCCGCCCTTCTCGGAAGGGTCGCTCAGCCCGCCGCCTTCATCCAGTGCTGCATCGTCGTCACCGAGCGCGCGAGCTGCGGCGCGGGATGGATCGTCTCGCTGAACGTGGCGGCCGCTCGCCACCCCCAGCGCGGGTCGGCGAGGAAGGCGCGCGCCAGCGCAACCATGTCGGCGCGGCCTTCGGCGATGATCGCCTCTGCCTGCTTGGGATCGTCGATCAGACCGACCGCGCGGGTAGGGATGCCGGCGCCCCTGCGCACGGCTTCCGCCAGATGCACCTGATAGCCGGGGCCGGAGGGCAGTTTCTGCAAGGGCGAATTGCCGCCGCTCGAGCAACAGAGATAAGCGACGCCTTCGGCCTTCAGCGCTTTCGCCACTTCGATCGCATCCTCGACGTCGAAACCGCCATCGACCCAATCCTTGACCGACAGCCGGGCGCCCAGCATCAGGTTTGGCGCTGCCTTTTTTACCGCCTTGGCGATCTCGACGACAAGACGCATGCGGTTTTCCAGCGAGCCGCCCCAGCGGTCCGTGCGTTGGTTGGAGAGCGGCGACAGGAACTGGAAGATCAGATAGCCGTGCGCCGCGTGCAGCTCGATGAAGTCGAAGCCCGCGCGTTCGGCCCGCCTCGCCGCCTCGGCGAACCGCTCGATGAGCTGGAGGATCTCCTCTTCCTCCAGCGCTCGCGGCACGTTCCAGCCGGTATCGTAGGCGATTGCCGAGGCCGAGACGGTCTGCCAAGGATCCTCGTTCGGCTGCAGCGGTCCGCCCCCCTCCCAAGGCTTGCGGTTCGAGGCCTTGCGGCCGGCATGGGCAAGCTGAGTGCCGAATTTGGTGCCGGGTGCGGCCACGCGCCTTGCTGCGTCCAGGGCGCGGCGCGCAGCGGCTTCATTGTCTTCGGAATAGAGGCCGAGGCAGCCATGGCTGATGCGGCCACGCCGCTCGACATCGGTCATCTCGACCGTGACCATGCCGGCGCCGGACATTGCCAGGTTCATCCAGTGGTGGAGATGCCAGTCGCTCGCCGAGCCGTCCTCGGCCGAATACTGGCACATCGGCGCGACGGCGATGCGGTTGGGAAAGCTCAAGCCATCGAGCGTGATCGGCTGGAAAAGCGATGTGGTCATGAACGAAACTCCGGGAATAGGATGCGCTATTTAGGCGATCGATCGCCGCCATGCCACACACGAGAGAGTGAAATGCTTACTGGACCAACCGCTGCCCCGATTGCGTGAACGCCGATTCGCGGCTACGCCTCCCGGGCAACGTGGAGGCAGCCGATGGAAGATCGTATCCGCATCCGTTCTGAAGAAATCCTATCCGACGACTGGGCGATTCTGAAGAAAACCGTCCTCGACTACCGTCGCCGCGACGGACAATGGGAGACACAAATCCGCCAGACTTACGATCGCGGCGATGGCGCGGTGATCCTGCCCTATGATCCCCAGCGTTCAACCGTGCTCCTGGTGCGCCAGTTCCGCTATCCCGCCTATGTCACCGGCCACCGCGAACCGCTGGTCGAGGCCTGCGCGGGACTGCTCGACGAAAACGATCCGGAGACCTGCATCCGCAAGGAGGCGGAGGAAGAGCTCGGCTATCGGCTGAACCATGTGGAGCGGCTGTTTTCGCCCTATATGAGCCCGGGCAGCGTCACCGAGCGGCTCTGGTTCTTCACCGCCCTCTATTCGCCCGCCGACCGCATTTCGGCCGGTGGCGGCGCAGCGGACGAAGGCGAGGACATCGAGGTGCTGGAAATGCCGCTCGACGAGGCTCTGGCCGGCATTGCCGATGGCCGCATCATCGACGCCAAGACCATCATCCTGATCCAGCATCTGAAGCTCCATCCGATCGCTGTTTGACCGATACCGGTCGCCCCTGCGGGACGAAGAATCGGTGCGGGGCGAATGAAAACGAACGTGTTTTGCACAACGCTTTTTTGGGACTGCATGGGCCCCGATTGACGAGATCGCCTAGGTAGTTGAAACGAAAGGCGCGCGGACGTGGCGGAATTGGTAGACGCAAGGGACTTAAAATCCCTCGATCTCTGATCGTACGGGTTCGATTCCCGTCGTCCGCACCACCTTAACTCTACTTCAATGCTCTGCAGAGCCTAGCCGCCACCAACGGGTGCCACCCGGGTCTCTTAGCGGCGGCTCGGCGACCGTGCGCCGAGGCGCGCCGTCGGCTATGGGCCCTCGGCGAACGTTGCCACGATCCGCCGACCTGAAACGACGGATCGTGGCGTTCAAGCGCTCACTGGATAATCTTTACGATCTTGCGTGTGCCGGGATCCACGACGACGGTGTGATTGTCCACGACGACGTAGCGATATTTGACGTTGGGAATTTCATGAAGCTCGACCGTGTCGGGCAGGGCGGTCCCGACGTTGAGCTCGACGCCGGGAATCTTGACTGAGGCCAGAGGCTGTTTCTTTACGTATTCTTGTATGACGGTTTCGTCCTGCGGCTGAATGACCACATCCTGTGCGGCGGCGGCACCGATGCCGGCAAGCAGCAGGAATCCCGCTACGACGGTTGTAAGATCGGTTCTCATTGTTGCTTCCTTTCTCTCTCGTTGGGCTTGACGCGAAGCGCGGTGGCGCCCGAAGGATTGCCAGGGTTGGCAAGGGCTCCCAATGCTGGCCATCGATCAGGGGAACCATCGTTCAATGGCCTGTCAGGCAATCGCTCTTAGACGCGTGAGTTCCAAACAACCGTGGGTTTGGGCCTTTTGCGCGCCACGATCTGACTTTGGTCGCATGTTCAATAGGACCCAAGCCCTAGCAGTGGAACCGCCGGTAGGAAGCGTGCGTTGCGTTTGCTAATGATCTTCAACTGGAGGCCGATCATGGCAGCCGGGCCCGCTGTGGTAAATTCTGGCGGCAGCGCTGCCGTGGCCATTGTTGTGGCAGGCGGAAAAAACATTTGGCGTCAAGATTGACGCTCCCAAAGTCAAAGTGCCGTCCGCATTGGCAAATCCGTCGAACGGTGGCTGATGTCAATCCGACGCTTCGTGAGGCAAAGCATGACCCCTGGTTCCATCAAAACTGATGGCCGTGACCGTGTCACAATCCCCGACAACGACAATCACATGGCTGGCGTCGACACCAAGCCGCTCTTGAAAAGTATCCAGAGCGACGATTTTGCTGACGCGCTTTGCGCGAGAGCCGAGCGGTTCGCGACCAAGGTGGTCGTGGCAATGGCGATTTGTTTGACATCGACACTGGTCGCCGGCGTTTATTTTTTACTGGCGCCCTCTTGAGGGACCAGAAGCTCAAGCTGGAGAGCACGACCGGCCTCTCATACCCGGGCTGCGATTAAGCACTCATTTTCAACAGGGAAGACCCGCCTGGCTTCCTCAGCCTCCACTTCCCTTGTTGTCGGTCCGCCGCTCGCGGGCACGGCCCGGCAGGGTTGGCGATCAGCCGGGCCGGATTGCACAATATTAGTCGTTGCTGTCGTAGATCACCACTGGGTGATGCCGGTGGTGACGGCGTTCAGTTGAGCCCGTTATGACGACGGTGTCGCGGCGATGATGCCGGCGACCTTGGTCATAGAAGGCCACCGTGCCATGGCGCCGATGATGGAGGCGCTGGCCCTGATCGTTGATCACTGCCACGTGGCGGTGATGATGGCGATGGGTTTTGATGACGACGTCGGCTTCTGCCGCCGAAGCGACAACCGGCATTGCAACGAAAACGAGCGCCATGGCACTTGTCAGAAAAATCGCTTTCATAAGTGTTTCTCCATTCCAGATCCCTCGGGGGTAGTTTCACGACAGCTCAAGCCGCACGAGATCTCGATTTGAGCTTTCTGCCTGCGAACTGAGCAGGGGGTTGAGGGTGCAAATGATTGTAACCCTGCTCTCGTGGGCACATGAAGGACCATTGCTGCACCCGTTCAACAAATGGAAGGAATGCGAGTACGTTCCTTGCAGGAGAGCTGATCGGACCTCTGCTGTAGGTATTCGGACCAAGGTCTTGCTGATGTTCTTGGACCTTCGTCCGCACTTGCGGTTCGATGGCTCTTTTCTCGATGCAATTCTTTGAGTGTTCACTGCGCGATCGGGCGCGGGTACTGCGATGGCGGACGCGCGCCTGCGTGCGAGGGCAGGATCATAAACGGCACGCGGCATCAAGTGCTGCGCCGGTGACGTTCAGACAAGCGGGCATGGTGATACTGGTGCGATCACGCAATTCCGCGCGCCGCAGGCAATGATACGGTGTCTGCGCGGCGGATCTGATCCGTCGAGGCCGGCGTCTACCAGGCCCAACCCATCCCCCCGCCCACTGGGGACGCCGGCCCCTCAGTCCTTGGAATTGCCTTAGAATTGCCGTCACGGACCATGCGAGATCGAGCATGATCCTGCCCGGTGACCGGGCGCGGTGATGGGGCTCAGAACTTGTAGCTCAGATTGATGCCGACCGTATTCAGCTTCACATTCTGGTCGCGATCGAGAAAATCGTCCGGCGCATCAAAATGCTCCTTGCTGAAATCATAGTAGCGATACTGCGCCCCGACGACGAACCTGTCGGTCAGCGCATAGTCGACGCCGGCCCCAACCGTCCAGCCTATGCTGGTTCGCGTGTTGTCGAACGAGGTACCGGCATCTTGGGAGGTTTCGATGCCGGCAAAGGCGACGCCGCCGATGCCGTAGATCAGGAACCGATCCATCGCATAGCCGGCCTTGGCATTGATGGAACCGAACCACTTGACATCCGTGCCGAGCAGATTTCCCGCACCCAGTTCTTCGGCGCCCTTTGCCGAGGAATAGTTAAGCTCTGCTTCGGCGCCGAGCACAGCCTGGTCGAATTGCCACAGACCGGCGACATGGCCACCGACGAAACCGCCGTCGAGGTCTGGCGAGGCGGCAAACGGCTCGCCCTCGGTTCCCGAGATATCGGAACTGCCCCAGCCATAACCGCCTTGCAGGCCGGCATAGTAGCCGGTCCAGTCGAAACCGGGCACGGTCATCGGCACATCGGCCACAGGTTCGGCTGCGAAAGCCGGTGCGGCCAGAGCGGCAAGAAAACCGACAGTTGCAAGCATTAGGCGACGCATCGAACTGCCCGAACGAAGAGCTGGAAGATCCTGGCAGGCACGGTAACCCGATTTGCGGCAAAACGGAATCCCATTTCTGTGCGGCCGATTTACGCTCTCCGTCGGTCTTGGAACAATCGGGAGAAAGTGTGAGGCTGGTCAAAACCGTGGCGGCTTGGCACAGTCGGGCAAACAGGAGTCGCTTCATGGCGAACACGCCGTCGGGCAGCAAACCCAGACCATGGACTGAAATGGCAACGCATCTGGTCGATGTCGCCATGGGCAGGAAACCCGCCGATCTCGTCATCCGCAACGGGCGCTGGGTCAATGTTCACTCCGGCGAGATCGTAGCCGGCACCGACATCGCTATTGCCGGCGGCCGCTTCGCCTATTGCGGTCCGAACGCCGGCCATGCCATCGGGCAGGGCACCAAGGTGGTCGATGCCGGCGGGCGCTATCTGGTGCCCGGCCTTTGCGACGCGCACATGCATGTCGAGAGCGGCATGGTGACGGTGACCGAATTCTGCCGCGCGGTGATCCCGCATGGCACGACTTCGATGTTTATCGATCCGCACGAGATCGCCAATGTGCTCGGCCTGCCCGGCGTGCGGCTGATGCATGACGAGGCCGTCGCCATGCCGATCAACGTGCATGTCCAGATGCCGTCCTGCGTGCCCTCGGCCCCCGGGCTCGAACATGCCGGCGCCGAACTGACGGTCGCCGACGTCGCCGAGGCGATGGGCTGGGAAAATATCATCGGGCTGGGCGAGGTGATGAATTTCCCTGGCGTAGCCGCCAACGATCCTGTGATGTCGGGCGAGATCGCCGCGACCGTGAAAGCCGGCAAGACCGTCGGCGGGCACTATGCCTCGCGCGATCTCGGCCTGCCGTTCCATGGCTATGTCGCCGGCGGCCCGGAGGACGACCATGAGGGCACGCGCGCCGAAGATGCCATCGCCCGCGTGCGCCAGGGTATGAAGGCGATGCTTCGGCTGGGCTCGGCCTGGTACGACGTCGCCTCGCAGATCAAGGCGGTTACCGAGGGCGGCATCGATCCGCGCAATTTCATCCTGTGCACCGACGACAGCCATTCCGGCACCTTGGTTCACCAGGGGCATATGGACCGCGTGGTCCGCCACGCCATCAGCCAGGGCTTGAAACCGGTGACCGCGATCCAGATGGCGACGCTCAACACCGCTCAGCATTTCCGGCTGGAGCGCGAGATCGGATCGATCGCGCCGGGGCGGCTGGCTGACCTTTTAATCGTCTCGGATCTCGCCGAAATGACCATCGACGAGGTCTATGCGCGTGGCGTCAGGCTGGCCAAGGCCGGCAAGCTCGACATCGACATTCCGGTCTACGACTATCCCAAGGCGGCGAAGAACACCGTCAAGCTCGGCAAGAAGCTGAAGGCCCACGATTTCGACATCACGGCACCCAACGGCGCGAACGAAGTCCGGGTCCGGGTCATCGGGGTCATCGAAAATCAGGCACCGACGCGGGCGCTGGAAGCGGATCTCGCCGTCGAGGACGGGCTGGTCGCCATGGATCGCCGCAACGACGTCTGCCAGATCGCGCTGGTCGAGCGCCACAGGGGTACCGGCGGCGTCACCAATGCCTTTGTCTCCGGCTTCGGTTACATCGGCGATTGCGCGATGGCGTCGAGCGTGGCGCATGATGCCCACCACATCATCGTCGTCGGCACCAACAAGCGGGATATGGCGCTGGCGGTCAACCGACTGGGCGAGGTCGGTGGCGGCGTCGTGCTGTTTTCCAAGGGTAAGGAACTGGCACTGGTCGAAATGCCGATCGCCGGGCTGATGTCGGACGAGCGGGCCGAAATCGTCGCGGCCAAGGCCGACAAACTGACCGAGGCCATGCGCCAGATGGGCTGCTCGCTGAACAACGCCTACATGCAGCACTCGCTGCTGGCGCTGGTCGTCATTCCGGAGCTCAGGATTTCCGATGTCGGCCTGATCGACGTGACGACCTTCCAGAAGGTCGACCTCTTCGTATAAGAGCAGTTGCGGTCGCTTCGCTCATCCGCCGGTGGCGATCGTCAGCACCTTGAACGGCGTGGTGATGACGATCTCGGCAACCGAGCCGACGGCCTTGCCGAGGCCTTGGCCGAGATTGTTGAGCTGCACTGGAGGTTCGTCCGACGCCAGGCCGGCCGGGGCCCGCAGCCGGTCGCCGAGCAACTGAACCAGGATCGGATTGTCGGCGAATTTGGCGTGGTTCAGCCGGTCGCCACCCTTGGTCTGGCTGAGATCGACCACAGACACGCCATAGCTGGCGAGATCGGCCGCGTCGTCATAGTCGCCGACGCGGGGCTTGTCGCCCGAGATCAGGGAAGACAGTTTGAGCGCCCGGTCGTCCGCTGAAAGCAGGATGGCGAACGGTTTGTCCGGCTTGCCGTAGCGGATCATCTGTTTCTTGAACACGTCGACGTCAATGTCGGGCGAGGCCAGGACGACATAACCGAGCTTGCCGTCGAGATCGCGGTCGCCGGTGATGGCAAGCTGGCGCAGCGCCTCCATGGTCACCCATGTTCCCATCGAATGGGCAACGATGTCGATACTCTTGGCCCGCGTCTTGGCCAGCATCCTGAGCGTTGCCTCGAGGTCGTCACGCGCCGCGTTGGCGCTCTCCTTGTCATAGATGTAGCCCGTCGTCTTGCCGCTCGAGGCCCAGGAGAACAGCACCGGCGTGCCCGGATATTTCGTGTCGTGCGCGATCTGCGTCAGCCGGTAGATGCCGTCGTCGAAACCATTGTTGAACCCGTGCACGAAAACCAGCGCACGGTCGCCGCGCATGGCGATGTCGGCACCGACCGCCTTGGCGAATTGCGGCGCATCCGCGTAGAACGCGACATCCTTGGCGGTGAAATCCTTGGCTGGATTGCTGTTGGCAGACCCCCGGACACGCTCGATCATGCCGACCTTGTGACTTTTCGGCACGGTGACGTCGACCCGGGCAAAGCTGGTGGTCAAGGAGCGATCGCCGTCGAACACCTGCCGCGGGTCCTTGGTCGCCTTCTGGCGGGTGGTGGCGACGAATATCTCGTGGGTGGCCGCGATGTCGGACGCGGGTACGGCAACCGTCGTCCTGTTCAGCAGATCGTGCGTGTTTCGGCCGGCGCAGCCTGCGACCAGCAGCGTGAACGCAATGACGACGAAACTCTTCGAATGCACCGTCACACGCCGGCTCCCGCAAAGGAGGACGTCAAACGCGTGACGTCGCTGGATATTTCGATAAGGCCAGAGGCCGGCGCGGTCCAGTTCAAAGTTGGTCGACTCTGTCGCAAGGCCGAGCGGGCCACGCGAACCCGCGGCGATGCATCTATTGGCCGAGCAGGCTGATGCGGTCGGTCACGTCGCGGTCGCTGGCAAATCCATCGTCTTCGCGCAGCCGTTGGCCGATCATCTTCACCAGCGCGGGATTGTCGGCGAATTTCGTATGGTTGAAACTGTCCGCTCCCTTGATCTTGGAGAGGTCGACGACCGTTACGCCGTAGGATGCAAGGTCGGCGGCGTCCTTGTAGTCGCCGACGCGCGGCCGCGCGCCGGCAATCAGACCGGAGAGCCGGAGCGCGCGGTCATCATCCGACAACAACAGGATGAACGGCTTGTTGGGTTTGCCATAGCGGCGCATCTGGCTCTTGAACACGTCGACATCGATGTCAGGCGATGCGAGCACGACGTCGCCGAGCTTGCCGCCGAGATCACGGTCGCCGGTGATGGCGAGCTGGCGCAGCGTCTCCATGGTCACCCAGGTTCCCATTGAATGGGCGACGATGTCGATGCGCCGCGCGCCGGTCTGCGCCAGCATGCGCAACGTCACCTCGAGCTGGTCGCGCGCGGCGCTGGCGCTTTCCTTGTCGTAGACATAGTCGGTGGTCTTGGCGCCGGATGCCCAGGAAAACAGCACGGGTGTGCCGGGATAGCCGGAATCGTGGACGATCTGGGTCAGGCGGTAAACGGCGTCGTCAAAGCCGGTGTTGTAGCCATGGACGAAGACCATGACGCGGTCGCCGCGCGCCGCGATGTCAGCACTTAGCGCATTGGCGAATTTCGGCTGGGTGTCGTAGCCGACGACCTCGGAGGCCATGAAATACTTGGCCGGATCGTTCGACTTGCCGCGCGAGCGGCGTTCGATCTGCCCGGTCTGGTGGATGCCGGGCACGGTGACGTTGACGCGGGCGTAGTTCAGCGTGGCCGATCGCTCGCCGTCGAAGACCTTGTTCGGATCGTCGGATTTCTTGCGCGTGGTGGCGATGAAGATGCTGTGATTGCCGGCGATCTCGGTCACCGGCGCTGCCACGATGGCGCTGCCGAGCAGTTCCTGGGTCTGCTGTCCCGCGCAGCCCGCGACAAGCAAGGCTAGGCCAATGGCAAAAATCGTCTTCAACGGCACGTCTGAAATTCCACTCCGGCCCGAAAAGGCCAATCGCCTCCGCAAGTCTCCCCCGACAGCGCAAGTGCGGCGGAAGTAAGTCGTGCCCAGCCGAAAAGCGGTCGGCGTCTCGCGACCGCCGCCGCAGTGTTGCACGAAAGCCAGACTGGCATCAGGGCGGGCCCTTTCGGGGCTTGGCACCCGCATGAATTTCAAGAATTACATTAACGATCGCCTCCAACTGACAGCAAATGTGTCACTAAATGCCGACCGCTTGGGAACATGAGTGACGGGGCAATGGTTTCACGGGGTCGCCTGTGCAATAGACGGAATCGGGTTGCTCGGCGGCAAGGCTCGCGACAAACGGTCGTTCCGCGGCCAATCGGTGATAGACGTTCCCAAACGACATGCGTTCAAGGTGGCTTTCCGATGACCAGCTTCTCTTCCCGTGTTGCCACCGCTGCTTCCGCGATCCGCCGGATCTTTCCGGAAACGCCGCTGCAGGAGAACGACTATCTGTCGAAGAAGACCGGCGCGCGGGTGCTTTTGAAGCGCGAGGACCTGAGCCCGGTGCGCTCCTACAAGATCCGCGGCGCCTTCAACTTCTTCCGCAAGGCCCTGGGCGAGGGCAACCAGGCCGAACTGTTCGTCTGCGCTTCCGCAGGCAACCATGCGCAGGGTTTTGCATTCGTCTGCCGCCATTTCGGCAAAAAGGGCGTTGTATTCATGCCGGTGACGACGCCGCAGCAGAAGATCGACAAGACGCGGCTGTTCGGCGGCGACTTCGTCGAGATCAGGCTCGTCGGCGATTTCTTCGACGATTGCTATCGCGCCGCCATCGAATTCACCGAAAGCGCCGGCGCTCATATGGTGCCGCCCTTCGACCACAAGGACATCATCGAGGGACAGGCGACGGTCGCCTATGAGATCGCCCACCAGATGCCCGGCGCGGGCATGCCCGACATCGTCATGCTGCCGGTCGGCGGCGGAGGTCTGGCCGCAGGGGTGACGCACTACTTCGCCGATCAGGGGCGTGAGGCGCGCTTCGTCTTTTGCGAACCGGCAGGGGCGCCAAGCCTGCGCGAGAGCCTTGCGGCGGGAAAACGGCTCAAACTCGCCAAGGTTGATAATTTCGTCGACGGCGCGGCGGTCGCCGAAATCGGCCGTGAGCCCCTGCGGCACCTCAAGGACTTCGCCGCCGACACGGTGCGGTTGATCCCGGAAAACCGGCTCTGCGCGACCATGATTGAGATGCTCAATGTCGAGGGCGTGGTGCTGGAGCCGGCCGGCGCGCTGGCTATCGATGCGCTGAAGGATTTTTCCAGGAAGGAAATCCGCGGCAAGACCATCGTGGCCGTGGTTTCGGGCGGCAATTTCGATTTCGAACGGCTGCCGGACGTCAAGGAACGGGCACTGCGCTTCGAGGGCCTGAAGAAATACTTCATCATCCGCTTTCCGCAGCGGCCGGGCGCGCTGCGCGACTTCCTTGAAATGCTGGGGCCGGACGACGACATCGCCCGGTTCGAATATCTGAAGAAGTCGGCACGCAATTTCGGCTCGGTTCTGATCGGCATCGAAACCAAGGATCGCCGCAATTTCGACCTGCTGAAAGCGAATTTCGAGGCCGAAGGCGTCCAGTATCAGGATATCACCGACAACGAGACATTGGCCGGGTTCATCATATGAGCGGAAACGTCTTCATCGCCCTGTTTTCAGGCATCAATGTCGGCGGCAACCGCATCGTCAGGATGGCCGAGTTGCGGGCGTTCTTCGAGGATCTCGGGTTTTGCGATGTCGCTACCTACGTGCAGAGCGGCAACGCGGTGTTCCGGGCGAAGGAGGGAGACGCCGCCACGCTGACCAAACAGGTCGAAGCGGCTTTCGAGGAGAAATGGGGTTTTCATTCGCGCATCATGGTGCGCGATCTCGGCTGGGTCGAACGGCTGGTCAGGGAAAATCCCTATCCGGAGATTGCCGAGGAGCCGACAAAGCTGCACGCGTATGCGCTGGAGCGCGCGCCTACCGCCGAGGAGGCGGCGCGGCTGGCCGAAAAATGTACGGGTCCGGAGCGGTTCGAGATCAAGGGCGACGTGCTTTACCTGCATGCACCCGGCGGACTGGGCAAATCGGTGTTTGCCAATCTGATCCCACGCGTACTGAAGGTACCTGGCACTGCGCGCAACTGGCGCTCGGTGCTGGCGCTGCTGGAGATGGCCGGCAAGCCCGGCGGCGGCTGATTAATGCCTGCCGTAATGCGCGGAGAAGAGCCTACGCCGCCTCGGCGCGTTTCCAGTCGAACGTCAGCTCCTCGCGAAACGCAAAGCGTCTGATGTGGTCGGCGACGACGCTTTCAAGGCGCTCGACAGAGCCGGGGTCGTCGCTCGACACGGTGATGTGCAGCGCAGCTCCGTCGGCATCCATGATGGTGCGGCCGAGCGAAAGGTCGATGGCGCCATGATTGGGATCGAATTCCACGGGGAATTTGTGCGCCCAATGTTTGCACAATTGCTGCAGATAACGGCTTGCATGTGCGGTGGTGACATCGGCATGGCTGATCGTCATGAAGGGATCTCCGAGGGTGAAACGCACAAAACGGTGCCCGCTTTCGAGGCGGGCGCTATCGCCGCATAGATAGGCGCAAGCTCGCCCGCCGCCATAGGCCGGCTGCCGACCGCTCGAAAAGGTGATCGATCACCAGCTTCCGGTGTTCGGCATCGACGCCCACGGTTCGGCCTTTGCCTTCGCCGGACCTTTCTGCAGAAGTTCGATCGAGATTCCGTCCGGCGACTTGACGAAAGCCATGTTGCCGTCGCGCGGCGGCCGGTTGATGGTGACGCCGCTGTCCATCAGCCGCTGGCAGGTGGCGTATATGTCGTCGACTTCATAGGCGAGGTGGCCGAAATTGCGGCCGCCCTTGTAGTCTTCCGGGTCCCAATTGTAGGTGAGCTCGACCAGCGGTGCTTTCTCGTCGATGCCGCTTTGCTCGTCTTCCGGCGCGGCCAGGAAGATCAGCGTATAGCGGCCCTGCTCGTTTTCGTAGCGGCGCACTTCCTTCAGGCCGAGCTTGTTGCAGTAGAAATCGAGCGAAGCATCGATGTCGGCGACGCGGACCATGGTGTGCAGATAGCGCATGTGATTTCCTCGACTTGTTGGGTTGCGGCGCAACATAGGGGTGGGCCGTCCAAAGGGCAAATCCCAGGCGGCTGCCGGCGCCGCCAAAGAACAAATCCGGTATTCGCATAATGAACCGTGAAAAAAGGCACGTCAGGTCTTGCACTCACCGGAAGCCGCAGTGTTAATCTGGTGTCAAGAATCAGTTGCGGTGTTCTTGAAAAAAGGGGGCATTCTTATGGGGGAAAAAGCCTCTTTGACGGGGCGGTCCGAAACCCTTGGCGACGCCATGAAGCGCGACGAAGGCGGCGATGCCGTCGATCTGACCGAAATATCCGGCGCCATCAAGTGGTTCGATGTAGCCAAGGGCTATGGCTTCATCCTCCCGGATGACGGCGTTTCAGGCGACATCCTCCTCCATGTGACATGCCTTAGACGGGATGGTTTCCAGACTGCTCTGGAGGGAGCGCGCGTTGTCTGCCTCGTCAAGCAGGGCGAGCGCGGATTGCAGGCTTTTCGGGTTCTCTCGATGGATGTCACCACAGCGGTCCATCCGGCGGAAATGCAGGAACAGCGCACCCATGTCTCGGTGACGCCCGAAAGCGGGCTGGAGCGTGCCTTGGTGAAGTGGTTCAACCGCACCAAAGGATTTGGTTTCCTGACCCGGGGCGAGGGCACCGAGGACATCTTCGTCCATATGGAGACCTTGCGTCGCTACGGCATCACCGAGCTTCGGCCGGGGCAGGTCGTGCTTGTCCGCTTCGGGCGCGGCGACAAAGGCCTTATGGCTGCCGAAATCCACCCCGATATGGGAACCTTGCCGGTCGCGCATTAGGGCGGTTGCCGAGGATTTTCGCATGACACATAGGAATTGGCTTACGGCGGGCGCAATGTGCGTCCTGGCTGCGGTCATCGTCGCCGCGGCCGCCTATTTCTATTCGCCTGCACCGACGGCGGCCGACAGCCGGGTGATGACCCTGCCGGTGGACCCGACGCCGCTGGTCGTGGCGACGAAAGGCGGAGATCGCTCCTTTTCCATCGAAATCGCCGACACCGATGCTGAACGCGAGGCCGGCTTGATGTATCGCCAGGACATGGCGGACGATCACGGCATGTTGTTCGTCTTCGACATGCAGCAGCAGGTCAACTTCTGGATGCAGAACACGCCGATGCCGCTTGACCTGGTTTTTATCGGCCAGGATGGCAAGATCCGGGCGGTCAAGCACGGCGAGCCGCAATCCCAGGCGCTCATTTCGCCCGGCGTGCCGGTGCGCTTCGTGCTTGAGCTCAAGGCGGGCACCGCCGCCAGGAACGGTATCGATTATGGCGACCTGGTGCGGCATCCGGCCGTTGGCACCATATCAGGCCCCGAGGTGCCGCCATCGGACAATGGCGATGCGCCGAACGGCGGTGGCGGTTGAGGACGCGGGCAGTATAGCCGATGCAGTTTTTTTCCCATGACGGGTTCGATATCGCCTTCCTCGACCGCCAGCCGGAATCGGGCCGGGGCGATCCTGTGCTGATGATCCATGGCTTTGCCTCCAGCCATTACGTCAACTGGGTTTCGCCCGGCTGGTTCAAGACGCTGAACGATGACGGCTACCGCGCCATTGCGCTGGACAATCGCGGCCACGGCTCGTCATCGAAAAGCTACGAAGAGGCAGATTACACCCCGGCCCGGATGGCCTCGGACGCGGCTGCTTTGCTCGATCATCTCGGCATCGGGCGCGCCCATGTCATGGGCTATTCGATGGGCGCGAGGATAGCGGCATTCCTGGCGCTGTCGGATCCCGACAAGGTGGCGACGCTGGTCTTCGGCGGTCTCGGCATCGGCATGATCGACGGCGTCGGCGATTGGGATCCGATCGCGGCAGCCCTTCTTGCCGACGATCCGGCCAAGACCACTCATCCCCGCGGCCGTTCGTTTCGCGCCTTCGCCGACCAGACTCGCAGCGACCGCCGGGCGCTCGCGGCCTGCATCGCCACCTCCCGCGAGTTGCTGAGCGAGGATGAAATTGCCCGGATCGCCCAGCCGACGCTGATCGCCGTCGGCACCACCGACGACATTGGCGGCTCGCCCGACGAACTTGCCGCACTGATGCCCAACGCCAAGGCTTTCCACATCGAAGGCCGTGACCATATGCTGGCCGTCGGCGACAAGACCTTCAAGCGGCGTGTGCTGGAATTCTACGCCGAAAATCCGCTTTGACCCGGCGCAAGAGCCCGATAAAACCTGATGCACAAGCCAGATGTCACGCTGGTTTTTGCAGCGCTTCGAGCGACCGGGTGAGATTCAGCCTGGCCTGCTGCTCGAAGCGCCGACGGAATTCCTCGCTGTGGAAGATGTGCGGGCGTGTCAGGAAGCTGTTCAGCACCGCGCCGCGTCCGGCCCGCCAGATCGGCTCCTCCACCCATTGATATTCGGCGCGGATCGCGCGCTCATAGGCATCGAATGCATCCGGCGCTGCGCCGAGGATCGACAGGTCCATGTCCAGGAAAAGAGCGGCGTCACGCACCGCGGCCGTGTCTTCGAAGCCCGGCAACTGGTGTGTTGCGGTGGCAAGGATCATGGCGCTGATGCGGCAGAGGCGCTGGGCGTCGATGCGGCCCGCGAGCTTTTTTTCCGCGAGTGCTGCGCTTTGCGCCTCGTTGTCCTTAGCCCGGCTGTCATAGACGGCGTCGTGGAACCAGATCGCCGCCTCGACGGCCTCGGGATCGTCGAGCAGCTTCTGGTACTCGCCGGCGAGCGCCAGCATCGCCTCGATATGGGTAAGGTTGTGGTAATGGCGGTCCTGTCTCTCATAGAGAGCGGAAAGCTCGCGTTTGAGGGCATTGTCGAGCAAGAGTTCATTTTCCATGCCGGCTTGAATTCCCGCTAACCAAATCCATTTGACAGAGCACTAAGGAAAATTGAGTTCAATCGTGCTATGATCTGGCTTATATGTGCGGCCCGACATTAGGCAAGGCGGCAGGACGACGTCGATGAACAGCATCAGCATTTCCCGACACAGCGCGTTGCAGCCGGTCGATCCGATCTGGCGCTCGATCCGTGACGAAGCGATGGACGCGGTCAATCGCGACCCGCTGCTCGCCGCCTTCCTCTATTCGACCATCCTCAATCAGGAGAGCCTGGAGGAGGCGGTCATCCACCGGCTGGCCGAGCGGTTGGCGCACCAGGACATAGGTTCCGATCTCATCCGCCAGACCTTCAAGTCGATGCTGGCCGACGACAAGGATTGGCCGACCATCGTGCGTGTCGATATCCAGGCCTATTACGACCGCGATCCGGCCTGCGACCGCTTCATCATGCCGGTGCTCTACTTCAAGGGATTTCACGCCATCCAGACCCACAGGCTGGCGCATTGGCTGTGGAACCAGGGGCGCAAGGATTTCGCGCTCTATCTGCAAAGCCGTTCGTCCTCGGTTTTCCAGACCGATATCAATCCGGCGGCCCGCATCGGCAAGGGCATCTTCATCGACCACGCCACCGGCCTGGTCGTCGGCGAGACAGCGGTCATCGAGGACGACGTGTCGATCCTGCACGGTGTCACGCTCGGCGGCACCGGCAAGGCCGGCGGAGACCGTCACCCCAAGATTCGTCGTGGCGTCTTGATCGGTGCCGGCGCCAAGATTCTCGGCAACATCGAAATCGGCCATTGCTCCAAGATCGCCGCCGGTTCGGTGGTGCTGTCGCCGGTGCCGCATAACAAGACGGTCGCAGGCGTGCCGGCTCGCGTCGTCGGCGAGACCGGCTGCGACCAGCCGTCGCGCCAGATGGACCAGCTTCTACCGTCGCAGACGATGGACCAGGTCGTCAGCTTCGACATCTAATTTTACTGAGGGGCGTCGGGGAGTTTCGCACTGCTCGCGTCGACGAGTCCGATTGCCGTGCAATACGGCGAGCTTGCCTTTACATGGCCATCGTCAACGTGTCAGAAGCGCCGTTCAAACGAGCAAGCCCGATGATCGGAGAAGACTGTTGAAGCCTGACGAAATCAGAAAGCTGGACGCCTATTTCAAGCGCGTCTTCCAGAACCCCAAGCTCGAGGTCAAGGCACGGCCGCGCAAGGAGGATTCGGCCGAAGTCTACGTCGGCGACGAATTCCTCGGCATCGTCTTCAAAGACGAGGATGACGGCGACTACAATTTCTCGATGGCGATCCTCGACATCGATCTGGGCTGATCCCACGCCCATGGCGATGCCGGACGCAAACGCGGCCGGCCTTTCCGTCACTGTCCCGCCTTCAGGACACGCCCGGCCTCGGCGGTGATTGCCGCGTCAAGCGCCTGCCAATCCCCCAGAAATTCCTTCGGGAAGCGATAGGTGAGGCTGAGATCCTCGCCGACATGGATGTCGCGCTCGCAAGGCGCCAGCGATTGTTCGGCTGCCGGCCCACTCAGGCAGCGGGCCACGAACGGGTCCTTGCCGGGCCGGTTGCCGACAACGAGCACCTCGTTGAGGTAACCTGATTTCGCGTTGAAACCGTAAATCGTCGTGCCGCCCGGACCTGCCGTGCCGGGCTGCACGATCAACGCGCTGTAGATCGGCCCGAAACGTCCGCTCATGTCGCGAGACATCATCTGCTGTTCGAAGGACAGGAAGACGATGCTTTTGGCTGGCCCCGTGTGATTGAAATCGCCGCGGGCAGCTTCGCTGTAGCCATCCATCTGGGGATAGCGCAGGTAGAGGTCGAGCCGCGAGGCGATGCCGTCGCGCCGCGCCTGTTCGAAACGGATAAAGTTGGCAGGCACGGCGATGACATTGTTGCCGATCACCACCTTGCGCATCGTCGCATCATCCGTGTAGCCGGCCATGGCGATCGAATGGCCGAACCATTTGCCGCCCAGGCTGATTGCGACCGACAGCAGGGCGAGTGCTGCGAAGGCGTAGAACACCCGCTTCATCAGCGTGGAATCGACCACGGTGAATTGGGGGTCGTCGGCGATCGCTGCCTGCTTCATCTCTGTCCCCGGATTCCTGTCCCGTGACGGCACGCATCGCACGGCACGGCTCTTGCAGTCCTTCCAGCGACTGTGCGATTTCATGGTAAACGGAAGGTAAAGATGGGCCCGGTTGAGCTAACTGCGTTCGCTTTTCTTGTCGGGTTGACGGCTTGCGGGCTGGTCGGATCGGCGATGGAGTTGGTTGCCGGGCGCAAGGTCGCGTTCACCGAGCCTTATGTGTCCTCCGCGCACGTACTGCGTTCGCTCGCCGCCACGGCGTGCGCCGGGCCGTTCATGCTGGTCAACGATGCCTTGGACGCCCGCCGCGAGGGTCGCATTTCGTCGGTGGCGCTGATTTCCTGTGGCTGCACGGCGGTCGCCTGGACGCTGGCGCTCGGCATCGTTCTTGTGGCCGTTGCGTGTTGGGAGGTGTCAACCTAGGGTCGTTCGACCTCCAGGCTTGAGACGAATCGGAGACCAGAAATGCCGCTTTATGCGATCGATGGCACCGAACCGAACTTCGCGGATGCGGGCTCAAACTGGATCGCGCCCGATGCGACGCTGATCGGCGACATCAGCATCGGCCGCAATGCCGGCTTCTGGTTCGGCGTCGTCATCCGCGGCGACAATGAACCTGTCGTGATCGGCGCCGACACCAACGTGCAGGAGCACACGGTCATGCACACCGATCCCGGCTTCCCGCTGACCATTGGCGAAGGCTGCACGATCGGCCACCGCGCCATGCTGCATGGCTGCACCATTGGCGACAACAGCCTGATCGGCATGGGCGCAATCGTGCTCAACGGCGCCAGGATCGGCAAGAATTCGCTGGTCGGCGCCGGCGCGCTGGTCACCGAAGGCAAGGAATTCCCGGACAATTCGCTGATCGTCGGCTCGCCGGCCAAGGCGATCAGGGTCCTGGACGAGGCTGCGATTGCAAGGTTGCGGGCCTCGGCCGCGCACTATGTCGCCAACGGCAGGCGCTTCAAGGCGGGTTTGGAGAAGGTCTAGGCCTCCGCCAGAAATGGCGGAGCCGGCCCGGGGACGGGGCCGGCTCCTTAGACCCGGTCGTTGGGACGGGGAGGGTGGGGACTCGACCGGGTTTCTCCTTAGACGCATCGCGTTGATGCGTAGCGCCTGGTCTCTGGTTCACGCGTGCCGGATCGACGCCGTCAGCGGACGCTGGCGACCGCGTCGGCGCGGCCGTCGTTGATCGTCACCCAGACGCCGGAATTGGTATCCGACTGTCGCTTGAGGTAGGTGTAGTCGGTGTCCGTCCAGGACAGGACCTTGGTTTCCAGATTGTCGAGGATGAATTCGCCGAGGCTGGTGCGCACGGTCAGCACCGCGTGGCCGTCACCGTTTGGCTGGCGCGCGACCGTCATCAACAGGTTGCCGGCCGGAACGCCGGCGTCCATCAGCTCGCGGCGCTTTTCCAGCGCGTAGTCCTCGCAATCGCCATAGCCATTGTCGGGATAGGCCCAATATTCCTCGACGCCGTTGTTTTCCATGTCGGTGCGCGGCTTGACGCGGGTATTGACCGAGTTGTTGATGCTGAGGATCGTCGCCCACAGCTTGCGGGTCAGTTCGACCGGCGCCCCCTTGGGTGTCCGCTCGCTGCATTCGCCCGGTATGCGCTGGCAGAATTCATAGTGTCCGACAGGCTGTGTGGTGCGGCCGCCGGTGTGCATATAGGCCGGTCCCGCGGCATATGCTGATCCCCAAGCGGAAAGCTGCATCGCCATTGCCATCAGCAACAGCTTGCCTCTCGTTTTCTTCATTGTTTTTGTCTCCCCGTTCGAGGGAGACATTGCCACAGGTGGATTTATTCGACGCAAAAGCGCGCAGTAGATATTGAGTAAAACGTCCCTAGAATAGGTATCAAATTTGAAACTTTTGAGTGGTCAATCGTTGTCGTAAAATACAAAAAACCGGCCGCGCGGCCGGTTTTGATCTGGACGCTGTTGGGCCTTGTCAGGCGCGCGGCGTGTTGAATTCCGAATCGAGCGTCTCAGGCCGCTGGATAACGGCGAATTCGATGGCGACGCCATCCTCGAAATGCCGCACGATCTGTCCGCGCATGGTGCCGAGCATGACCTGGACGCCGATCGCTGGCTTGACATCGATCTCGATCGCGGCGCCGGAGAGCGACAGGTCGATGATGCGGCACTGGTACTGACGCCCGTCGGTGAGCTGCAGGATGCTGGTCGGGTTGCGGGGGGCGACGCGCTCGTGGCGGCGGTCTTCCGGCAGATCTAGCTCGTGCTTGTTGGCGAGCCACGTCAATTGCGCGGCGAGCTTGTCCTTCTTGCGGTCCGACGCAATCACCGTCATTGCGAAACCGTCCTGCAAGGTGCGGGTGACGACGCCTTCTATGCGGCCGATATGGTCGACATAGGCGATGACCTTTTCACCGGGCATGCCGATGCGGTCCGTGCGAAACGCGACGTTACCCGGCGACATATCGACGACCTGGCAAGGATGTTCGGTGCGGTCTTCCAGCATGAAGCGCCCGTATATCTTGACCCGGACGCGCTGAAAGTTACGTCTCTCAGCTTGGGACGGCGCGTAGTCGACCGCCGCTGACCTCATGACTGCCTACACCCCGTTTGGCATCCCCGCGCGCCGATGCCAGGGACTTCATCCCAGAACTACAGCAAAGCGGGTTAACAAAGGGGAAAAACGGGCAGGCGGGGCTGTAGGATCGTCAACTATTCCTCGCGCCCGCCATCGAAGACGACGAGGTGGCGGATGCGGCGCGCTCGGCCGAGCGCGGAGATGGTTTCGGGCGCCTCCAGTTCGGCGGGAACAAGCGAGGGAACGTCGATCGCCGGCCGGCTCGCCAGCAACTCTTTTTCGGGATCGATGACACGGATCGAATCGATCAACGCGTCCGTGAGCGGGTCGGCGCCCAGCCAGAACGGCTTCTCCACAGCGCTGATCACGCCAAGGCAACGCGGGTTTTCGACGCCGCCATCCAGCGGCAAGGCAAGCAGTTCGAACTTGTTGGAACGGCCGTTGCGGCTGAAGCCCTCGAACATGATCAGCACGACGGATTTCTGGTCGAACACGCCATGGATCAGCTTCGAGACCAGCCGCTGGTCCTTCTCGCGCCACAGCGAGGGAAAGGAGAACCCCTTGAGTTCGCGGCCATAGGAGGCGCAGAGCCTTGTGCCGGCCAGCCGGAACACCGCTTGCCCACGCGTGTCCCTTTCCAGGATGAAGGTGTCGGCCAGCAGCGACTTGATATCGGCCGGCTCCACTTCCGAGCGCTTCGGGGCTGGGCGTCCATCACGCAAGCGGTTCCAATACTGGAACAGCGTGATCGATCCGTTCTGGTTCATGCTAAGCAGCTCCGCGCATTCTGTCGTCTGATGTCCCATCGGTGAACAGAAGGGCGCCCTCCGATGACCTACATGCGTTGCGGAGCAGGAAGCGTGCCAGCGTCGTTAACACTTGTTCACGGGTCGGGGCCGTTAAGGTTAACAAGTGGTTTACGTTGCGCCCGGTCGAGCCGCGTGGCACACAAAAACCACTCCAGAAGCGGTCGTTTCGCGACGATCGGCAGCACTTCAGTCAAGAGTTCGGGGGAACAGGGGACTCGACAGCCGTTCAAGGGAAACCTTGGACGGCTTTCTTTTGATTCGGCACTTTTGATTCGCGCTCGGCGATTCGCCCTTTGTGGTCCGGCGGGCAGTGGTCTAGATGCTCGCAACAACGAATCCTGGACCGAGTGCTAGTGCGCATGAGTGAACCTGTAAGCCCACCGGAAATAGAACAGGCGGATCGCGAGCCCGAGCCGCGTCGCGAGCCGATCTTCAACCTGCCGCCGATCGTGCTGGCGGTGATCGCCATTTGCGTGGCCATCTACCTGTTGCAGCAATACGTGCTGAGTGATGCTCAGCAAATGACACTGCTTTACGATGGGGCCTTCATCCCTGTCCTCTACACCGGCCAATACGGCTTCGACTGGTTCCTGTTCACGCGGCCCTTCACCTATGCCTTCATGCATGGTGGATTTGCGCATATCGCCATCAATATGGTCTGGCTCGCTGCCTTTGGCTCGCCGTTGGCCAATCGGCTCGGAGCGTTCTGGTTCGCGTTGTTCTTCGCCGCGACGGGACTGGCTTCAGTGGCGCTTTTCTGGGCCATGCATCCATATGGCGAAGCGCCGCTGGTCGGGGCTTCCGGTGCGATATCGGGCATGATGGGAGCGGCGGCACGCTTTGGCTTCCGTACGGATCGTTCGGCGGGCAAAGCCGCTTTCGCCGGCCCCGTGCTGCCGATCGCAATGGTGCTGCGCTCGCGTGGCGTGATGATCTTCCTTGCCGTTTGGATGATGATCAATCTTGTCACCGGCCTTGTCGGCTTCGCCCCCGGCGTCGACAGCCAGATCGCCTGGGAGGCTCATATTGGCGGCTTTGTCGCCGGCTTCTTCGGCTTGCGCTGGTTCGACAGGCGTTGGCAGCCGCTCGATTGGGAGACGACCGACCACCGCACTTGAAATGCAACCGATCGCGGCGCACGATGTTCACTCTTACGTGAAAGCCGGTCAGGGCAGGAACCGGTTGGCAAAGTAGAGGAGGACGCCATGACGGTTAAGGCCATTCTCGAGCAAAAAGGCCACGACGTGTTGACGCTCGGGCCGAACGAAAAACTGAGCGAAGCCATCCGCATCCTTGCCGAACACAGGATCGGGGCGTTGGTCATCACCAATGGAGACCGCAAGATCGTCGGCATCCTGTCCGAGCGCGACATCGTGCGCGTCGTCGCCAGGGAAGGCGCTGCCGCGCTCGACATAGCCGTTCGTTCCGCGATGACGCCGAAAGTGAAGATCTGCAACGAGAATCACACCGTCAACGAGGTGATGGAGATCATGACCCGGGGCCGCTTCCGCCACCTTCCGGTGGAAAAGGACGGCATGCTCGACGGCATCGTTTCGATCGGCGACGTGGTCAAGCGTCGTATCGAGGATGTCGAGCGCGAGGCTGAGGAAATCCGCGCCTATATTGCTACCGCCTGAGCGGCAAGCAACCGCCGGCCGCGCAAACGGCCGGCGGGCGATAGTTACCTGTTGTCGAGTTCGGAGCGGACGAGTTGGAGCCCGCGCCGCGTGATGCGGTAGGGGCCGCCGCCCGACGACGAAACCGCCTTCTTGCGCTTCAGCTTCCGAAACAGGTCGAGATCGACGCCGGGGTAGTGCCAGCCGTCGCGGGTCAGGCATTTGACGGAGGCGATCCGTTTCTTCTCACTTTTTTCGATCTCAATGCGTCCGCCCTGCGCGAGCAGGTGCAGAACGCGTTGTTCAATACGCGAAATATCCATGGGAGAGTTTCCGGGAAAACAACAAAAGCCGCCGCCGCGAAGCTTCGCGGCGCGGGGTTTCAGGTTTTCTGCCCTGCCTCGCTATGAGGTCAGGGCCTTACCGGGACTGAGCGTAAGTGGACATCCACTCTCCATTGGGATGGATGGCCTATAGGCGAAAGCGGCGGAAAAGGCCAGCGGGCGGCTTTACGCTTGTCTCGGGAGGCGGTTTGCACTAGCGAAGTTGCAAATCAGGATGTGCAAAACGCACGTTTCCATCGTTCTACTACGCAGGCCACCATGAGCATCATCGATACCCGCACGCCCGACGCGAAACGCCTGATCCCCGGCGCCACCGGCGACTGGGAAATCATCATCGGGCTCGAGGTCCATGCGCAGGTGACATCGGAAGCAAAACTGTTTTCCGGCGCTTCGACGTCGTTCGGTGCCGCCCCCAACGCCAATGTCAGCCTGGTCGATGCCGCAATGCCCGGCATGCTGCCCGTCATCAACGAGGAATGCGTCAAGCAGGCGATCCGGACCGGCCTCGGGCTAAAGGCGCAGATCAACCACAAGTCCGTCTTCGACCGGAAGAACTACTTCTACCCGGACCTGCCGCAGGGCTACCAGATCTCGCAGTTCAAGCAGCCGATCGTCGGCGAGGGCACGGTGATCGTCTCCGTAGGGCCCGACCGCCAGGGCGAGTTCGAGGACATCGAGGTCGGCATCGAGCGCCTGCATCTGGAGCAGGATGCCGGCAAATCGATGCACGACCAGCATCCGACCATGTCCTATGTCGATCTCAACCGCTCCGGCGTGGCGCTGATGGAAATCGTGTCGAAACCGGACATGCGTTCGGCCGACGAAGCCAAGGCCTATGTTACCAAGCTGCGCACCATCGTTCGCTATCTCGGCACCTGCGACGGCAACATGGACGAAGGCTCCATGCGCGCCGACGTCAATGTTTCGGTGCGCCGGCCGGGCGGCGAATTCGGCACGCGCTGCGAGATCAAGAACGTCAATTCGATCCGCTTCATCGGCCAGGCGATCGATTTCGAGGCGCGCCGGCAGATCGCCATCATCGAGGATGGCGGCACGATCGACCAGGAAACGCGGCTGTTCGACGCCGTCAAGGGCGAAACCCGTTCGATGCGCACCAAGGAAGAGGCGCACGACTACCGCTATTTTCCCGATCCCGATCTGTTGCCGCTGGAGTTCGACCAGGCCTATGTCGAAGCGCTGGCCAAGGAGTTGCCGGAACTGCCCGACGACAAGAAGGCGCGATTGATCTCCTCGCTCGGCCTCTCGACTTACGATGCTTCGATCCTGGTGTCGGAAAAGCCGATCGCCGACTATTTCGAGAAGGTGGCCGCCGGCCGCGACGGCAAGCTCGCGGCCAATTGGGTCATCAACGACCTGCTCGGACAATTGAACAAAGCTGGCAAGGACATTGAAAACGCTCCGGTTTCGCCAGACCAGCTCGGCGCTATCATCGACCTGATCAAGGATGGCACCATCTCCGGCAAGATTGCCAAGGACCTGTTCGAGATCGTCTGGAACGAGGGCGGCGACCCGCGCCAACTGGTCGAGAGCCGCGGCATGAAACAGGTTACCGACACCGGCGCTATCGAAAAAGCGGTGGACGAGGTGATCGCCGCCAACCCGGACAAGGTCGAGCAGGCGCGCGCCAAGCCGACCATGGCCGGCTGGTTCGTCGGCCAGGTGATGAAGGCGACCGGCGGCAAGGCCAACCCGCAGGCCGTCAATGACCTGGTCAAGGCCAAGCTGGGCATCGAGTAACGCCATGTTCGTGCGCACCGCCGGGGATCGCGACCTCGCCGCCATCCGGGCGCTGCTGGTCGAGACCTGGCATGCGACTTACGACGCCATCTACGGCGCCGAACGGGTGACAGAGATCACCGATGCGTGGCATTCGATCGCCTCGCTCGCGGCGCGGCTGGCAAAGCCGAACAGCGAGTTCCTCGTCGCCGACGATGGCCAGCGCATTGGCGGCATGGCATTTGCCGAAGCGCTCGATGGCGGCGGCGTGGTCATGCTGAAGCAGCTTTACGTGCAGCCCGGCCTGCAGGGCCGGGGCATCGGCGGCATGCTTCTCGACGAGATCATCGAAAGCTTCCCTGAGGCCCGCGCCATCCGGCTGGAAGTGGAAGAGAAGAACACGCGCGCAATTGCCTTCTACCAGGCGAACGGCTTCGTCCAGACCGGCCGCACCGACAATTGCGGTTCGGCCCAATCCGCTATCCCGGCGCTCGTCTATGAAAGGCCGCTTGCCGCATAGCGGCGGACCTTTCGGGTGCGCAATCCGGCGGTCGAATTCAGCGATCGAGCCGCAGCCTAACTGGTGGAGACGTCCACATTGTCGATCAGCCTGGTCTTGCCCAGCCAGGCGGCGGCGAGCAGGCGGCCCTCGTGCCCGCGGCGCCACGGCGTCAGCGTCCGGCTCTCGCGAGCTTCGACATAATCGATCTTGTGGAAGCCGGCCGCGAGTAGGGCGCGGCTGGCTTCGCCTGTCGCGCCGTTCTGGTCGGCGCCGGCCGCCAGCGCCGCAGCTGCCTTGCGGAGGATCACGTTGAGCCGGCGGGCGATCTGGAGTTCGGCCTCACCGAGATAGGCGTTACGCGATGACATGGCGAGGCCATGCGCGTCGCGGATCGTCGGCGCGCCGATGATTTCGACGGGCAGGTCGAGGTCGCGGCAGAGCTGCCTGACGACGCACAATTGCTGATAATCCTTTTCGCCAAAGACCGCGACGTCGGGCGACGCCTGCAGGAGCAGCTTCGCCACGACGGTGGCGACGCCTTCGAAAAAAGTCGGTCGAAAATCCGATTCGAGCCCGGCGGAGGGACCGCCGACCGAGATTTTGGTGGCAAAGCCGGCAGGATACATCTCACCAACCCCAGGCGTGTAGGCAAGATCGGCTCCGGCCAAAGCCAGCTGGTCGAGATCGCGGGCGAGCTGACGTGGATATTTGTCGAGATCCTCGCTCGGCGCGAACTGCGTCGGGTTGACAAAGATCGAGACGATGCAGCGCTCGGCTCTTTCAAGCGCGATCCTGACCAGCGACAGGTGCCCTTCGTGCAAGGCGCCCATTGTCGGCACCATGGCGACGCGAAGGCCGTCGCGCCGCCAGTCGCGGATCCGCGCGCGAAGGCCGGCGACCGTGTCGACGACGAGGGGCCGGCTCATCGGTTGTCCTTGCCCAAGGTGGCCGAAAACACATTTTCGGAACCGGGGAATGTCCGGTCTCGTACCTCGCTGGCGTAACGTGCGGCCGCCTGCGAGACCACGCTGCGCAAATCGGCGTACTCCTTGACGAATTTCGGCACGCGGTCGACGGTGAGCCCGACCATGTCGTCTATGACCAGGATCTGGCCGTCGCAAACGCCACTCGCGCCGATGCCGATAGTCGGAATGGCGATGCGGCGGGTGATTTCGGCCGCGACCGCTTCGACCGTGCCCTCGATGACCATCGAAAAGGCGCCGGCTTCTTCGACGGCGCGCGCATCGGCAAACAGCGCTGCCGCATTCTCGTCGGTCCGGCCCTTGATCCTGTAGCCGCCATCCTTCTCGACGGATTGCGGCAGCAGGCCGATATGGCCCATGACCGCGATGCCGGCATCGACGACCGCGGCGATCTGCCGGGCCATACCGACGCCGCCCTCGAGTTTCACAGCCTGGCAGCCGGTTTCGCCAACGATACGCCGCGCCGAGGCAACCGCTTGGGCAGCCGAATCCTCATAGCTGCCGGCTGGCATGTCGACGACGACGCAAGCCCTGGCCGAGCCGCGCATCACCGCTTGCCCATGCGCGATCATCATCTCCAGCGAGGCGCCCAGCGTCGTTTTGTGGCCATGCAGGACCATTGCGACGCTGTCGCCGACGAGGAGCAGATCGACATGCTCGTCGAGCAGGCGGGCGATGGGGTAGGTATAGGCGGTGAGACAGACGATCGGCACGTCACGCTTTCGGCGGCGAATGGCGTCGGCACCGATGCGAATGTCGGCGGTCGGCGATTTCCTGGCCAATCGTCACCTCCCTCGGCCAACGGTCGGCCGGATACCCGCACGGGGCGCGCGCAGAGCTTTAGAAAGGCTGAGGGTGCTTGGCAAGCACCATACGGCGCCGGCAATGCATCACAGGCTTGTGTTGCCTTACCGGCGCGCCATTTGCGCCCTCTTGGCGGCAAGCCCCTTGCCTTCACGAAGGGCTGACGCCATAAGCAGGAAACGGACGCCATCGGCGCGAGGGTTTGAAGATGAAGACTTTCCTTACGCAGTTTTTCACCTGGTGGAACGGCCAGACGCTTGGTACGCGCCTGCACACTTGGCGGCACGGCAGGAAGGTCGGGCAGGACGAGGTGGGCAACGTCTACTACGAAGGCGGTGTCGATTCCGAAGGACGCACGCGCCGCTGGGTCATCTATCGCGATTATTCCGAGGCTTCTTCTATCCCGCCCGGCTGGCACGGCTGGATTCATCACCGCGTCGACGTCGCGCCGCCGAGCGACGATTACAAGCCGCGCGACTGGCAGAAGCCACATCAACCGAACCTGACCGGCTCGCCCTCAGCCTATCGTCCGAAGGGCTCGGTGCTGACCAACCAGCACCGCCCGCAGGTCACCGGCGACTACGACGCCTGGACGCCCGGATCATAAGCGGGCGTCGGTCCTTTATCGCCACAATTGGTGTTTAGCTGCTTGCTGATCAGAAAACGGCGACTAGCCTTTGTGATAGAGAATCACCCGGGCGCTAACCACCGGTATCCCTGCATGAGCATTTTCAGCCTGACATCGATGGGCGCACTGATGGTAGCCGCCGGGCTCACCGTTAGCACCGCGGCACTTGCCGCTTCGCCAACGCCGGCCGCACCCGCGCCGGCGCCGGGATCGGACCGAATCACCAACCCGGTCGCCGAATTCGCCGGCATCGACAAGATCACCGGCCGCATCATCACCTTCGACGTCTATATCGACGAGACGGTACAGTTCGGTGCTTTGCAGGTGACGCCGCGCGTCTGCTACTCCCGGCCGCAGAACGAGGAACCGAAGACCGATTCCTTTGTCGAAGTCGACGAGATCACGCTCGACCGCAAGATCCGCCGCATCTTCACCGGTTGGATGTTTGCCGAAAGCCCTGGTCTCAATGCCGTGGAGCATGCCGTCTATGACGTCTGGCTGAAAGCCTGCAAGCAGAAGTCGGATGTGCCAGCGCCCGATTCGGCCAAGACCGAGGCGGCCAAGCCCGATACGGCCCAGCCGAATGCCACGGCCGCTCCGGCTGCGACCGAGCCGGAAGCAACGGAACCGCCTACGACCAGCACCAACTGATCCTTCGGAACCGCCCTGACGGCAACGCGTTGGGGCCCTGACGGCCATACGATGCGCGCCGGGAGGATTTTCCAATGTCTGCCAGAAAGCGGATCACCGCCAGCATCAAGGAACTGCTTGAGCTCGAAAAGGGCTTCTGGACAGGCGATTCGGCATTTTTCGCGGCCAATGCCGACACCGAGTGCCTCGTGGCATTTCCGCGGATGGCCCAGACCATGAGCAATGCCGATCTCGCCGAAACCGCCGCCGATCCCAAGCGATGGCGTGATCTCGAGATCGATCTCAAGGGCGTGGTCGAACCAGGCAGCGACATCGTCATCCTGGCCTATGAGGCGCATGCCGTGAGGGGCAATGGCGAAGCCTACGCGGCGCTGGTCAGCACCGGCTATGTCCATCGCGTCAACGGCTGGAAGATGATGTTCCATTCGCAGGCTCCGCTGGAAACGAAGGTCCGCTGACGGGCTGGATCATCAGGGGAAAAACACCGCTTCACCCTTCAGCGCGTCGGCCAGCATCTTCTCGTATTTGCCGCGCGGCACGTCGATTGCGCCGAAGCGCTTGAGGTGTTCGGTGGTGAACTGCGTGTCGAGCAGTGCGAAACCGCGCGCCTGCAGGCGTTCGACGAGATGCACAAGGCAGATCTTCGAAGCATCCGTTTCCCGGGAAAACATGCTTTCGCCGAAGAACACCCTCCCCAGGGAGACACCGTAGAGGCCGCCGACCAGCCGCTCCTCGCGCCAGGCCTCGACAGAATGGCAATGGCCGATGCGATGCAACTGCACATAGGCCTCCCGGATCGGCGCGTTGATCCAGGTGGAACGGCGCTCCTCGCGCCTTTCGGCGCAGCCATCGATCGTCGCCTCGAAATCGAAGTCGAAACGGATGTCGAAGAGGTTTCGCCGAAGCGCCTTCTTCAGACTTTTCGGCGTGTGGAAGCGGTCGAGCGGAATGATGCCGCGCGTCTCCGGCCGCACCCAGAACACTTCCGGATCGGCGGCGCTTTCGGCCATCGGGAAGACGCCCGAGGCGTAGGCCTTGAGCAGAAGGTCGGTCGGGATACGATAGCCTGGCGCGTAGGGGCGAGTCATCGCTTCATTATAGCGGCAAGTCCGGGGCTATTCGCCTTTGGCCAGATATTTTTCCAGCCAGTGGATGTCATAGTCGCCATTGGCGATGTCGGCGTTGCCGACGAGGTCGCGAAACAGCGGCAACGTCGTCTTGATTCCGTCGACGACGAATTCGTCCAGTGCCCGGCGCAGCCGCATCATGCATTCGACGCGGTTGCGCCCGTGCACGATCAGCTTGCCGATCAGGCTGTCGTAGTAAGGCGGGATCTTGTACCCTGAATAGACGCCGGAATCGACACGGATGCCAAGGCCGCCTGGCGTGTGGAAATGGGTGATCGTGCCGGGCGAGGGCGTGAAGGTGCGCGGATCCTCTGCATTGATGCGGCACTCGATGGCATGGCCCTGGAAGCGGATGTCTTCCTGCTTGACCGAAAGACCGCCGCCCGAGGCGACACGGATCTGCTCATGCACCAGATCGATGCCAGTGATAGCCTCCGTCACCGGATGCTCGACCTGCAGGCGCGTGTTCATCTCGATGAAATAGAACTCGCCATTCTCGTAGAGGAACTCGATCGTGCCGGCGCCGGAATAGCCGAGGTCGGCGATGGCGTTGGCGCAGATATCGCCGATGCGCGAGCGTTCCTCGGCGTTGAGGGCGGGTGAGTTGGCCTCTTCCCAGACTTTCTGGTGGCGGCGCTGCAAGGAGCAGTCGCGCTCGCCGAAATGCACGCCCCGGCCAAAGCCGTCGCCGAACACCTGAACCTCGATATGACGCGGTTTTTGCAGGTACTTTTCAATATAGACGGCGTCATCGCCGAAGGCCGCGCCCGCTTCCGAGCGGGCCGTCTGCAAGGCGACTTCGAGGTCGGCCTCGGTATGCGCCACTTTCATGCCGCGTCCGCCGCCGCCGGCCGACGCCTTGATGATCACGGGATAGCCGATCTCTGCGGCGATGCGCTTGGCCTCCTTTTCCTCGGTCACCGCACCGTCGGAGCCGGGAACCACCGGGATGCCGAGGCGCTTGGCGGTGCGCTTGGCTTCGATCTTGTCGCCCATGATGCGGATATGGTCGCCGGTCGGACCGATAAAGGTAATGTTATGCGCGGCCAATATGTCGGAAAACTTGGCGTTCTCCGACAGGAAACCGTAGCCGGGATGCACGGCGTCGGCGCCGGTGATCTCGCAGGCGGCGACGATCTGGTGGATATTGAGATAGCTGTCGCGCGATGGCGGTGGCCCGATGCATACGCTCTCGTCGGCGAGCCGAACATGCATGGCGTCGGCGTCGGCGGTCGAATGCACCACCACCGTCTGGATGCCAAGCTCCTTGCAGGCACGCAGCACCCGAAGCGCGATTTCGCCGCGATTGGCGATGAGAATCTTCTGGAACATTAGGGCCGCTCTACTCGATCACGACGAGCGGCATGCCGTATTCGACCGGCTGTGCGTCCTCGAACAGGATCGCCGTCACCGTGCCGGCGCGCGGCGACGGGATCTGGTTCATCGTCTTCATCGCTTCGATGATCAGCAGCGTCTGCCCTTCCTTGACGTTCTGGCCGATCTCGATGAACGGCTTGGCATCCGGCGAGGGCGCCAGGTAGGCGGTGCCGACCATGGGGGAGGCCACGGCGTTTTTCGACACGTCGGCCGCGGCCGGAACGGCTGCGGTGGCAGGTTGGGCCGCTGGCGCCGGCGCAAAGGCCGGCTGCGGCGCGGCTATCGCGTGAACCGCCGGCGCCTGCCGCGATACGCGCACCTTCAGGTCACCCAGCTCGACTTCGATCTCGGTGAGATTGGTGTCGTTCAGTATGCCCGCCAGGTCGCGGATCAGCTGCTGGTCAACACCGGTCTTCTTTATCGACATTTTCGAGCCTTCTGTTTGTTGGCCGGTCATAGGCGTGCGGCCAGCGCCTGAAGCGCCAGCGTGTAGCCGAGCGGCCCAAAGCCACAGATCATGCCGACAGCGACCGGCGCGACCATGGAGACGTGGCGGAATGATTCCCGCGCATGGATATTGGAAAGATGGACCTCGGCGACCGGCAGCGGCGCCACGGAACGAATGGCGTCGTGAATCGCGATCGAGGTGTGGCTATAGGCGCCGGGATTGATGACGATGCCGGCGGCCTTGTCGCCGGCTTCCTGGATCCAGTCGACGAGGTCGCCCTCGTGGTTCGACTGGCGGAAATCGATTTCGAGCCCGAGCGCCGCGCCCGCCTCTCTGCAGTCCTCCGCGATGGCGGCAAGCGTCTTGCCGCCATAGATGCCAGGCTCGCGCTTGCCGAGCGCGTTGAGATTGGGACCGTTCAGGACGAAAACCGTTTTCAAAAAATGCCGACCTTTTCCGGCACCGGCGTCAAACCGGCGCTGGGCCCTCTATAATGGGCATAGACGCCCGCGGAAAGAGCGCAAGTGCGTTCTTTCACTGTCCACAACAGGCAGAAATGCGCCCGTGAAGAAAACCCGCGGCCGATCAAAGCGCGGCTTTCGCCGCCTCGATCTTCTCCGCCAGGACTTCCTGTCCGAGCGCCCCGAACACGACCTCGTTGCCGACGACATAGGACGGCGTTCCGGTGATCGCCAGCTTGTTGGCGAGATCGTAGGTCTTGGAGAAGGCTTCGGTGATGGACGGGTCCTTCATCTTTTCACGCAGCGTCGCTTCGTCGGCGCCGAGCGAAAGCGCGACCTTGATCGCCGCCGCCTCGGTGGCGCGTCCCTGGCCGCCGAGCAGCGCATTGTGGAACTCACCGTACTTCTGCGGCATCATCAGGTGGAAGGCCATCGAGACGACGCTGGCCTTCTGCGAATCCGGGCCGAGGATCGGGAACTCCTTGAGCACGAAACGCAGGTCCGGATCGGCCTTGGTCAGCGCCTGCATGTCTTCGATGGCGCGTTTGCAGAAGCCGCAATTGTAGTCGTAGAACTCGACGATCGTGACCTTGCCTTTCGGGTTTCCGACCACGCCGTCGAAGGAGGAGTTGAAGATCTGCTCCTTGGCGCCCTTGATGACGCCGAGATGGGCAATGCGCTGCTCTTCTTTCTGCTTGGCCTCGAGCGCATCCTGGACTTCCAGCAGCACTTCCGGATTCTTCAGGAGATAATCGCGGATGATGCCTTCGACCTCGGTGCGGTCGATCTTGGTATCGGCCGCTGCCGTCTGAAGCGGTTGCGCCGCACCGGCTTCCGCGATTTGCGGGCTGCCGGCCACGAAACCGAACGCCAGCATGGCAAGGGCTATCGCAACTCCCGTGGTGCCCAGCAGCAGTGCCTTTTTCATCGTTCCGTTCCTTTGCCTGTTTTCCGATCTGGCTGCGTCGCAGCGCACGGCCGGAAGGTTCACTATACCTTGCCCGACGGCTTGTAGTTTATGATGTCCTGGGCGCGTATCCATCGCGGCTCGCCGCGTTTGAGTTGCTGCTGCGCTCGCATGGCGAAGATCTTCGCATCCTTGTAGTTACCGGAATAGAAATGACCCTCGGCCGTGGCGAGCTCGGCGCCCGGTATGTCTCCCAATTCGCCATAGGCCTGCGCCAGATAGCGGTATCCCACGGAATTTTCCTTGTCGCGTCGCAAGCCGTTGTTGATCTGCACCACGGCCTTTTTCAGAGCGTCTGGGGTGCCCGTCGCCATCAACGCCTGGCCGAGCGAAACCGGCAGCAATCCAGATCGCGCCTTGTCGAGGCTGACTGCCTTGGCGTAGGCATCGGCAGCTTCCTTGGGCTTGTTCGCCTTCATCAATATATCGCCGCGCAATTCCTGGAAATAGGCGTTGCCGGGCTGGGCTTTGATCAAGGCGTTGGTCTTGGCGAGTGCGGTGGCGATGTTGCCGAAAAGATAGGCCGATTGGGCCTCGCCATACTGCGCGGCAAGGCTGCCCTGCATCTTTCGCATCAGCCGCGACGCGGCGGCCTGGCCTTCCATGTAGACAGCGATCTTCACCCGCATCATGTCGTGGCGCAATTGCAGTGCCGGCGCATCGACCTTGTCGAGATAGGGGCTCTGCTTGACCAGCACTTCGAGGTTGGAGATTCGATCGCGCGGCATTGGATGGCTGATCCGGTAGGGATCGACCTGCGCGCCCGACAGCGACAAGGCCGTCTGGAAACGCTGAAACGTCTTCAGCATGCCCATGCCGGACTGGCCGGTGGCGTTGAGATAGGTGATCGCCGAGCGGTCGGCCGTCATTTCCTCGGTGCGCTGATAGGCGAGAATGCTGCGCTGCGCCATCTCGCCGCCGCCAGCCGCCACGCCCACGCCGGCGCCGGCAAGTCCGCGGCTGTTGGTGGTCGCCCCGGCGACCATGGCGCCGGCGCCCAGCAAGGTTGCGATGATGGCCATCGTCTTGGCGCGCTCGAGCTGGTCACGCAGTTTCTGCTGGTGGCCGCCGGCGATATGGCCGGCCTCGTGGGCGATGACGCCGATGATCTCGTTGGGCGTTTCGGCTTCCATCAAGGCGCCCGTGTTGATGAACAGCCTGCGTCCGGTGACGAAGGCATTGAAGCTCTGGTCGTTGACCAGGACGATGTCGATGCCGTCATTCGCCAGACCGGCGGCCTTGAAGATCGGGCGGGCGTAGTCGCGCACCAGCGCCTCGATCTCGGCATCGCGCACCACCGGCACGTTCTGGGCCAAGGCGCTGATGGAACCAGACACCGCGACGGCGACGCCAAGCGAAAGCGTCGCAACGACGCGCGCTACCCGGGCAACCATCGATTTGGGTCGGCTCAACATGACGTGTCCACTGGTAGACGAGCGGGCGAAAGATGAAAAGTCGGCACCGGAAAAACTTCCTCAACTTGTGATCCTCACACCAATCGGGCATTTGTGCGGCGCATGCGCCAGGACGTGGTGCGCTCAATCGTCGGATCGAGGTCAAAATGGTCGTTTCGCTCTCACGCCGTGGCAATGTCGAACCCTTCCACGCCATGGATGTGCTGGCCGAGGCGAACCGGCTGAGAGCGACGGGCGCGCCGGTCATTTCCATGGCCGTCGGCCAGCCGTCCGATCCGGCTCCGGCCCGCGTTCGTGCCGCGGCGGCCAGGGCTTTGCAGGACGGGCGTATTGGCTATACCGATGCGCTGGGCCTGGCTGGATTGCGCAAGGCGATCGCGGAACATTATGGGGATCACTACGGGCTTGATGTCGCGCCCGACCGGATCGCGGTCACGACGGGATCCTCGGCCGCCTTCAATCTCGCCTTCCTGGCAATGTTCGATCCCGGTGACCGCGTCGCCATCGCAGCGCCGGGCTACCCCGCCTATCGCAACATCATGGCGGCGCTGGGCATCGAAGTGATCGAGATAGAGCTCGGCGATGCGGCCTATCTTCATGCCGCTCACCTGGAGACCGCGCATCGCGAAAAACCGCTGAAGGGCGTGCTGTTCGCAAGTCCGGCCAACCCGACCGGCGCGGTCATTCCGGCCGATGATCTCGCGGACCTGGTCCGGACGGCGGAGGCGCTCGGCATTGCCGTCATCTCCGACGAGATCTACCATCGGCTGGCCTATGCGGCGTCCGACACCACCGCACTCGCCTTTGGCACCGGTGTCACGGCGATCAACTCCTTCTCGAAATACTATTGCATGACCGGCTGGCGCATCGGCTGGATGGTGCTGCCGGAAGCGGTGGTGCGGCCCATCGAGCGCATTGCGCAGAGCCTCTACATCTCGCCGCCGGAACTGTCGCAGGTCGCCGCAATCGAGGCCTTTGCCGCTACCGAGGAGCTGGAAGCGGTCAAGGGTCGCTATGCCTGGAACCGCGAGCTCCTGATGACGCGTCTGCCGGAGCTCGGCTTTCCGCTGGCCGCACCGATGGATGGCGCCTTCTATGCCTTTTGCGACGTCACCCGGCACAGCAATGACAGCATGGCTTTCGCCCGCAAGATGCTGGCCGAGGCGCATGTCGCGGCCACGCCCGGCCGTGATTTCGACACCCAGGCCGGGCACCGCACCATGCGGTTCTCCTATGCCGGCAGCCATGACGACATGGTCGAGGCATTGGCGCGCATCGAACGCTGGCTGAGGTAGATCCATGCCGGAACTCGAGCAGGCCCTGGCCGAAGTCGCGGCCGAAATGGCTGAACGCAACGATCGCGGCGAGGTCGCCACCTATATCCCGCAGCTCGGCAAGGTTGATCCGAAGAAATTCGGCATCGCAGCCGTCACCAATGACGGCCGTGTGCTGATGGCGGGCGACGCCGACCAGCCCTTTTCGATCCAGAGCATCTCGAAAGTGTTCACCTTGACGCTCGCGCTGGGCAATGTCGGCGACGCGCTGTGGAAGCGGGTAGGGCGCGAGCCTTCGGGCAATCCGTTCAACTCGATCGTGCAGCTCGAGCATGAGAACGGCATTCCGCGCAATCCCTTCATCAATGCCGGCGCCATTGTCATTTCCGACATCCTGCTTGCCGGCCACCAGCCGCGCGAGGCGATCGGCGAGATCCTGCGCTTCATCCAGTTCCTCGCCGACGACGATACCATCATCATCGACCGCGAGGTGGCGGCGTCGGAGCGCGCCACCGGCTATCGCAATTTCGCGCTCGCCAACTACATGAAATCCTTCGGGAATCTTCATCATGCGCCGGAGCTGGCGCTCGGCGTCTATTTCCATCATTGCGCCGTCGCCATGAGCTGCCGGCAGCTGGCGATGGCCGGTCGGTTCCTCGCCAATGGCGGCAAGAATCCGGCGACCGGACATTCCGTGGTGTTGGCCGAGCGGGCACGCCGCATCGGCGCCATGATGCTGACCTGTGGCCACTATGACGGCTCCGGTGATTTTGCCTTCCGCGTCGGCATTCCGGGCAAGAGCGGCGTCGGCGGCGGCATATTGGGCATCGTGCCCGGCGTCGCCTCGCTCGCCGTCTGGTCGCCCGGCCTCAACGCCAACGGCAATTCCAAGCTGGGCTCGATCGCCCTGGAAAAGCTTGCCAGAATGATGAACTGGTCGATCTTCGCGCCGTAACGTTCCGGCAAACCGGATATGAAAATCCCGCGCCGTCTTTCGACCGGCGCGGGATTTTTTTATTCAGGAAGTCAGTTCAAAGGGCTGAAATCTCAGAAGAAACCTTTCCGCTGCCACCAGCCGGCGCGCTTCGGCTTCTCTTCGGTCTTGGTTTCCGGCTCTTCGGCGACGGTCGAGGAAACCACCGGCACGATCGGCGCATCGATGGCCGCCGGCTTGCGTCGTGACGGACGGGCCTTCGGTGTTTCCTCGGCGGTCGCTGCCGCCGCCTCGTCCGATGCCGTGGCTGGCGTCTCGGCGGGTGCCGGAACGGCCAGTTCAGCGATCGGCTCCTCGGCGACAGCCTCGGCGGCTGCCTTCTTCGGCTTGGCTGCGCGCCGCGGCTTCTTGGGCTTCTCGGCGGTCGTCGCCTCGTCGCTCACTGGAGCCACCGGCTCTTCCGCAGCCACGACGGTTACCGGCTCGATCGCAGGCTCGCTTTCGGAAGCATCGACCCCGGAAGGTTCGGTCGCTTCATCGGCGCTTGCCTCGGCCTCGCCTTCGCCGTCCTCGCGCCGGTTGCGTTTGCCGCCGCGCTTGCCGCGGCGACGCTTCTTGCCCTGGCCCTCGTCGGATGCTTCCGCCGTTTCGGCAGTTCCGGCCGCGGGGACCGGAGCCTCGTCGCCGGCTTCCGCCTCGTCACGGCTCAACAGGTTTTCCGATGTGGACAACTCGTCGGTCTGCGCGGACACGGAAGCGCCGTCGATGTGGCCATGCTCGCGATCGCGATCCTTGCCGCCGCGGCGTCTGCGACGCTTGCGGCGCTTGCGGTCGCGGCCTTCGCCCTCTTCGCCGGGCCTCTGCTGGTGCTGACCTTGCTGCGGCTGACGCGGCTGTTCGGCCTGGGCCGGTGCTTCGTCTTCCTCCTCGACGATGGTCTCATCCTCGGGCTCTTCCGGTTCGACATAGGCCGGCAGGGTGCGTGCTTCGACGAAGCCTTCCGGCTTTTCGGCCAGCGCGCCGCGGAAGATCGCATAATGCTGCGAACCGACCGTGTCGTCGGCCTCGAGCGTGATGGTCAGGCCGAAGCGGCTTTCCAGTTCCACCAGCGTGCCGCGCTTGTGGTTGAGCACATAGAGCGCGGTCGCCGCGGGCGTACGAACCGTGATGTGGCTGCGCGAATCCTTGAGCAGGAACTCCTCGATCGCCCTGACCACCATCAGCGCGACAGACGAATCGGAGCGCACATGGCCGGTGCCGCCGCAATGCGGGCAAGGCTTCATGGTCGATTCCAGCACGCTGGCGCGGATGCGCTGGCGCGACATCTCCATCAGGCCGAAATGCGAGATGCGGCCGACCTGGATGCGCGCGCGGTCGTTCTTGAGGTGATCCTTCAACCGCTTCTCGACGGCGCGGTTGTTGCGGTTCTCCTCCATGTCGATGAAGTCGATGACGATCAGGCCGGCAAGGTCGCGCAGCCTGAGCTGGCGGGCGACTTCCTCCGCTGCTTCCAGATTGGTGTGGAGCGCGGTGTCCTCGATCGAGTGCTCCTTGGTCGAGCGGCCCGAATTGACGTCGATGGCGACCAGCGCCTCGGTCTGGTTGATGATGATGTAGCCGCCGCTCTTCAGCGTCACTTGCGGCTGCAGCATGCGGTCAAGCTGCGCCTCGATGCCGTTGCGCACGAAGATCGGCGTCGTATCGCGGAACGGCTGAACCACCTTGGCGTGGCTCGGCATCAGCATGCGCATGAAGTCCTTGGCCTCGCGGTAGCCCTCTTCGCCGGAGACGAGGATCTCGTCGATGTCCTTGTTATAGAGGTCGCGCACCGAACGCTTGATCAGGCTGCCTTCCTCGTAGACGAGGGCAGGGGCCGTGGACTGGAGCGTGAGATTGCGCACGTTCTCCCAAAGCCGCATCAGATATTCATAATCGCGCTTGATCTCGGCCTTGGTGCGGCTCTCGCCGGCGGTGCGCAGGATGACGCCCATGCCTTGCGGCACTTCGAGATCGGCGACCACTTCCTTGAGGCGCTTGCGGTCCACAGCACTGGTGATCTTGCGCGAAATTCCGCCGCCGCGCGCCGTGTTCGGCATCAGCACGGAATAGCGGCCGGCAAGCGACAGATAGGTGGTGAGCGCTGCGCCCTTGTTGCCGCGCTCTTCCTTGACGACCTGCACCAGCAGGATCTGGCGGCGCTTGATCACTTCCTGGATCTTGTACTGGCGGCGCATCGGCTTGCGGCGGTTGCGCGCTTCCTCCAGGGCATCCTCGGCACCGACCGATTCGACCTCGTGATCGTCCGGATGCGAAGACTGAACCTCTTCCAGCATGCCGCGATCATCGTCGCTGGATTCGCTGCCCTGTTCCGTCAGCGGGACGGGTTCGGAAATCACATCGGCGTCGACGGAGGCGGCGATCGACGTCGGGCCGCCCTCGCGGGTCTCGCCTTCGTCCTGCCCAGAAGATTCGTCGCCCTGCTCGGGGGAGGCTTCGCCACGATTGGATGCATCCGCGGCCTGTTCCGGGATATCGGCCGCATGTTCGATGGTTTCCGAACCGTGGGAAATGTTCTCCGAGACGGCGTCATTGCCATTGTCGGCGTCGCCTGCCTCGCCGGCCGTTTCGGTTGCCTCGTCGGCATCGGCCCCGCTCGCATCGCGCTTGTGTTCTGCGCGGTCGCGGCCCTTGCCGCCGCGCCGGCGCCCGCGCCGGCCGCGATCGCGGCTCTGGCGGTCGTCGCCTTCGCCGTCCTCATCGTCCTCGTCCTCGGCTTCCTGCGCTTCGGCGCGCAGCAGCGCCTGACGGTCGGCGACGGGGATCTGGTAGTAGTCGGGGTGTATTTCACTGAAGGCGAGGAAACCGTGACGGTTGCCGCCATATTCGACAAAGGCTGCCTGAAGGGAGGGTTCGACGCGCGTTACGCGGGCGAGATAGATGTTTCCTTTGAGCTGCTTCTTGTCCTGTGATTCAAAGTCGAATTCTTCGATACGATTACCGCGTACGACGACAACGCGTGTTTCCTCCGGGTGGGAGGCGTCTATCAGCATTTTGTTGGGCATTATTTCGTTTCCCCCCGGCAGCCGTCAGCCGCAGCTTGCGGCGCAAGGGCCGCTGCTGTGTGTCTGGATGAATGTGGGTGCCGGATGTCTGAATGTCCGCCGGACGGTGCCTGCGCGCCATGGCGGTGCCGCCCGCAGCCATATTGGCGCGGTTTGATGCGGACCTTTCCATGATTGCGCTTGAAGCCATCGTCACCAGCAGAACCTTTTGAACCAAAGCCCGGAAACCGGACCAGCTTGTTTGCTCATACAGAGCCGGCGCGGGACAAACCCGGCCGTTTTCCTCACGCAGGCGATTCCCCCGCCACGGGCGCACACCTGCGAAATTCGTCGCGATCACCTGAACCCTTCTCGCATGGAGCGAAAGGAGCCGCCTTTCGTCTCACCTGTAGCGGGAAGCTGCGGAGGAGGGCGGTTCCAGGATTGCAGTGATCCACTATCGCTTTTATGATTTGGCGGGTTGGAAGGCAACCCCGATTTCCGACGCCGGCAAAAGCGGTTCCGCTACGTAAGCACGGGTTCGGGCCTCGCGTGAAAAGGCTTGGTTAACCTTCTCTGGATACCAATCGTTAATCGAGTTCGCGGCCTAACCGGCACTTCGACTACATGACCGGGCGCCTTGGCGCCAAACCGGGAGCGACTGCAAAGAGATGGGACTGGCAGGCTTCACAGACAAGGGCAGTCGTGCCGGCGGCCGTTTGCTCGCGATCTTCTGCCTCCTGCTGTCGATGACCATCTCGTTGGTCGCCAACGCCGCCGATGCCCCGCTCACGGCAACCGGTTACAAGATGGCGGGCGATGCCACCAAGATGCGCATCGTCATGGATTTCGACCGTGAGCCCGACGTCAAATGGTTCCTTTTGCGCGGGCCCAATCGTCTGGTCATCGATCTGGCGAATACGAAGTTAGCCATCGATGCCAAGGATTTGAAGCCTCGCGGGCTGGTCAAGGGCGTGCGCCTGGGTGAGTTGGAGGCAGGCGTGTCGCGGCTGGTTCTCACCGGCAAGGGGCCGTTCGCGGTCGACAAGCTCGATGTTCTCAAGAACGAGGACGGCGCGGGCTACCGCATCGCCATCGACATGTCGGCGGCCTCCGAACGCGAGTTCGACACTGCCCTTGCCAATCAGGCGCTGACCACCGGTTCCACGGTTTCGACCGACAAGGGCGGGCGGGTCGGCACCGGGCCGGTCTCCAATCCGGGCCATCGCTTCACCGTCGTCATCGATCCGGGCCATGGCGGCGTCGATGGCGGTGCCGAGGGCCTGAACGGCACCGTCGAAAAGAACGTCACGCTGGCTTTCGCCACGGAACTGCGCGACAAGCTCGCCGCCGTCGGCAGATACGATGTCTTCATGACGCGCGACACCGACGAATATTTGCGGCTGGACGACCGCGTGCGCATCGCTCGCCAGCATGAGGCCGACCTGCTCATCTCCATTCATGCCGACACTATCAGCCTCAAGGGCATCCGTGGCGCGACCGTCTATACCGTTTCCGACAAGGCTTCGGATCCGGAAGCGCAGGCGCTTGCCGACCGTGAAAATCTCTCGGACCAGTTCGCCGGCATGGTGATCAAGGACGACAACAAGGAAGTCACCGATATCCTGATCGACCTGATCCGCCGCGAGACCCACACCTTTTCGATGAGTTTCGCCCACACGCTGGTCGGCCAGTTGTCGACCAGCGTCGGCCTCATCAACAATCCGCAGCGTTCCGCTGGGTTCAAGGTGCTGAAAGCGCCTGACGTCCCCTCCGTGCTGGTCGAACTAGGCTATCTCTCGAATGCCAAGGACGAGGCGCAACTGCTCGACGCCGACTGGCGCGGCAAGGCGGCGCAAAGCATCACCAACGCCGTCGCGCTGTTCGCTTCCGCGCGTGCCGGAACGGGAACCGGGGGCTGAAATGCCTGACGACGCCTGCAACCACAGGCAGCGTTGCGCGGCGACAACACCCGACGCTTTTATTTCCGACTCACGGCCGCGAAATCCGGCCTTGCCGTATTTTGCCCACATGGTAGCGACATGGGTTTTCCATTACGGGTTGGGACCGGCTCGAATGCTTGCGCGGAAGGCGGCTTCGTTTAGGAAATTCCCGAACCAAGGACTGGAGCGGGCATGATTCGTCTCATTGGCTATTTCTTCGGTATCGGCACGACGCTGGCCCTGCTGGTCGCGGCGGGGGTTGCCATCTATATCGGGCATTTGTCCAAGGATCTGCCCGACTATGAGGTGCTGGCCAAGTACGAGCCGCCGGTGACCACCCGAATCCATGCCTCGGACGGCGCGCTGATGGCCGAGTACGCGCGCGAACGGCGCCTGTATTTGCCGATCCAGGCCATCCCCGACCGCGTCAAGGCGGCCTTCCTGTCGGCCGAGGACAAGAATTTCTACAACCACCCCGGCATTGACGTGACCGGCCTGGGCCGCGCTATCATCGTCAACCTGCAGAATTTCGGCTCGGGCAGGCGTCAGGTTGGCGCCTCGACGATCACCCAGCAGGTGGCGAAGAATTTTCTGCTGACCTCGGACCAGACCTACGAGCGCAAGATCAAGGAAATGATCCTCGCCTTCCGCATCGAGCAGGCCTATTCCAAGGACCGCATTCTCGAACTCTACCTCAACGAAATCTTCTTCGGTTTCGGCGCCTATGGCGTGGCGGGTGCCGCGCTCACTTATTTCGACAAGTCGGTGAACGAGCTGACCGTGGCCGAGGCCGCCTATCTGGCCTCGCTGCCCAAGGGGCCGAACAATTATCACCCCTTCAAGCATGCCGACCGCGCGCTTGAGCGCCGCAACTGGGTCATCGACCAGATGGTCGAGAACGGCTACGTCACGCGCGAGGAAGGCGACAAGGCCAAGGCGGAGCCCCTCGGCGTCACACCGCGCCGCAACGGCACCTATCTGTTCGCCGGCGAATACTTCACCGAGGAGGTGCGCCGCCAGATCATCGCCCGCTACGGCGAGAACGCGCTCTATGAAGGCGGCCTGTCCGTCCGCACCACGCTCGACCCGAAGATCCAGCTCATCGCCCGCAAGGCGATGCAGAACGGCTTGATCAAATACGACACGCTGCGCGGCTACCGCGGGCCGCTGAAGACGATCGACGTGTCCGGCGACTGGGGTGTGCCGCTGGGCAATGTGAAGGGACTGGAAGACGTTCCCGAATGGAAGCTCGCAGTCGTGCTCGACAGTTCGGCATCCGGCCTGTCGATTGGCTTGCAGCCGGCACGCCAGGCGTCGGGCGACATCGTCAAGGAGCGCGTCGAAGGCACCGTCAGCAAGGAAGACATGGGCTTTGCCATGCGCCATGTGGTCGGCGGCAAGACGGTCAGGGCCAAGTCGCCGGCCGATGTGCTGAAGCCGGGCGACGTCGTCTTCGTCCAGAAGAACGAAGGCTCCGACGACGCCTACAGCCTGCGCCAGGTCCCCGAAGTGGAAGGCGGCCTAATCGCCATGGATCCACACACCGGCCGCGTGCTGGCCATGGTCGGCGGCTTCTCCTACGCGCAGTCGGAGTTCAACCGCGCCACCCAGGCCATGCGCCAGCCCGGCTCTTCGTTCAAGCCGATCGTCTATTCCGCGGCGCTCGACAATGGCTATACGCCGGCGTCGGTGATCATGGACGGGCCGATTACCATCCAGAGCGGCAACACGACCTGGACGCCGAAGAACTACGACGGCACGGTCGCTGGTCCGGCAACCCTGCGCTCCGGCATCGAAAAGTCGCGCAACCTGATGACTGTGCGCCTCGCCAACGACATGGGCATGAAGCTGGTCGTCGAATATGCCGAGCGTTTCGGCGTCTATGACCATCTGGCGCCGTATTTGCCGATGGCGCTGGGCTCCGGCGAGACGACGGTGATGCGCATGGTTTCGGCCTATTCGATCATGGCCAATGGCGGCAAGTCGATCAAGCCGACATTGATCGACCGTATCCAGGACCGCTACGGCAAGACCGTCTTCAAGCAGGACGAACGCGGCTGCGAAGGCTGCAACGCGGCCGAATGGCAGAACCAGCCCGAACCTGAGCTTGTCGATAATTCCGAACAGGTTCTCGATCCGATGACCGCCTACCAGATCACCTCGATGATGGAAGGCGTCGTCCAGCGCGGCACCGGCGCCACCATCGCCGAGCTCGGACGCCACATCGCCGGCAAGACCGGCACCACCAACGACGAAAAGGACGCCTGGTTCATCGGTTACACGCCGAACCTCGTCGTCGGCCTCTATATGGGCTACGACACGCCGCGCGGCCTTGGCCATGGCGCCACCGGCGGCGGCCTCGCCGCTCCTATCTTCAAGGATTTCATGCGCGTGGCGCTGGATGGCACGCCCAATGTCGACTTCAAGGTTCCCGAAGGCATGAATCTGGTCGCCATCAACCGCAAGACCGGCATGCGGGCCAATTCGGGCGATCCCGGCACCATCATCGAGGCCTTCAAGCCGGGCACCGGGCCAGCCGACAGCTATTGGGTGATCGGCATGGGCGCTGACGGGTCCAATGCCTCCGGCGGCGCGCTGTCGCCTCAGGCCAACCAGGCCATCCAGTCGGGCGGCGGCGGCCTCTACTGACGGGTATGCATGCAGGATTGGGCCGGCCCTGGGCCGGTCCAATTTGCTTTACAGGCGGCGGCGCCGTCCCTATGTATCGCGCCGACCAGGCGTCACTTTCAGCAACAGGATAAAACATCAGGCCATGCGCGCGGAAACGCAGAATATTGTCGACGAGATCAGGCAGGCAATTACCCTGCTGAGGAGGCATCTTTGACTGGGATCAGGCCATAAAGCGGCTTGAATATCTCAACGTCCGCGCCGAGGACGCCAGCCTCTGGAACGAACCGCTGGAAGCGCAGAAGCTGATGCGCGAGCGCCAGGGCCTCGAGGAAGGCATCGCGGCGGTCAGGGGCCTGACCCAGGCGCTGGAAGACAATATCGGCCTGATCGAACTCGGCGAGGAAGAGGGCGACGAGAGCGTCGTTGCCGAGGCTGAGGCAGCGATCCGCTCGATGCAAGGCGAGGCGAAGGCCCGCCAGGTCGAGACGCTGCTGTCGGGCGAAGCCGACGCCAACGACACCTATCTCGAAATCCACGCAGGCGCCGGCGGCACCGAAAGCCAGGACTGGGCCTCGATGTTGCTGCGCATGTACACGCGCTGGGCCGAGCGCCGCCGCTTCAAGGTCGAGGTGCTGGAAGTGCATGACGGCGAAGAGGCCGGCATCAAGTCTGCGACGCTGCTGATCAAGGGCCACAATGCCTATGGTTGGCTGAAGACGGAATCCGGCGTCCATCGCCTGGTGCGCATTTCACCCTATGACAGCAACGCGCGCCGGCACACATCCTTCGCCAGCGTCTGGGTCTATCCCGTCATCGACGATACGATCGAGATCGACGTTTCCGAATCCGACGTGCGCATCGACACCTATCGTTCGTCCGGTTCAGGCGGCCAGCACGTCAACACCACCGATTCGGCGGTGCGCATTACCCATCTCGCCACCGGCATAGCGGTCGCCTGCCAGGCCGAACGTTCGCAGCACAAAAATCGGGCAAAGGCCTGGGAGATGCTGCGCTCGCGGCTTTACGAGGAAGAGCTGAAGAAGCGCGAAGCCGTCGCCAACGCCACCGAAGCATCGAAGAGCGACATTGGATGGGGTCACCAGATCCGCTCCTACGTGCTGCAGCCCTATCAGCTGGTGAAGGATCTGCGCACAGGTGTCGAAAGCACCAGCCCGTCGAGCGTGCTCGATGGCGACCTCGATGACTTCATGGAAGCCTCGCTGTCGCAACGCATCGAGGGTGGTGCTGGGGAAGCGGTGGCGGACCTGGATTAGGGCCGGCGCCTACAGTGCCACACATTTGGATTGGATGATGGCTCGCAAGCTTGTTGGAAAGTGCTTCTGCGGCGCGGTGCACTATGCGGTCGCTGACGAGTTCCTGTACGCGGCGAATTGCCATTGCTCGAACTGCCGGCGCACGACAGGTTCGGCTTTCAAGCCCTTCGCGGGCATCGAACGCGCCAAGTTTGTCCTGACCAAGGGCCACGACATGTTGCTGGTCTTCGGCGACGACAACGGCCATGACGCGCACTGCAAGCGGTGCGGTTCGCTGCTCTATTCGGTCGTGCGCCAGGGCGCCTTCGTCCATGTCGCGATGGGAACGCTCGTCGACAACCCGAGCATCCGCCCGACCGAGCATATCTTCGTCGGTTCCAAGGCGCCATGGTACACGATCAGCGACGGCCTGCCGCAGTATGACGAACACGTGATCACAGGACCTGCTGGCGAATAGGCCGGAACTTCTCTCGCTGAATCTCGTTATCTGCGATCCCGTCTGCTGGGCATGGTTGTGCCTGCCTATCCAATCAAGAGACGGCGCCTGTTTTCTGTTGCCGATGCGCGGCATTCAGCCTGCGACATCGGCATGCAGTGGTTTCTTGCGCCGACTCACAAATCGGCCCACCATCCATGGTCGAGGGGAGACAAAAGCATCTATGGCCGGGCGCGGCAGAAATGCCTGCTGACGATCCGGCCGCTGGGAAGACACGTTTCAGGAACGGGCAAGCGAAACGCTTGATGCTCGTCGAAAGGAGCGCTTCCATGTCTGCTGCCCCATCAAAATCGGCTCGGGCCGCGGTGGGCCGACTCATGCTCTGCCTGCTTGCAATCGCAGCGATTGCGTTGCCGATGGCGCCTGCCTTCGCCCACGACGCCAAGCCTACAGCGGCGAAGCCGCTGGGTTGGAGCTATCCATTCGCATGCTGCGCTAACTACGATTGCCGCACGGCCCATACGGGCGAGGTTTTGGAAAAACCCGAGGGTTATGTGATCGCCGGCACGGGGGAAGTTGTCCCCATGACCGATAAGCGTGTGAAGGACAGCCCGGACGGCGAATTCCACTGGTGCGCGCATCAAGCGGGTCTCGACGCGGGTAAGACGATCTGCCTGTTCGTGCCGCCGCGCTCCTACTAGGCCCGAAAGGCGCAGCGGCGACCGGCCCGGACCGCGATGGGCGGGGGCCTGCTGACGGACGGTTGCCAGGACCGCTCCTTTGTGTTGCGTTGCCTGCGGGCGGCGGACAAGGGAGAGGTGACGTCCATGACCATCAAGGGAAGCTGCCACTGCAAGGCGACGATATTCGAGGTTTCGCAAGCGCCGCAGACGCTGACGCAGTGCACTTGTTCGTTCTGCTCGAAACGCGGCTCGCTTTGGGCCTACTACACTCCTGCGCAGTTCAAACTCCTCACGCCGCAGAAGAATGTTTCCTTCTATCAGTGGGGATCGAAGACCGTTAAGCACGGTTTTTGCGACACCTGCGGCTGCGGGACCTTCACCGAAACACCGGACTGGTCGAGCGGAGAGCCGGATTTCGACAATCCCAAGATCAGCGTCAACTCGCGGTTGTTCGACGATTTCGACCTGGACAAGGTCGAAGTGGTGGCCATCGACGGCAAGAATCTCTGGTAGATTCCTGGACGCCCAATCGGGAAAATCGTGCCCCGGGGAAAAGCCGTTGCCGGTGTTTTCTCGTTCCGCTTTTCGCCGCATTTCATGGTACAAGTCGCGCGAAGGGCTGATTTGGCGCCATCGCAAGGCGTGACTTGGAGAGGGACAATCCTATGAAGAAGACCGTGCTCGTCGTCGTGGCGACGGCTGTGCTGGTGAGCGCCTGCACCACCACCGATCCGTATACCGGCGACCAGAAAATTTCCAACACGGCGGCCGGTGCCGGCCTCGGCGCCTTGGCCGGCGCCAGCCTTGGCCTGCTTGCGGGCGGCAATGATCGTCGCAACGCGCTGATCGGCGCCGGCATCGGGGCGCTGGCCGGCGGCGCCATCGGCGCCACCATGGACCAGAACGAAGCCGAACTGCGCCGGCAGTTGGAGGGCACAGGCGTCAGCGTCACCCGCTCCGGCGACCAGATCATCCTCAATATGCCGTCCGATATCACCTTCAACGTCGATCAGGATGCGGTGAAGCCCGGCTTCTACCAGGTGCTGAATTCGGTCGCGCTGGTGCTGAAGAAGTTCAAGCAGACCACGGTCGACGTGTTCGGCCATACCGATTCGACCGGCGGCGACCAGCATAATTTCGATCTGTCGCAGCGCCGCGCGCTGGCGGTCGCCAACTACCTGGCTGGCCAGGGCGTCGATTCGCGCCGCTTCGCCGTCACGGGATTCGGCAAGACCCGTCCGGTAGCGTCCAATGCCACCGCCGAGGGTCGCGCTCAAAACCGTCGCGTCGAGATCCAGCTTTCGCCGCTCACCTGAGCAGCATCGATCAGAATGCAAAAACGGCCTCGCAAGGGGCCGTTTTGTTTGCAAAATGCGACCGACGGCCAAGCCTGCGGCCCCCGGGTTCTTCCATGATCTTACGGTGAGGTCGGCTTATCGACCGTCGCTCGTTGGGTCAGGCGCTGCCGCCGGACGACATGGGCAACGATCAGTCCATGAATGAGCAGCCCGACCGCAAGTCCAAGGATATGGAAGCCCGTTCCCGAACCGGAAAGCGTCAGGATCGACCAGATGGATGCGGGTACGAACAAGACAATTGCGGTGATGAGCCCGGGGTTGTAGCTGCGCATCCTGATGGCCTGCGCGACGTGAACCAAAGCGTTGATCAGGGTGGTGTAGGCGGCGATCAGCCCTATCCCGGCATTGACCGTGACAGCGAGGGTGAAAACCAGGGAGTAGATGCCCCATACACCCGGTACGTTGATCACAAAGACATCGAAGCGGGTAAGCAGCGGCGCCCCGCCGCCGAGCATCTTGTTGACGAAAAGCCGGAACCGGTCCTCGGCGTGCTCCTCGTATTGGTGGAGCATGTAAATCGGGATCAGCAGGAAGACGGCGAGCTCGGCTGTCTCCAATCGAGCAGCCAGCCCGATCGCCACCACGCACAGGGTGAGGCCGGCGAGCACGCCACCATAGACCCAATCTTCCACCAGACGCTTCATCACGCCACCTTCGGCGAGGCCGCGCGTCCTTGCAACACACGACGATATCAGACCTTGGCAACGATGCGCATGAAGGCCGGCGTGTCGTCGCCGAAGCCAACGGTGGTGTCGCTCGGCGATGACGGCAACAGCTTCACCGGCCGCGACCGCCGCGCTCAGATTGAGATTGGCGTGCCAGAGAATTAGCCAGTCCTAAATAACCGCTTTCCCGCAGCCATGGAAAGGAATAGCATCGTCGATGTTCCGGAGGGGATGAGGCGGTACACTTGGCCGCGCAATAAGCATTTTCTTTTTCAGCCTCGGTCTTGCACGGCCAGATCAAAAAAATCTGGGAGGAATGCATGACAAGAACAGCCAGCCTTGGGCGCTGCGGCGTCTTCGCTTTAACAGGTCTTGTAAGCGCATGGTTGGGCGTCGCGGCGGCTCGAGCCGAGGATGCCAACAAAGCTGACATCGAGGCCTTGAAAAAGTCGCTCGCCAAATATGAGGACTACACCGCGGCCGTCCGCGACCTTTATCTGTCGACGGTCGGCTGCGTCTACTATAGCGGAGAAAAGATATCCGGAGCGATGTACTACCCGAAAGGCGCCATGGGCATCCATTTCGTCAACGTCCCAAGTGTCGGCCAAAAACTCGACCCGATGCGCCCCAATGTGCTGATCTACGAGCCGACGAAAAACGGTCTGCGCCTGGTCGGGGCGGAATGGCTTGTGCCGCTGACGCCGGACGTCAAAGAGCCACCGAAGCTGTTTGGCCAAACCTTCATGGGTCCGATGGAGGGACACTATCCGCTCATCCCGAGGGAGTTCGTCCACTACGATCTTCACGCCTGGCTGGGTGATAATCCGAACGGCATGTTCAGTCCGACGAACCCGAACGTGAAATGCAACAAGGCCGAGTTTCCGATGTTGGAGAAACCGACCAAGATGATGCCTGGGCCGATGTAACGGCCAGCCCAGCCAGGAGCTTGCCGGGAGGGCAAGCCGGATGGCCGTCTTGTCTTGGAACCACTCGTCGGTCAGCCCTTGGCGACGATGCGCATGAAGGCCGGCATGTCGTCGCCGAAGCCAACGGTGGCGTCGTTTTCGTCTTCTCGGTTGCGGGCAGGGCGACGGTCATCGCGCTGCGGCCTGGTGTCGCCGCGCTCCGGTGCACGTCGCTCGCTGCGCGCCGCGGAGCTCTTGCGCTCGGAATTTTCCGAGCGGATAGCGTCCTTGCGCGTGCGCCGCTCACCAGTGCCGGCGACCGTTTCCTCGGTCGCGACCGGCTGTTCCTCGCGCACGGTTTCCGGTGCCGCGTCTTCGCCGTGCTTGGCCTGGCGTCCGCCTCTCTTGCGCTCGCCCCTGTCCTTGCGGTCGTCGTCCTTGCGGCCGGCGCGCCGCGGCGCACCGCGGCCACGGCGCGGTGCTTCGTCCTCGCCTTCGCTGGCCACCACCGTCGACAGGTCACCGTCATGCCACTCGATCTTGGTGCCGATCAGCCGTTCGATGGCGTCGATGTACTTGGTGTCGGACTTGGTCGCGATGGTGAAGGATTTTCCGGAGCGCCCGGCGCGGCCGGTACGGCCGATTCGGTGGACGTAATCCTCGGCATGGATCGGGACGTCATAGTTGAAGACGTGGCTGACATCGGGAATGTCGAGGCCGCGCGCGGCCACGTCGGAGGCGACCAGATACCGCAGCTTGCCGTCGCGGAAATTGGCCAGCATCTGCATGCGCGCGCGCTGGTCCATGTCGCCATGCAGCGCGCCGGCGTCGAAGTCATATTTCAGCAGCGAGCGGAACAGCTCCGACACCTCGATCTTGCGGTTGCAGAAGATGATGGCGTTCTTCAGCTCCGCATCCTCGGCCTTGATCAGGTTGCGCAGCGTCTCGCGCTTGTCCCAGGGTTTGGAACCGGACTTCACCAGCCGCTGGATGATGTTGGTCGCGGCGGAGGCGGCCTTTGAAACCTCGACGCGCACCGGCGCGTGCAGGAACTTTTCGGTCAGCTTGGTGATCTCGGGCGGCATCGTCGCCGAGAAGAACAGCGTCTGCCGGGTGAAGGGGATCATCTCGCAGATACGCTCGATATCGGGAATGAAGCCCATGTCGAGCATGCGATCGGCTTCGTCGATGACGAGGATCTCGACGCCGTTGAGCAAGAGCTTGCCGCGCTCGCGGTGGTCGAGCATGCGGCCGGGCGTCGCGATGAGCACGTCGGCGCCACGCTCCAGTTTCTTGTCCTGTTCGTCGAACGACACGCCGCCGATCAGCAGTGCGATGTTGAGCTTGTGGTTCTTGCCGTATTTGATGAAGTTTTCCTCGACCTGCGCCGCAAGCTCGCGGGTCGGCTCCAGGATCAGCGTGCGGGGCATGCGGGCGCGGGCGCGGCCCTTTTCCAGTCGTGTCAGCATCGGCAGCACGAAGGAGGCCGTCTTGCCGGTACCGGTCTGTGCTATGCCAAGCACATCCTTGCCCAGAAGCGCGTGCGGAATGGCGCCGGCCTGGATCGGCGTCGGCTTGAGGTAGCCGGCGTCGGTGACTGCGGAAAGGACCTTCGGCGATAGGCCGAGGTCCGCGAAAGTCAACGCTTCTTGAGCGGTCTGGGTGTCTGAGGACAAGTTCTGGCTGTCTTTGGCTGTTCGGGGAAGCGCAACGGCATCCGTCGCGGCAGGCGCCGCGCGCCCGCAAGATCATCACTGCAACTAGGCGCAAGCCCGCGATTTGTCAACACAAACGGCCGGCAATGGCTCGATTGTGAAGTCGTAACCTTAATTACTATGTCTGATCCGGCCGCTTATCCGCGCGCCGGCTCAATATCGGCTCAATAACGGAACTGTTCCGCCAGTATGCGTTCGTTCCAGGAGTGATTGGGATCGAACAGCAAAGTTGCGGTCACCGTCGCAGATTCCCTCACCGTCACGGAAGCTACGGCCTTGACCTCCGTATGGTCGGCGGCGGCGTTCACCGGCCGCTTTTCCGCCTCTAGTATATCGAAGCGCACGGTTGCCTTGTTGGAAAGCAAAGCGCCGCGCCAGCGGCGCGGGCGAAACGGGCTGACGGGGGTAAGCGCCAGCAGCGGCGCGTCGAGCGGCAGGATGGGCCCATGCGCCGAAAGATTGTAGGCGGTGGAGCCAGCCGGCGTGGCGATCATCACGCCGTCGCAATTCAGTTCCTCGAGCCGTACCTGGTCATCTATGGTGATGCGGATCTTGGCCGTCTGATAGGACTGGCGCCATAACGCCACTTCGTTGATGGCCAGCGCCGAGACGGTTTCGCCATCCGAGGTAACGGCCTGCATCTCCAGCGGACGGATCGTTTCGGCGACCGCGGCCGCGATGCGCTCGGCGAGACCTCCGGAACGATATTCGTTCATCAGGAAGCCGATGGTGCCACGGTTCATGCCGTAGACCTTTTTGCCGGTTCCCATTGTATCGCGCAAAGTTTGCAGCAGGAAACCGTCGCCGCCCAGGGCCACGACGACATCGGCTTCCGCGACCGAATGCTGGCCATAGCGCGCCGACAGGCTTTCCAGCGCCGCTTTGGCGTCAGGCGTGCCGGACGAGACGAAGGCGATGCTGTTGGCGGCTTTGCTCATGGCTCCCCGACGGTGACCGGTTGGCGGCTGGGCCGGGGTAGCATGGGCGGGCCTGTGTGCAAAGAGAGCCCGCAGACGTGCGGTTCGAACCGGCAGTCGCGAATCATATCAGGGAACGAGCCAATGTGATGGTTAAGGCCGGGCTTAAACTCTCGTAAAGCCGCATGGATCATGTTAGCCGGCATGGGTGGCGTGGGGGCGCCCGCAGCGATCTTATGCCTTTCAGGATACGAAAGACGCTGTGGCACTTTGATCGTGCGTGAATCCTTCGAGAGTCGATCCCGATTTCGGGGACACGCGCCAGCCGGGACCAACATATTGCTGGTAACACGCCTGATCATCATCTCCGTCGTGCTGGGAAGCTTCGCGCTTGTCTTCGCCGAACTGGTGCGCCACTCGGAAGAAACAAGCCTCAGGCCATTGCCCACGGCCTCGCGCTGCGGCGATGCCGCCGGAATGCCTTGTCCGCAAAGGGCGCTGTAGATCAAAACAAGCTGATTGTCAGGAGCGTGGTTGCAGATGGCAGCCGGCCTGGCGTTTCTGTGCCAGATACTCGTCGATCAGCTGGCGATAGCGCACCTTGCCGAAACTCGGGAAATGGCCGCCATGCACGACCGAGACGTCGAGGTCGCGCATGGCAAGCAGCGTCTGCAAATAATCATCGATATCGGAATGGTAGACGTCGTCGATCAGCGGGCCGTCATAGATGATGTCGCCGGAAAGCAGGATGCGGGTCTTCTTCTCGTACAGAGCGATACCGCCTGGCGAATGGCCGGGCGTGTGGATCACCTCGAAGGCGCGATCGCCGAGGTCGACGATATCGCCATGTTCGAGCAGGCGGTCCGCCGGGGCGGGCATGATGCGATAGCGCGCCGTATCCCAACCTTGTGGCTGGCGATCGAACATCTCTTCATTGGCGTAGCGGTCCGCCACCGTCCATTCGTTGCGCGGATCGGTCAGAATCTCCGCCTCGGCGCGGTGCACGCAGCGGTCGGGAAATTCATGGTGGCAGCCTATATGATCGAAATGCGTGTGGCTGGCGACGCAGGTGAGCTTGCGCTCGCTGACCAGCGGCACATGGCGCCTGAGGCTGAAATGGCCAAGCCCGGTATCGAACAGCAGGTCGCGGTCGCGACCGCGCACATGCCACATATTACAGCGGAAGAACGGTTTGATCCATGGCTCGTGGATCAGCGTGACACCGTCGCCCATGCGGATGGTTTCGTACCAGTCAGGTGCGTCGACGACCGCAAGCATGCCCATGTTCAATCCGTCAGCAGGATGATCTTGTCTGTATCGCAGGAAACCGAGACCGTGTCGCCCGGCTGCACGACGGACGTCGCGGGCAGTTTGGCGATGAATTGCAGCGTGGCGTCTTCAGTGGAGACCGCGAGCACGCGCTTGAAGCTGCCCTGGAAAACGACATCGCTGACCTGCGCCTTGCCCAGCTTTGTGGCGCCTGAGGTCGCGCCCAGGGCAAGGTGCTCCGGCCGGATGGCCAAGGCAACCGCCGATCCCACCGGCAACGCTCCGGACGCCGAGACCGGCCCGACCTGTGTTGCGACAGTGCTTGTCCTGTCCATCATCTCCGCCACCGTTCCGCGAAGAATGGTGCTCTCGCCCATGAAAGTCGCCGAAAAGCGTGTCTTTGGGCGCGCATAGACGCGTTCGGGCGGCCCTTCGTCCTCGATGCGGCCGTCACTCATCACCACGCAGTGGTCGGCCAGCGCCATCGCTTCTTCCTGGTCGTGGGTGACATGGATGAAGGCGGTGCCGACGCGCTTCTGGATCGCTTTCAATTCGTCCTGCATCTGCCGGCGCAGTTTGAGGTCGAGCGCGCCGAGCGGCTCGTCGAGCAGCAGCACCGCCGGCTCGATCACCAGTGCGCGCGCCAGCGCTACGCGCTGCCGCTGGCCGCCGGAGAGCTGGTGCGGCTTCTTGTCGAAGGCGGCATCCAGCCCGACCAGCGCCAGCGTCTCACGCGCCCGCGCGGCGCGTGCCGCGCCATCGACGCCTTGCATGCGCAGGCCAAAACCGACATTGCCGCCGACGCTCATATGCGGAAACAGCGCATAATCCTGGAACACCGTCGTTGTCGGGCGCTTTGCCGGCGGAACGGCGGTGCAGTCCTCGCCTCGGATGAACACCTTGCCTTCGCTCGGTGTGACGAAGCCGCCCAAAATCGACAAAAGCGTCGTCTTGCCGGAGCCCGACGGTCCGAGCAGGATGGTGTAGCTACCGGGCTCGATCCGCAGCGATACGTCTTTCAGCACCGCCAGCTGGCCGAAACGGTGCGAGACCCCGCGGATGTCGACCAGGGGCGCGCTCATGCCGGCTTCCTCCGCAGCAATGTCAATTCGAACAGCACCACCAGCACGATGGAAACGGCGAACACCAGCGAGCCGACTGCGTTGGTCTTGGGGTTGAGGCCAGAGCGCAGCAGATTCCAGATTTCGACCGGCAGCGTGGTTTCGAAGCGTGTCAGCAGGAAGGAGATCACGAATTCGTCCCAGGAAAAGGTCATCGACAGGAAGAAGCCGGCGAAGATGGCCGGCGCCATGACAGGCACAGTAATCAAGAGCAGCACTTTCCATTCCGGCGCGCCGAGATCGCGCGCGGCGCGCTCGATGTTGATCTGGTGGTCGCCCATCTGGCTGTAGACGATGGCGAAGCAGAGCGGCAGGTTGATCACGACATGGCCGATGCCGGCGGCCATCAGCGATTTCGGCACGCCGGCCCAGTTGAACAGCACCAGCAGCCCCATGCCGATGATGAGATAGCTGACGGTAAGCGGTAGCGTGATCAACCCTCGCAGCAGGGCCGAACCCGGCAGCACGAAGCGCGCGAACGCCCAGGCGCTGAGGAAGCCGAGCGTGACGGCCGCGAGCGACGAAAGGACGGCCACCAGCAGCGAGTTCACCAGCGCCGAGGTCAGCCGCGTATCGGACAGGACGGCCTGGTACCAGCGCAGCGACGGGCCGGTGAAGGGCGGGATGGGGAAGGAGGTTGCCTGCAGCGAGAACAGCACGAGCACGATCACCGGCAGGAAAATGAAGGCATAGATGGCGATCGCGTAGAGACAGGAAGCGGTTCGGACGATCAGGCGCATCTCAGGCCCGCTCGATCTTCAGCCAGCGGGCGCAGGCGAGATAGGCGATGGTCACGACCGCCATCAGGATAATCGACAGGGCGGAGGCCAGCGGAAAATCGCCGCGCCGGCCGATCTGCATCATCACCAGCTGCGGCATGACCAGCTCGTTGTTGCCGCCGAGGATCTGCGGCGTGATGTAGTCGCCGATGCACAGCACGAAGGTCAGGAAGGCGCCGACCATGATGCCGGGCAAGGTCAGCGGCAGGATGACATGCAGGAAGGTGCGCACCGGCCCGGCGCCGAGATCAGCGGCGGCCTTGCGGTAGCTCGGACTGAGCTGCTTCAAATTGGCGAAGATCGTCAGCGTCAAAAGCATGACGAAGAAATGCACGAAGCCGGTCACGGTGGCGAAGCGCGTATTGGCGAGCTGCAGCGGTTCGCTGGTCAAGCCGATGCCGGTCAGCGTCCGGTTGATGACGCCGTTCTGCGCCAGCACCAGAAGCCAGGAATAGGAGCGCACGACATAGGACGTCCAGAACGGCAGCACGGCCAGCATCAGCGCCAGCCGCTGCCAGCGTTCCGGCACCTGTTCGGCCAGGATCCAGGCGAAAGGATAGGCGAGCAGCACCGAGACCACGGTGACGATCGCCGTCACCTCCAGCGAATTCACCATCGCTTGCCAATAGGCAGGATTGGTGAAGAACTGGCTGTAATTGGCTGATGTGAAGCCGCCGCCCTCATGCGACGTCAGGCTGGAAAGCCCCATGGCGATGAAAGGCAACACGAAGAACAGCAAGGTCCAGCCGAGCGCCGGCGTAACCAGCGCCCAAGGCAGGGCCTTGTTCGCGGTGCTGCTCACGACGGCCGTCTACTGCGCCTGCAGCATCTCGGTCCACATGTCCTGCATCTTCTTGTCGAGATCGGCATTCGGCGCCGGATAGGCCTGGGCGCGGGCAAGGAATTCGGGCTGCTCGTCGAAGCGCAGGATCTTCTTCTGGTCGTCGGTGAGTGCCGCCTTGCTGTTCGCCGGCATGCCCCAATAGCAGGACGAGGTGGCAAGCCGCGCCTGGCCTTCCGGGCTCATGATGTATTGGATGAATTTCAGCGCCACGTCCTTGTTCTTGGAGTCCTTGAACATGGCCAGCGACTGCGACCACAGCACCGCTCCCTCCTTGGGGATCGAGAAGTCCAGCGCCGGGTTCTCCTTGGCCAGGCCCGCCGTCACCCATTCGCCGCCGCCGACCAGAATATCGACTTCACCGGTGGCGAGCGCTGTCTGGCTGGCGGTCACCTCGCCGACCAGCTTGGCGTTGGCCTTCATCTTGAGCAGTTCGGCCTTGAGGGCGGGAAGATCGGCCTCGGTGAGTTCAGCCGTTTTCTTGCCGATGGCGAGTGCCGCCATGCCGATGACCGGCAGGTAATAATCGTAGATGGCGACCTTGCCCTTGTACTTGTCGCTTGTCAGCGACGCCAAGGATTGCATGTCGGCCGGGTCGACCTTGGTCTTGTTGAAGCCGATCGTGTTGTAGCCGAACTTTTCGGTGATGCCGTAGCGCTTGCCGCCGACCACGGTGGAGTTGTCCATCTTCACCTGCGGAAAGAGGTCGCCCAACGGCAGCTTGTCCTCCGGCAGCGGCTCGAACAGGCCTTTTTCCACGCCGCGCGGCACGTCGATGCTGTCGATCACCATCACGTCCCAGTCGCCGGGTTGCGACTGTTCGACGATGGCGAGCCCCGCGCCGGTGCCCTCGAATTCCTTGACGTTGACCTTGACGTTGTTGGCCTCTTCGAAGGGCTGCAGCAGCGCCGGGTCGGCATGATCGCACCAGATCAGGGCGTTGAGATCGGCGGCCTGGCTGGCGCCGGCTGCTGAGAGCATCAGTGCCGTGGCGCCGCAAGCGGCGCCCAGATGTCTCTTCAGGATTGAAAGCGGATTGTTGGCTGCGGATCGTGCGGACATCGAGTGTTCTCCCTTGCCTTTGTGGCTTCTTGCAAAAAGTTGAACCAATTCTAAAATTGAGTCAATTCTGTTTTTGTGGCAGACAGCCGGTATGAATGGATTGAGGGCAAGGCAAAAGGCCGACCGGCACCGCCGCATCATCCAGGCGGCGGCCGAGCTTTTCCGCGAGGCCGGCTATGAAGGCGCCAAGATCGAGGTGATCGCGGCCCAGGCCGAAGTGTCGATCGGGACGATTTACAATTACTACCAGAATAAGGGCGACATCCTCGGCGCCATCGTCTCCATGGAGGTCAACGAGGTGCTGAATGCCGGGCGAGGCGTGGTCGACAGCCCACCGGCCAATGTCGGCGATGCGCTGGACACGCTGATCGGCATCTATATCGAGCACTCCTTGCACTATCTCAGCAAGGAGATGTGGCGCCAGGCGATGGCGATCTCGACGCAACTGCCCGACAGCCCGTTCGGCCAGGCCTACACGGCGCTCGACCGCGCTCTGACGCAACAGATCCGCGCCCTGATCGCAAGGCTGCAGGAGATCGGCCTGGTGCGGCGCGACATCGACGGGCAGGCGGTGGGTGAGCTGGTCTTCAACAACATGAACATGATGTTCATCGAGTTCGTGAAGCGCGACGAGGCAAGGATAGCGGAACTGCGCGCGGCGATCCGACGGCAGAACCGGATCCTGGTGGCGGCGATCGGGGTGTGAGGATGGAAGCGACCGCGGCATGAAACCAGCTTCCGCTGCCAGTGTGACTGACGATGAGTGCCAACGGCGGCGCCCGTCTACACCGCAGGGCTCCCGTGCACGGTATGGCCTAGCGGCTTGATGTTGCGGGGATGACAGCGTAGCCGCCGGCCTAACCAGCGATCCCTTCGAAGCATCGACCGAAGGGAAAGCAGACGCGCGTCCGCAGTGGCGCAGGTAAAAATCAGTGATCGGTCGGATCGATCTTCGTCAGGCGCTCTCGCGCTTCGCTCACACGCCGCTGCGCGGACCTTATCCTGCTGCAAAGCGCGAGATTGATGCCGACGCCACAGTCTCCGTCCAGCATTTCTTCCGCTCGTTTGAGGGCGAGTTCCGCTCGGCCAATTCGCTGCCTGGCTCTGGCCAGTTCCAATTCCAAGAGTTCGATCATTGTTCCGCTACAGAGTTTGCGGTCCCTTCGATCGTTAACCGTCTCCGGCCGGGTTTGGTTCCGGGTTACCGGCTCGAGAGCCAGGAACAGGCAGGAGAAAGTCGCCGCTTCGGCATCCACCTCATTGTACGCGAGTTCACCTCTTGAGTTGAGTTTAAAATCTGATACAACTTATAGGGGCAAACGAAGGGGAGAGATGGTAAATGGGGACGTTTTCAATCTGGCATTGGGCGATCGTACTGCTGATCATCGGCGTGCCTGTTTTCTTTGCGGTTCGCTCAGCCGTGAAGCCGTCACAGGGCCCGGCGGCTCTTATAGGATTCGGTGGCTGGCTTATGGTGCTGGCGATCGGTCAGGTGTCGTCGCCGCTGCGCACGCTCGCCGACTTGGCCAATTCGGCCGAGGGTTACCGGCAACTCATGCCCCTGCCAAATGGACTGGTTGCGGTTTATAGCGAGGTTGCCCTCAATCTGGCATTTCTGGCGCTTCAACTGGTTGTGCTCATTTCGATGCTGCGGCGAAGCCGACGCTTTCCACAATTGTTTCTGGTTCAGTGGATTGCGATACCGGTTGTGTTCGTCCTGGACACGATCTTGATCTCATCAACTCTAGGCGTCCCGGTGAGCCAGATCCTTGCTGGAGATGCGCTGGCGACACCCGTCCTGTCGTTCATCCTCACCGGGGCTTGGGTCGCCTACGTCTACAAGTCCGTCAGGGTGAAGAACACGTTCTGCGGCGAAGTGGCAGCCGGCCAGGTTGCGACAGCCTCCTAGCGAAAGTCCGCTGGGTTTCGCCTCTTCGCATGAGCAGTCCTCCTGCGACAGGCTTCGGAGGACACTCCTTCGTTTTGCGAGATCTGGTGTTCTTATAACGGGCTGGGTGGCCTGCCACCCGAAGCTTGAAGAGTGAAGGGTGGTGCCCCCGGCAGGAATCGAACCCGCGACCTTCGGTTTACAAAACCGCTGCTCTACCAGCTGAGCTACAAGGGCATGCGGCACCGGTTAGCCATATTTGCGGCGCCAGTAAAGACAAATGTCGGTTTTGAGGCGCTCATGAACGCTGCCGGGCAACAGACACGGCATCCTGAAAATGGCCAATTCGCTTCCTATATCCTACGGCAGGTGCAATCGCTTGGGCGAGGCTGTCGCATGATCAGATTCGTCATCATCCTGTCGATCGTCGTCATAGCCTGGATGCTGCTGGTGAAGCTCATCAGGGACGTCAAGAACGCCAACATCGACTGGACCGGCGTCACCACCATTATCGGCTTCATCGCGCTCGCCTTCTGGCTGCGCCATGTCACGGGCATGGGGTGGTGAATAGTAGTCAGTAGTCAGTAGTCAGTAGTCAGTAGTCAGTAGTCAGCCTGCTGCTCATAGCCTACTACTCACTACTCACTACTCACGATTCATCCCGTCTCCGGCCTTGCCGAAAAAAATCTCCTCCACCTTTCGAACCTTTTCCCGCGCCGCGCCGACTGATGGTCAGAGGCGAATGGGTCACCTCGATCAAAAGATCCAGGAGATCATCATGTTCAAGCGCACTCTCACCTCAGGCCTCATTGCCATCTTCGTCGCCACCGGCGCGCTCGTCGGCACCGTCGGCACGTCATCAGCCCACGCCATGCACAGCCATCATCACCACCACCACAATCATCACAAGAAGCACTTCAAGAAGTTCTGGTGGAAGCACCACAACCATCATCACCACAAGCACGGCAGGGTGTTCCTTTGATGGAGGGACCCAATTCTCCCGAGAGGGCGGCTTCGGCCGCCTTTTTGTTGGGCGAAGCGGCGCGGTCATCAATCTCTCGCCAAGCTCTTGCAGGTCGCCGTCAGCGCGACCTCCTCGGTTCACGCCCAAAAAAGATTCGAACCTTTTTCTTGTGCCGAACGACAGAAGATCAAGAGGCGGATGGGTCGCCTCTCAAACGAAGCAAGGAGATCATCATGTTCAAGCGCGCACTCGTTTCCAGCCTCATCGCCACCACCGTCGCCGCCACCGCTCTAGTCGGCACCGTTCAGCCCTCGGCGGCTCATTCGCATCACCACCACCATGGCCTCGGCATCGGCATCGCCGCCGGCGTCGGGGGTTTTGTCCTGGGCAGCCTGCTTGCCCAGCCCCGCGCTGTCTATGTGGATGAGGACGGCGGCTCGTGGCACGTCCGCCGCTGCTTCGATCGCTATTCGAGCTACGATCCGGACTCCGACACCTACATCGGTTACGACGGCTATCGCCATTACTGCCGTCTCTGAGAGGAGGGAGCACCGTTCAGCACCAGAAGAGGGGCTCAGGCGAGCCTCTTTTCTATTGCTTAGACAGCGGCACGCCTGTTGGATAGCCGACTTTCAACGAGATGCCTGAAAGTCCTCGGTTTTGTCGATGCGATCGGCAATGTACAGGCATTTCCCGAAGGCCTAATCTGCTTTGGCGATGATCTGCGGGCGATATGGGGGAGGGTGATCCTTGGACGAGCAGGACCCGAAAGAGGAACAGGTCGAGATTATTTTCCGCAACGGCACGGTCACGGCCGTCGGCATCCTGCTGGCGTTTTCGCTGGGATTCATCACGCATTGGGCCGCAAATCCGATCCCATGGCAGACCTATCATCTCGTCGCCGTGCTGCCGATCCTGGCCGGCATCGCCTTGCAGATGCGGGCACTGTCGCTTCTGCTCGACACAAAGTGCCTGCGGCTGAGCGCCTATGAACGCGCCAACCGCATCTTCATCACCGGCCTCGTCTTCACCGCCTGCGGTGTCGGCATGGCGATCCTGCTCGATTTCTTCGATCTTGCGAGCAGAAGCGCGTTGCCCGGAGCAGGTTAATCATCCGGTTTGCACGCCGCCGATCATCTTGGTCACCTCGGCCGCGGCGCTGTGCACCAGCGGGCCGATCTCGGCCAGCCGTTCAGGCGTCACCCGAACCGTCGGGCCCGACACCGAGACTCCGCCGATCGGCTCGCCGAATTCGTTGAAGATGGCTGATGCCACGCAGCGCATGCCTGGATGCCGTTCCTCGTCATCGACCGACCAGCCGCGCAGCTTGATCGTCGCGAGATCATGCGCGAGGGCAGGGATGTCGGACAGCGTCCTGTCGGTAAAGCGCTGCAGGCCGGCCTTGCGCAGGATGGCTCCGACGCGCTCCGGCTCGAGATGGGCCAGCACCGCCTTGCCGATGCCGGAGGCATGAAAAGGGCTGCGCGTCCCCGGTCGGAAGAAGGCGCGAATTGCCTGGTGCGTCTCGACCTGGCTGACGAACACCACGCAATCGTCCTCGGCGACGCCGAGATTGGCGGTCTCGCCGGTTTTCTCCATCAGCTCCTGCATGACGATGCGCGCGCGGTCGACCAGCTTGCGGCGGCGCAGGAACGCCGCGCCCATCCGATAGGTCTCGACGCCGATCGACCAAAGCTGGTCCGAACTGTCGAACTCGACCATGCCGTGGTTTTCGAGCGTCGTCAGCATGCGGTAGGCGGTAGAGGCGGCCAGACCGCTTTGCGCGGATATCTCGCTCAGCGACAGGCCGCTGCCTTCGGCAACGATGGCCAGGATGCGCAAGGCCCGGTCCAACGACTGCACCGAAGCCGCTTCCGAGGGGCCGTTGAAGGCGCGCGGCCGGCCGCGCTGGCGTTTTTCAGCGGTTTCCATTTACGCCATCATGCACGATTTTCCCGAACGGACAATGAAAAAGTTTTTCACGCGTTCTGCATTGCCACTTTTTGGAAAACAAAAAGACAAAGGAAATCAATTGGCAACGGCAGCTTCCTAGAAATGAAAAAATATTCTGAAAAAATTGAAAAATAGCCGGCTTGCTGACATTCTCGGTCATCCAACAATCACAACCCTGTGGAGGGTCGGAACAATGGCCAGGATGCGCGCTGTCGATGCTGCGGTTCTCGTTCTCGAAAAGGAAGGCATCGCCTGCGCCTTCGGTGTGCCGGGCGCGGCGATCAATCCGCTCTACTCGGCCCTGAAGGCGAGGGGCACGATCCGCCATGTGCTGGCCCGTCATGTCGAGGGCGCGTCGCACATGGCCGAAGGTTTTACCAGGGCCAAGGCAGGCAATATCGGGCTCTGCATCGGCACGTCTGGCCCAGCCGGCACCGACATGATCACCGGGCTCTACTCGGCCGCAGCCGATTCCATCCCGATCCTCTGCATCACCGGCCAGGCGCCGCGGGCGCGGCTGAACAAGGAGGATTTCCAGGCCGTCGACATCGCCGCTATCGCGTCGCCCGTCGCCAAATGGGCGGTCACCGTCATGGAGCCTTATCTCGTGCCGATGGCGCTGCAGAAGGCATTCCACCTGATGAGGTCTTCGCGCCCGGGACCGGTGCTGATCGACCTGCCGGTCGACGTCCAATTGGCCGAGATCGAGTTCGACATCGACGCCTACGAGCCGCTGGCGCCGTTCAAGCCGGCGATGACGCGCGCCCAGGCCGAAAAGGCTCTGGCGATGCTCAACGCCGCTGAAAAGCCGCTGATCGTCGCCGGCGGCGGCATCATCAATGCCGATGCGTCGGACCTGCTGATAGAATTCGCCGAGATTACCGGCGTGCCCGTCATCCCGACGCTGATGGGCTGGGGCGCGATCCCCGACGACCATCGGCTGATGGCCGGCATGTGCGGCCTGCAGACCTCGCACCGCTATGGCAACGCGACGATGCTGGAAGCCGACTTCGTCTTCGGCATCGGCAACCGCTGGGCCAACCGCCACACCGGTTCGGTCGATGTCTACACCAAGGGAAAAAAGTTCATCCATGTCGACATCGAGCCGACGCAGATCGGCCGTGTGTTCGCCCCGGATCTCGGCGTCGTCTCGGATGCGGGGGCTGCGCTGAAGATGCTGCTCGACGTCGCCACCGAGTGGAAAACGGCCGGAATACTGCGCGACTGGTCGGGCTGGGCGAAGGAATGCCAGGACCGCAAGAAGACCATGAAGCGCAAGACGCATTTCGACCAGGTGCCGCTCAAGCCGCAGCGCGTCTATGAGGAGATGAACAAGGCGTTCGGGCGCGACGTCACCTACGTCACCACGATCGGCCTGTCGCAGATCGCCGGCGCGCAGTTCCTGCATGTCTACAAGCCCCGCAACTGGATCAATTGCGGCCAGGCCGGCCCGCTCGGCTGGACACTGCCGGCAGCCCTTGGCGTGCGCGCCGCCGATCCCGACCGCACCATCGTGGCGCTGTCGGGCGACTATGACTTCCAGTTCATGATCGAGGAACTGGCGGTCGGCGCGCAGCACAAACTGCCCTACATCCACGTCGTCGTGAACAATGCCTATCTCGGCCTGATCCGCCAGGCGCAGCGCGGCTTCTCGATGGATTACGAGGTCAGCCTTGCTTTCGAGAACATCAACCGATCGGACGATCCCGAGGCCGGCTACGGCGTCGACCACGTCGCTGTTGCCGAGGCGATGGGCTGCAAGGCGGTCAGGGTGCGCAAACCGGAAGAATTCGCCGGTGCCTTCATGGAGGCGCAGCGGCTGATGAAGGAGCATCAGGTTCCCGTAGTGCTCGAATTCATCCTCGAACGCGTCACCAATATCTCGATGGGCACCGAGATCGACAAGATCACCGAATTCGAAGACCTTGCCGAACATCAAGAGGATGCCCCGACAGCGATCGTCATGCTCGACTAGGACGGAAGAAGGACAAAAAAATGCCGCGTTTTTCAGCCAATCTTTCGATGCTCTTTGGCGAGCATGACTTCCTCGAACGTTTTGACGCAACTGCCCGCGCGGGCTTCAAAGGCGTCGAATATATAGGCCCCTACGACCATGCCCCCGAGGTGGTGGCCGCGCGGCTGAAGAAGAACGGCCTGACACAGGTGCTGTTCAACCTGCCGGCGGGCGATTGGGGCAAGGGCGAGCGCGGTATCGCCGTTTTGCCGGACCGAGTGCCGGAATTCCGCCAGGGCATCGCCAAGGCGATCACCTACGCGCAGGCGCTCGGCTGCTCACAGGTCAATTGCCTGGCCGGCATCGCGCCCGCCGGTGTCGACCGCAAGGTGCTCGAGGATGTCTTTGCCGAGAACCTCGCCTTCGCGGCGGAGAAACTGGAGCAGGCCGGTATCAAATTGCTGATCGAGCCGATCAACACGCGCGACATTCCAGGCTTCTTCCTCAATTATTCCGACCAGGCGCTGGCGCTGATCGACCGCGTCGGCTCGAAGAACCTGTTCCTGCAATACGACATCTACCACATGCAGATCATGGAGGGGGATCTCGCCCGTACCATCGAGGCAAACCTCGGCCGCATCGCGCATATCCAGCTTGCGGACAATCCCGGCCGTCACGAGCCGGGGACGGGCGAGATCAACTATCCCTTCCTGTACGAGCATATCGACCGCATTGGTTATTCCGGCTGGGTCGGCGCGGAATACAAGCCGAAGGCCGGAACTGAGCAAGGGTTGGGTTGGTTAAGGGAGCTGGCCGGGCAGGGAAGTGCCGCGGCTTAGCTGTCGAAATCGAACTCGCGTTCCTTCACGCCCTCCTCTGGCCTGTCGGCCATCTCCCCCACCAAGGGCGGAGGTTGGATGTCACCGGCGGCTTCGCTAAATTTTGAACCGGGAAAGTTGGGGCCAGCGCCGAAACTGCCAATCTCCCCACCTGTGGGGGAGATGGCCGGCAGGCCAGAGGGGGGCGTGAAGGAACGCAACCTCAACAAGACGGAGAACCACAATGGAAACCATCGGCTTCATCGGCCTTGGCATCATGGGCGCGCCGATGGCGGGACATTTGCTGGACGCCGGCTACACGGTGATCGCCAGCGACCACCGCTCCAGGCCACAGGCCGAACTGGTGGCCAAGGGACTGAAAACTGTCACCGGCCATGCCGCCGTGGCGAAGGCCGCCGATATCATCATCACCATGGTGCCCGACACACCGCAGGTGGCCGAGGTGCTGTTCGGCGACAACGGCGTCGCATCAGGTCTTTCCAAAGGCAAATTGGCCATCGACATGAGCTCGATCTCACCGATCGAGACCAAGGTCTTCGCCAAAAAAATCAACGAACTGGGCTGCGACTATCTCGATGCGCCGGTCTCGGGCGGCGAGGTGGGAGCCAAGGCCGCATCGCTGACCATCATGGTCGGCGGCGAGGAGAAGGCCTTCGAGCGCGCCAGGCCCGTTTTCGAGAAGATGGGCAAGAACATCACCCTGGTCGGACCGAACGGCGTCGGCCAGACCACCAAGGTCGCCAACCAGATCGTCGTCGCGCTGACCATTGAAGCCGTCGCCGAAGCGCTTGTTTTTGCTTCGAAAGCCGGCGCCGACCCCGCCAAGGTCAGGCAGGCGCTGATGGGCGGGTTGGCCGCCTCGCGCATCCTCGAAGTCCATGGTGAGCGCATGGTCAGGCGCACCTTCGCGCCGGGTTTCCGCATCGAACTGCACCAGAAGGATCTCAACCTTGCGCTGGAAGGGGCAAGGGCGCTCGGCGTCTCCCTGCCCAACACGTCGACCACCCAGCAACTGTTCAACTCCTGCGCCGCCAATGGCGGCGCCAGGGAGGATCACTCGGCCCTGGTCAGGGCGCTGGAGCGGATGGCCGGGCATGAGGTAGGGCAGTAGGGGCAGTAGGGCAGTGGGAGCCGCCCGTTCCGGGCGGATTGGAAACCCTACTGCCTTATTGCCGTACTGCCCTACTGCCTCAGGAATTTCCGTGCCGCATAAAGGCTTACCGCCGCCGCGTTCGACACGTTGAGCGAGCGGATCGCGCCGGGCATGTCGAGGCGGGCCAGTGTCGTCACCGTCTCGCGCGTCTTCTGGCGCAAGCCCTTGCCTTCCGCGCCCAGCACCAGGGCAAGCTTGTCGCCGGCAAAGCTCGTTTCGAGTTCGGCCGGGCCGTCCGAATCGAGACCGATTGTCTGGAAGCCGGCCTCGTGCAGTTGCGCGAGCGCGTCGGCCAGGTTCTTGACCTCGATCTGGTCGATATGTTCGAGCGCGCCCGAGGCTGATTTCGCCAGCACGCCCGATTCCTGCGGGCTGTGGCGCGCCGTGGTGATCAGCGCGCCGGCATCGAAGGCGACCGCCGAGCGCAGGATGGCGCCGACATTGTGCGGATCGGTGATCTGGTCGAGCACCAGCACCAGCTTTGTATCGCCGAGAGCGTCGAGTCGCTTGGGCTTCAGCGGCTCGGCCTCGATCAACGCGCCTTGGTGCACGGCATCCGAACCCGTGATCTTGTCGATGTCCCTGGGTTCGACCAGTTCCGCCTTGAAGGGAAGAGCCGCGAGGTCGGCCAGTCCCAGCCGCTCGGCGGCATTGCGCGTCACCAGCATTTTCCGGATCTTGCGGCGCGGATTGTCGAGTGCCGCGCGCACCGTATGCAGGCCATAGAGCCGCACCAGCCCGTGGGCTGCGTTCTCGCCCGGCGGCATGGGCTGGCGCGGCCGGAACGCCGGCGCGCCGCCGCTCTTTTCGTCGCGGTGTACACGACGCAGCTTGGCGTAGTGGGTGTCTTTCGGGGTGCCGGTCTTGTTGCTCATGGCCGGCTTCTATAGCGGTCTCCGGCGGCCAGGGATATGGCCCGTCGCCGCAGCCGGCGAACAACATCGAAAAACCCTTCCCACGCGGTTGACACCCACTGACCTTGCCGCCATAAGGCGCTTCGCTGATTTCGGAGAAGTGATACTCGGGTCCGGATCGGCAAGAATGCCTCGTTGCATGGCTCCGGCGGCAGACTGGAGAGGTGCCCGAGTGGTTAAAGGGGACGGACTGTAAATCCGTTGGCTTAGCCTACGTTGGTTCGAATCCAACCCTCTCCACCACTGCCGGCCCGGAAGCCCTGAAACGTGAAAGCATCGGAGGCGAAAAGCGCATGGCGCTTTTCCGCGGAATCCGATACTTCAGTGCACGGCGCGGGTATAGCTCAGTGGTAGAGCAGCAGCCTTCCAAGCTGAATATGCGGGTTCGATTCCCGCTACCCGCTCCAGATTTCCAACCCATGCCATCGGCAAGCTGAAACGCTGCGCGGCCAGGTCGCGCAGCGCTCCAGAGGATGGCTGTCCACTGGCTTCAGCTGTTGAAGGCCGACGCGACCTGGTGTTGCTGCGGCACCTGGCCGTTCGGCGTCAGCTTGTCGACGATGCCAGGCAAGGCTGCGGACAATTGCTTGAGCAGTTCCTGCTCGTCGAGTCCCGTCCGTTGCGCGATCTCGTGGATGACCTGCGGTCCGATCGCGTTGCCCAGGTCGTTGGCGTTGATCGGTTGGTTCTGACCGGTGCCGACCCAGGAATCGGCGACGTTGCCGTGGCCGGAGTTCTTCAATTTGTCGAGCAGGCCGCCCAGTCCGCCAAGCAGGCCGCCATCGCCGGCAGTGGTTTCACTGGGCTCGGCCGGTACGGGAGCTTGGGGTTGCTCCGGCTGTTCGGCACTCCTGCCGCTGAGCATCTTTCCGACCAGCAGCGCGCCGAGCGCGATCATCAGGGGTTTGGTGATGTTGCCGCCCGGAACGGCATTGTCAAACAGTCCCATCGTGGATCTCCTTGTCAACCAAGCCCGTCCCATCGTCACAATGACGCAATCGGGCGGAATTTCAAGCTGGCTTGAGCTTTTGACAATCATATGAAAATGATGGACGCGGCAGGGGATTGGAGAGGAAAAATGTCAATCATCAGCTGGATTATTCTGGGAGTCATCGCCGGCTTTCTTGGCAGCAAGATCGTCAACAAGAGCGGCCAGGGCATGATCATGGATATCGTGCTCGGCATTGTCGGCGCCATTGTCGGCGGCCTGATCTTCAGCGCTTTCGGCGCGTCGGGCGTGACCGGTCTCAACATATACAGCCTGATCGTCGCGGTGGTGGGCGCCGTGGTCGTGTTATGGGCTTACCACCAGTTCGCCGGCAAGCGGACTATTTAGCACCAGTCCCATTCCGAAGGTTCGGGATGGGATTTTATCCGTTCGCTTGTCCATGACCTTTCCCGAAACCGGATCCCGCCTTTCGGGTCATGCGCCCTCGTCTGTCCATCATCGGCGGTGTTTGCCACCGCGGAGCGCCGTCTGGCGCGTCCTATCTGACCCTCTTGAGGATCTCGCGGGCAGCGTGTTGAGCTTTGCGGCGAGACCCCCGGCGATAATCGGCCGCAACTGGAGCCGACTTAGGCCACGACAGTCAGCCGGCGCTTGCGCTGGTCGAGCGAGACGATGGCCAATCCGCTACCGACAACCAGAAGGATGCCGCAAATCGCCAGCGCGTTTGGGAATTGTCCGAACACCAGCAGGCCCGAAATCATCGCCCAGACGGTGAAGCAGTAGTAGAACGGCGCCACTGCGCTGGTCGGCCCGACGCGATAGGCCATGAAGATGAAGAAATGGCCGAAGATCAGGAAAAACCCGGCTCCGGCCATGAGCAGCAAATGATGTGCTCCGGGCATGATCCAGCGCTCTGAAACCAGGTGTGCCGCACCGGCGCCGATCAGCACCACGACGACGGCGGAGATCGCCACGATCATTCCCGGCACCTCGGCCGGAACCCGCCTGCCGGTGAGATCGCGCGCGGCCGACAATGCCGCATTGCCAAGCGCCAGCAAGGCGTAGACCGAGATGCCCTGCATGGTCGGTTGCGCCACCATCAGCGCGCCGATGAAGCCGAGACCGATCAGCGCCATGCGCTGGCCGCCGATCCGCTCGCCGAACAGGATGGAGGAGCCGACCAGCATCAAGAGCGGCGTGACCTGTCCGAGGGCGGTGGAATCGGCGATCTGCATGTTGGCGAGCGCCACGACGTAACAAAGGATGGCGGCCAGTTCGAGCAGGTTGCGGTGCAGCACGCGCTTGTCGAAGATCAGCGGGATCTGTTTGCCATAACCAAGCGCAAACAGCAGCGGAAAGCCCCAGAGCGCTGCCGCCGCGCCGCGCAGGAACAGCACTTCATAGGACGGCAGGCCCGCCGTGGCGAGCTTCATCATCGTATCGTTGACGAGATACGACCCGGTCGAGACGATCATGAACAGAGGGCCGCGAACGGCTGTCGGGATGAAATGCATCGGTGCAGGAAATCAGAGCGGGAACACCGCCGCAATGGGCCATGAAGCGCCGACAAATCCGACAGCGACCGACGAGCGGGGCGCGGGAGGCCGGCGCGATTGCGCAGGGGTTTAGGCCATTCCATTTCACGCGACACGTTCCTATATCAGCGCCATATCCCCGCAATCGGATCACGGGTTCGGGCCGAGTGAGAAGGCGCCCGGGCAAAAGACGCTTGTGTTTTTTGGCCTTTGTCGCTAATCGCCCCGCATTCGACTGAACTGAAGGTCCAGGCCGTCCAAGGAAAGAGACTATGGCAAAAGGTAAATTCGAGCGCACCAAGCCGCATGTGAACATCGGCACGATTGGCCACGTTGATCATGGCAAGACGTCTTTGACGGCAGCGATCACCAAGTATTTTGGCGAATACAAGCGCTATGACCAGATTGACGCGGCGCCGGAAGAGAAGGCGCGCGGCATCACGATTTCGACGGCTCACGTCGAGTACGAGACGGAGAACCGCCACTACGCCCATGTCGACTGCCCCGGCCACGCCGACTATGTGAAGAACATGATCACCGGTGCCGCGCAGATGGACGGCGCGATCCTGGTTGTGTCGGCCGCCGACGGCCCGATGCCGCAGACCCGCGAGCACATCCTTTT